>JBAVTK010000584.1:0-10047 GCA_049696095.1 Aliidongia sp. | reverse complement strand
GGATGAAGGCACCGCCGAAGCCCGGCCGCGCCATGCGATGCCCGCAATAATGCGCGACCATCATCGCTCTCGCTTTCTCCCTTGCACCGCGCCCCGGGGGACGACATCAGACACGGCTGCATTTGTAGCATTGGAGAGCGGTATCGTCTTGACAATATTAGATGGACACGGCCGGACAGAAATTCGCCCGGTTCCAAGTCACGTAGCACTAGCCTAAGTGCCTGTCGGAGAAGGGGGGAAGCTGGCAATATGCCAGTCCCCCCGGGTGGTAGTCAGTAGAATAACGTTACGACTTTTTCTAGCGTCTGCTCGATTCCGAAAGCGAGCGGAACGCCGACGATCAACCACAGCACTATCATCTTCGCGGTCATGAGATCCTCACTCGGCTGCCGACGGCGCGGCTTTGCGGAAATGGTGCCGCGCATCGACGGCGGTGACGAAGTAGTTGCAGGCAAACCCGACGGCCAACAATGCGGCCATGATGTACATGGTGATGGTATAGGCATCGGCCTTGGCGACGCCGTGATCGATCTGATACTGGCGAATGAAATTCACCAGAAACGGTCCGGCGACGCCGGCCACCGACCAGGCGGTCAGCAGTCGACCGTGGATGGCGCCGACATGCATCGTACCGAACATATCGCGGAGGTAAGCGGGAATGGTCGCGAAACCGCCGCCATACATGCTGAGGATGACCGCGAAACCGAGCACGAACAGCGGGATCGAGCCAATCTGGCCCGTGGTCGGCACCGCCATATAAAGCACCACGCCCAACGCGAAGAAGATCATGTAGGTGTTGCGCCGGCCGATATAGTCCGAGGTCGAAGCCCAGAAAAACCGGCCGACCATGTTGAACAGGCTGAGCAGCCCGACGAAGCCGCCGGCCGCCGCCGCCGAGACCCGTCCGGGAAACATTTCCTGAATCATCGGCGAAGCCTGGCTGAGCACACCGATACCGGCCGTGACATTCAGGCACAAAACCCCCCAGAGCAGGTAGAATTGCGGCGCCCGCATCGCTTCGTTGACATCGACTTCGGCGCTCGTTACCAGCTTTTTCGCAACGACCGAGGGAACCCAGCCTTGAGGCCGCCATCCGGGGGCCGGCACCTTCACCGTGAACGCACCGATCATCATATAGACGAAATAGAGCGCGCCCATGACGATCATGGTCTCGACGACGCCCTGCGATGTCGCCGTCTTGAAATACGCCATCAGCGCGACGGACAGCGGCGCCGCGATCAAGGCACCGCCGCCGAAGCCCATGATCGCTATGCCGGTCGCCATACCGGGTCGATCCGGGAACCATTTCATCAGAGTCGATACGGGCGAGATATAGCCGAGGCCGAGACCGCAGCCACCGAGCACGCCATAGCCCAACACGACGATCCAGAGCTGATGCAGCCAGACCCCGAATGCCGACACCATGAAGCCGCCGGCGAAACACAAGGCGGCGGTGAACATCGTCCGGCGCGGTCCGACATCCTCAACCCAATGGCCGAACATCGCCGCGGAAATGCCGAGCACCGCTATCGCAACCTGGAACAGCAGCCCGACCTGCAACAGCGACCAATCCTCGGCTGTGCCGAGCAGCTTGGTCATCGGCAGATTGAACGTCGAAATTGCATAGGCCTGGCCGATCGACAAATGAACTGCCAATGCCGCCGGTGGTACCAGAAACCTATTATACCCCGACGGTGCGATAGTATGAGACTTATCCAGAAACGAACTCATTCAACGGCCCCCCTTAGTGCGATCGCCCACCCGTTTCTCGGGTTTAGGCGGTTCTCGCGCGACCTTTACCGACATTTCATCCAGCTTTGCCTATCACTGCAATGTTTTTTCCGCATCAAGCACCAGCTCATGCAGGCCGGCACCGCCCGCGGTAATGTAAGCATGCAGTTGGCGCAGCATGCGCGGTTCCCAGAACTGCTTCAAATGGCTCGCGATCCCAGAAACTGCCTCATCACGCGGCGAGGATTGGAAGAATAGTGCGATTTGATTTACCATATGGACCATGTGTTCGGGTGTCACTTCTGAGCCTCGATCAACTGGGCGATACGCCTGGGATGGGTATAAATATTCATCGAATCGGACCGAGCCAGCGCCACGACCGTAAGCCCGACCCGTTCGGCCAGATCGAGCGCCAGGCCGGTCGGCGCCGAGATCGCCACCAGGATCGGCATATCGAGCATCGCTGCCTTGGCGACCAATTCGTAGCTGCATCGACTGGTCAGCACCAGAAAGCCTGGTGGCCGGCCGCGCGCCAAAAGGCCGATCAGCTTGTCGAGTGCATTGTGCCGCCCGACATCCTCGGCCAGCGCCAGAATCGTCCCCGATGGATCGGCCCAAGCGGCGGCATGGACTGCACCTGCCGCCCGGTTCAGATTTTGCAACGGTGCCAGCGCTGCGAGCGCCCGGTCGATCGCCGTGCTGTCGACCATAAGGTCGGAGCAGATCGGCGGAACGGGACTGAGCGCTTGCGCTAGAGTTTCAACACCGCAAAGACCGCAGCCGGTGCGCCCAGCCAGGCTGCGTCGGCGATCCTTCAAGCCGGCGAAGCGCCGGGCGGTGATGCGCAGATCGATTTCGCTGCCGCCGGGCGATCTGGTCACGCTCAGATCGAGCAACTCGTCCGGCGTTTCGAGAATCCCCTCACTCAGGCTGAAACCCAGCGCGAAGGCTTCGAGGTCGGTCGGGCTCGCCATCATCACGGCGTGGCTGAGACCATTATAGACCAGCGCCACCGGCACTTCGTCGGCGACCATCGGATCGATCCGCTCGACGGTGCCCTTGACCCGGAACGCCGTCCGGCGTGTGACACCCGACGGTTCGGCCGCAATGATCGGAGACGACGCGGCACCCATGCACCTACTCCGCCGCCGCGACGGCCACGCGGGTCCGCTCCTCGCGCTCGCGCAAATATTGCTCCTGCCATTCCGACAGATGATTGACCCGCCGAACCTGGACCGCCGTCACCTTGTATTCCGGGCAATTGGTCGCCCAGTCGCTATAATCGGTGGTCACGACATTGGCGGCTGTGTCGGGGTTGTGGAAGGTGGTGTAGACCACCCCCGGCTGCATCCGTTCGGAAATGGTCGCCCGCAACGCAGTCTCGCCGGCCCGGCTGACCAGCCCGACCAAATCGCCATCGGCAATGCCGCGCGATTCGGCGTCGGTCGGATGAATCTCCAAGAGATCCTCGTCATGCCATTTGACGTTTTCGGTCCGTCTGGTCTGAGCGCCGACATTATATTGGCTGAGAATGCGACCCGTCGTCAGGATCAGCGGGAAGCGCGCGGTCGTGCGCTCGTCGGTCGGGATGAATTCGGTCACGGCGAAATGACCCTTGCCACGGACGAACTTGCCGATATGCATGGTCGGCGTGCCATCGGGTGCCGCGTCATTGCACGGCCACTGGATCGAGCCCAACTCGTCGATCCGATCGTAGCTGACCCCCTTGAAGGTCGGTGTCATGCGGGCGATTTCGTCCATAATTTCCGACGGATGGTGGTAATTCATCGGATAGCCCAGCGCTTCCGACAGCTTCACCGTCACTTCCCAATCGGCATAGCCGGCCATCGGCGGAATCGCCTTACGCACCCGGCTGATCCGCCGCTCGGCATTGGTGAAGGTGCCGTCCTTTTCCAGGAAAGACGAGCCTGGCAAGAAGACATGGGCATAGATCGCGGTCTCGTTCAGGAACAGATCCTGGACGACGACGCATTCCATCGCCTCGAGTCCGGCCGTGACATGCTTAGTGTCGGGGTCGGACTGGGCGATGTCCTCGCCCTGGATATAGATGCCCTTGAACGAGCCATCGACCGCCGCGTCGAGCATGTTGGGAATCCGCAGACCGGGCTCGCCTTGGAGCTTTACACCCCAGACCGCCTCGAAGCTTTCGCGCGTCGCATCGTCCGAGACATGGCGATATCCCGTAAATTCATGCGGGAACGAGCCCATGTCGCAGGCGCCCTGGACATTGTTTTGGCCGCGCAACGGATTGATGCCGACACCTTCGCGGCCGATATTGCCGGTCGCCATGGCGAGATTGGCCATGCCGATCACCATGGTCGAACCCTGGCTGTGCTCGGTAACCCCCAGCCCGTAATAGATCGCTGCATTGCCGCCGGTCGCATAGAGCCGCGCCGCGGCGCGCAGATCGGCCGCTGGAATGCCGGTGATCGCCTCGGTCGCTTCCGGCGCGTTGCGCGGCTCGGCGGCAAAGGCACGCCAGCGAGCGAAGCTGTCACCCTCGCAGCGTTCGGCGACATAAGCCTCGGCGACCAGCCCCTCGGTCACCACGACATGCGCCATGGCATTGATGAAGGCGACATTGCTGCCCGGCCGTAGCGGCAGATGGTAACTCGCCTCGACATGGGGCGAGCGGACCAGATCGGTGCGGCGCGGATCGGCGACGATGAGTTTCGCTCCCTCGCGCAACCGCTTCTTCATGCGTGAGGCAAACACCGGATGCGCGTCAGTCGGGTTGGCGCCGATCACCAGCATGACATCGGCTTCGAGCACCGAGTCGAAATCCTGCGTGCCGGCCGAGGTGCCAAGCGTGGTCTTGAGGCCGTATCCGGTCGGCGAATGGCAGACCCGGGCGCAAGTATCGACATTGTTGTTACCGAAGCCGGCGCGGATCAGCTTCTGCACCAGGTAAGTTTCCTCATTGGTGCAGCGCGAGGAGGTGATGCCGCCCACTGAATCGCGGCCATATTTCGCCTGGATACGCTTGAATTCGGATGCGGCATAATTGATCGCCTCGTCCCAGCTCACTTCGCGCCAAGGATCGCTGATCTTGGCCCGGATCATCGGCTTCAGCATGCGGTCCTTGTGCGTGGCATAACCCCAGGCAAAGCGGCCCTTGACGCAGGAATGGCCGTGATTGGCCTTGCCGTCCTTGTAGGGCATCATGCGCACGACATCATTGCCCTGCATCTCGGCCTTGAAGGCGCAGCCGACACCGCAATAGGCACAAGTCGTGACCACGCTGCGTTCCGGCTGCCCCTGCTCGATGATGCTATTCTCGCTCAGCGTCGCGGTCGGGCAGGCCTGGACGCAGGCGCCACACGACACGCATTCGCTGTCGAAGAAATTGCCCGAGCCGGGTGCGACGGCCGAGGCGAAACCGCGCCCGTCGATGGTCAGCGCGAACGTACCCTGAACCTCCTCACAGGCCCGCACGCAGCGCGAACAGACGATGCATTTGGCGGGATCGAAGGTGAAATACGGGTTTGACGTATCCTTTTCAGCCGCGAGATGATTGGCGCCATCATAGCCATAGCGCACCTCGCGCAAGCCCACGACGCCGGCCATATCCTGCAACTCGCAATCGCCGTTCGCCGCGCAGGTCAGGCAATCGAGCGGGTGATCGGAGATATATAGCTCCATCACGCCGCGACGCAACTTGGCGAGGCGCGGTGTCTGGGTCTTGACCTTCATGCCGGGCTCGACCGGCGTGGTGCAGGACGCCGGCGTGCCGCGCCGTCCTTCGATCTCGACCAAGCACAGCCGGCACGAGCCGAACGGCTCGACACTGTCGGTCGCGCACAATTTGGGGATCTGCGTGCCGAGTTCGACCGCGGCCCGCATCACCGAGGTGCCGGCCGGTACCGTGACGCTCAGCCCGTCGATCTCCAGCGTCACCGGGGCGCCGGTGTGTTCCGGTGTGCCGTAATCGGTTTCCATGATGAGCGTCATTGCCGCTCTCCTATTCAGCGGCCTGTGCGCGAGGCACCGGCCGATCGAAATCCTCGGGGAAATGCTGGATCGCGCTCAGCACCGGGAACGGAGTCAAGCCGCCCAGCGCGCAGAGCGAGCCATCCAGCATCAATTGGCAAAGATCATCGAGCACGGCCAGATTCTTGCCGCGCTCGGTCCCGGCCATGATGCGATCGAGCAGCTCGACACCGCGGGTTGAACCAATCCGGCACGGCGTGCATTTCCCGCAACTCTCTATAGCACAGAATTCCATCGCGAAGCGCGCCTGCTGCGCCAAATCAACCGTGTCGTCGAACACCACGACGCCGCCATGGCCGACCATGCCGCGCCGGGCCGCGAACGCCTCGTAATCGAGCGGCGTATCGAGCAGCGCTTGCGGGAAATAGGCGCCGAGCGGCCCGCCGACCTGCACCGCCCGCACCGGCCGTCCGCTCGCCGTGCCGCCGCCAAAGCGCTCGATCAAATCGCCCAGCGTCAGGCCGAACGCGGTCTCGACCAGCCCGCCCTGCTTGACATTGCCGGCCAGTTGGAATGGCAACGTGCCGCGCGAGCGCCCCTCGCCAAAATCGCGATAGAACGGTGCGCCCTTGTCGAGAATGATCGGCACCGAGGCGAGCGAGACGACATTATTGACCACGGTCGGCTGGCCGAACAGCCCCTCGATCGCCGGCAGCGGCGGCTTCGGCCGGATCTGGCCGCGCTTGCCTTCAAGGCTTTCCAAGAGCGAGGTTTCCTCGCCGCAGATATAGGCGCCGGCCCCGAGCCGCGCTTCGAGCCGGAACGCCCGGCCGGAACCCTTGACCGAGGCACCGAGATAGCCCGCCGCCTCAGCCAATTCGATCGCCTGGCTGAAGGTCTTGAAGGCGTGCGGATATTCCGAGCGGATATAGACATAGCCTTGCGTCGCGCCGACCGCGAGGCCGGCGATGATCATGCCCTCGATCAGCACGAAGGGATCACCCTCCATCAGCATCCGGTCGGCGAAGGTCCCGCTGTCGCCCTCATCGGCATTGCACACGATGTATTTTTGCGCGGCCGGTGCGTCGAGCACGGTGCGCCATTTGATGCCGGTCGGGAACCCGGCACCGCCGCGCCCGCGCAATCCCGACTCGATAACCGTCTCGACGATCTGGCGCGGCGCCAGCGCCAGCGCCTTGTCCAACCCACGCCAGCCGCCATGCGCGGTATAATCGGCCAGCGAAAGCGGGTCGGTGATGCCACAACGGGCAAACGTCAGGCGCTGCTGGGCCTTGAGATAGGGGATTTCCTCGGTCAGGCCAAGGCGCAACGGATGCTTGCCGCCCGACAGGAACCCGGCCGCGACCAGCGACGGCACATCGGCCGCCGAAACCGGCCCATAGGCAACACGGCCCTGCGGCGTCTCGATTTCGACCAGCGGCTCCAGCCAGAGCAAGCCGCGCGAGCCATTGCGCACGATAGTCGCCCCGGTTCCTTCGAGCGCCGCTTCGATCGCGGCGGCAACAGCACCAGCCCCGACCGAAAGTGCGGCGGCATCAATCGGCACATAGACCCGGGCGCTCATGGCGCCGCCTCGATCAGCGCATCGAACCGCACGGCATCGACCCGACCATGAAGCTCGCCATCTATCATCATGGCCGGCGAGAGCGCGCAATTGCCCAGGCAATAGACCGGCTCCAGCGTGAAGCGCCGATCCGCCGTGGTCTGGCCGAACTCGATACCGAGCCGGCGTTGCGCGTGGGCTTCGAGCGTACGGCAGCCCATCGACTGGCACGCCTCGGCCCGGCACAGCTTGATGACATGGCTGCCGGCCGGGCTCGCGCGAAAATCATGATAGAAGCTGATGACACCGTGAATCTCGGCCTGGCTGAGATTGAGCGCCTTGGCAATCACCGGTACAGCGACCCGATCGACATAGCCGAAACGGTCCTGCAAAGCATGGAGGATCGGCAAAGTAGCGCCCGGCAGATGTTTCAGCCGATCGACAATCTCCTGGGCCTCGACGGCATCCCAGGCTGCAACGGATATCATTCGCGTCTCCCGACGACGCGACCGGCCGCATCGTCTCTTGTTCCTCAAGTATTTATGGGTAGTTTTAACGCGATTTCCAGTCGATTTTATCTATGTTGCAATAGCGAAAACCGTCTGGTGCAACGCACAATCGAACGAAACGCCGGAGCGACGGCAATTCGCCTGCAACGGTCGCGCGGCGATCGATCTGTCGTGAGTGGCGGCGGCGTAAGGTTCAAACAGCCGTTCGGCATGCGCTATTCAGGGAAATTCCGCCCATGACAGATGCTGCCCAGACCAGCGAGCACTTGCTGGCTCATTGCCTCGGCGCCGCGCTCCGGACCGCAACCTTGCAGGTCTCCTTGGCGGTACCAATGCTCAAGTGCAATGAGTTGTACGGTTACTCGGTTTGTTTCCCGCCCCGGCGATCGCTGGTGGATCACCGGGGCGGCTCATGACTTTAATTTGCACTCGGAGTCAAATTTCCACCCCATGGAGCAGCGTTAGAGATACCACCAGCGCTAGCGCTGGGCGGTAGCTGGTGCATGTGCATTTGTTGGCCCGGCGACACCGGGCAAAGGGCCGGCCCCTTCGGTCCCTAACAGATCGTGTGCGAAGGCCGCGGCGCATCGGGCGGCCATGTCGTCCAGTCTGGCCTTCAGCCCCGCGGCATGATCGGCGGTCAGGTCGTCATGGCTGGGCTTCTGGTCGGGTGTATCGGACGACTTTAACATGCAAGACGAGCGTGCGATCTCCTTGCGAGTTGTTGCGTCGACGAGCCGCGCGCTTGCGGCATAATCGACGTGGTAATGGCCCCAGTCGAGCGGGAAATAGCCGAACATCCAGCGCGTGGTCTTGACATCGAGAATAATTCCATCGTGCCCAACAATGGCGGGTAAGGCGGCGCTAGAATAGCTGGCCAATTCAGTCGTGGTGCTCGGCCGATCGGCGTCGTAGCGGGCCTGGTAGGCTGCAGCGAGACGAGCGGAGATCGTGTCCGCGGGATCGGGGACATTGTTTTTCTCTATCAGATCGTTACCCTCCGCGATTTGGGCAAGTGCGCCGATTATTCCAAAGGCGGCGGTTCCGGCAGTCATCGCAACGAAATCAGGCTTGCTCGTATAGTGGGTGATCGTCAGCGGCCGGCCCCGAAGCGCGGCCAGGTTCTCCGAACTAGGAATGATCGGCGCCGGGGCGGAACACGAGGCCAAGGCAAGGGCTAAGAAAGGAATCGGGTAAGGTGTGCGAGTCATCAACAATCTCTCTATTAATTCTACCGTGGTGCCAGGATCACCACGACGGTACTATTTTCGGTAGATCGGGGAAGGAGGTTCCATTGATACGCCACTAAACTAAAAGATCTTGTGCCACAATACTGGATTGGTGCCTTCACTACGCAGCGACGGCCGAATCAGCACCTCGGCGGACATACCGAGGTGATCGTGCGGCCGCCGGATCATGCCGATCGACAGACCGCGCTTGCCGTTCAGGATCTCGGCAACGCGGGTGCGCCTGCCGATCAGCGGTTCCAGATCCTTGCGCGACAGCCCCTGTTGTTCCATGCGGAGCTTGATCGCCTCGATCAGATCGGGCGGGGCCATCGGGTGATGTTCGGCCTCATAGGCATCGATCAGGGTCGCCAGGGCGTCAAGACGGTCGCCGTCAGGTGTCCCGCTTGCCGCACCCCACAGGCGTTGGACTTCGCCCAGGGCTGTCGTGTAATCCTCCTCCGAATGAATTGGCTTCAATGCCTCATTCATATTCGACCTCCGTCACGTCGATCCGGCCAATATCCTTATCATGGCCGCCGATAAGACGCGGCTCACGAGTCAACTTGGCACTGTATCAAAGACCGACATGTTAGCCGTTGAAGATGCCATCAAAATTCATCTGGCCTTGCCACGATAAGGCGCGGAATCGAGCGACCGCTATCGAGTGGCACGACGAACTCGACGGAGTTATCTCAAGTCCTTCATCTCGTTTCGCCTTTCTGCCCTATCACGGAAACCTCACCGGCTTTTGCGGAAATCCCGTGGGCGCCATCCGGCCGCTCGATCCGCGCCCGGTTTGCCAGCCGGAGAGATCCGGCTCGGAGCGCGTCCGCGTGCCCGATTGCCAGGACAGGCCCTGCGCCAGCGTCAGCATCCTGACATCGCCCAGGCCGCCATCGCGGTATTTCTGCAAGATCACGCCGCGCCCGCGCACCATGTCCGGAATTTCCGTCACCGGCAGGACCAGCAGCTTGCGATTCTCGCCGAGCAGGCCCAGCGCGTCGCCGCTGAGCGGCAGGCACCAGCGCGCGACGGCACCCTCGGCCGGGTTCATCACCTGCTT
>JBAVTK010000583.1:0-1519 GCA_049696095.1 Aliidongia sp. | reverse complement strand
GTAAAGTTCGTCTCCTTGCGCACCCAGAAATGGTTCATTACTAGCCGGCTCGCCTCCCGGTCCCGGCAGCACGCTGGCGACTCGCAGCCGCCCTTCCGCCCACTCATACAGCTCAGCATGGGACACGCCTTCTGCCAACGCCACCTCGGATTCAACGACGACATGGCTGAGATCGGGCGAAGCCGACACGAACGCAACCCCTTTGGACGCCCCATTGTGATCGCCGAATTCGGTGCCCGGCGGCACATTCCCCGACGTCACGAGCGCCCTGTACGCGCCGCTCGCTTCACGGAGATATACCGTCCTTTCCGAACCCGCCGACAACGGCGGCAGCGTCGTATCACTCGACGGTTCGACAAGCCCCACCGACAGGTCGCTCGAGAAGAGCCTGTACTCATCAATAGCCGCAATGGCCGCTGCCGACACTTCATCATGGGGCGTCGCGATATCCGCCGTCTCCCAGCTCCCCGGACCCTCGCGAGTGGAGAACATCTGTTCCGCTTCCGGCGCCTTGCTTCCCGCCGGGTTGGTCACAGACGGCGCTGTCGCCGCATACGTCACCGCGCCACCGTCAGCCGCGGCCTGAATATCAGACCCATAGGCCACACCCACGCCGTAGAACCCCGCGCCATGCTTGTCCGGCGGACTCACCATTTCCCACGCCCGACCGTCCGGCAGCGCCACCTCCGTACCCGCCGCCTGCGCCGTGAACGTCTCGTCGGGCCCCCCGAATTCGGGGAGCAACACATTGCCCGCGACGACGCGGTAGTGGTAGATGGTGCCCGGGGAGAGGCCCTGCAGGTGCACGCTCACCCCCACATCGCCTTCGCCGGAGCCCAGACTGACACCCGGCGCCGCCGGCGCCTCGCTGCCATACGCTTCGGTGGTCCCGTACTGGAAGTAGTAGGTCGTTTCGCTGCCCAGAGGGTTGATCTGCGCCTGCAGCGTCGCGCTCGTGGACGCCACCCCGGCAGCAGACTCGCTGTCGATCAGCAACCCGGGAACGGTCGTGAACGTCTGATCGGCGCTCACTTCCGGGGTGGGGCTGAATTCATTGCTCGCGCTCACCCTGTAGTGGTAGGTCGCGCCGACCTTCAGAGCGCTCAGTTCGGCCGTGACCGACACAGGCGCTTCCCCAGAGCCGATGGCACCCGCGGGAACCGGGACGCTCGTGCCGTAGGATTCGGTTTCGCCGTATTCGAAGTGGTATGTCGTTTCGCTGCCTTCGGGATCGATCTGCGCCCGCAACGTCGCGTGCGTCTGCCCCGTCCTTCCGGTCGGGACTTCCGCGGAGACACTCCCGATCCTCGGCGGCCCGATCACATGAAACTTTACTCCGGAAGCATAGTTGGTGCCACCTTCGGTGCCTTTGGCGTTGCTCGCGACGATCCGGTAATAGTAGGTGGTGTCCGGCGTCAGGGAGCTCGCTTCAGCGGAGACCGCAACAGGCGCATTGCCACTGCCCGGCGAGGACGAACAGGCCACCGAATGACTCCCGTAAGCCGGTTCGGCTTCGGTC
>JBAVTK010000582.1:0-14298 GCA_049696095.1 Aliidongia sp. | reverse complement strand
TCGGTGCTGCGCGGGTTTTTCCGGTTTCTCGATCGGCGCGGCTATGCCAAGAACGATGCGCTGTCGGTGCTGCGCGGGCCGCGCCTGCCGCGCGCCGTGCCGAAACCGCTCTCGATCGAGGATGCGGCGGCGGCGCTTGATGCCGCCGATCTCGGGCAAGGCGAGGCCTGGATCTCGGCCCGCGATGGCGCGATCCTGACCTTGCTCTATGGAAGCGGGCTGCGGCTCGGCGAGGCGCTCGACCTCACCCGGCGCGAGGCGCCGCTGCCCGGTCTCGCCACGCTGACCATCACCGGCAAGGGCAACAAGCAGCGGCTGGTGCCGCTGCTGCCGGTGGTCGGCGAGGCGGTTGCCGCATATCTCGCCCTCTGCCCCTATCGGCTGGCGCCGGACGGGCCGCTCTTCGTCGGACAGCGCGGCGGGCAGCTCAATCCGCGCATGGTGCAGCGCTTGATGGAGCAATTGCGCGTTAGCCTCGGCCTGCCCGAGACGGCGACGCCGCATGCACTGCGCCACAGCTTCGCCACGCATTTGCTGGGCGGCGGCGGCGATCTGCGCGCGATCCAGGAATTGCTGGGCCACGCCTCGCTCTCGACCACCCAGCGTTATACCGAGATCGACGCGGCCGGGCTGATGGCGGTTTACGCCAAGGCCCATCCGCGTGCCGGCTCGGTTTAGTGGGTCGCGCCGTCCCCTTTCAGATATTTGTCGAACCAGGCGAGCGTCCTTGCTTCGGAGTCGGCCAGATGCGCCGGGTCGCGCAGGCCGTGGCCCTCATTCGGATAGATCGCATAGGAGGTCGGTACGCCCAGCGCCTGGAGCGCGTGCCAGAATTCCTGGGTCTGCGGTGCCGGGCATTCGATGTCGTTGGCACCGACATAGGAAAAGACCGGCGTTTTGACGTTGTGGATGTAATTGACCGCCGAGGAATGGGCATAGATTTCCGGGTCGTCATAGACCGATGCGCCGAAATACGGGATCATCCATTGATCGATGCCGTTTTCGCCGTAATAGGATTGCCAGTCGCTGATGCCGGCGACCGCCACCCCGGCCTTGAAGCGGTTGGTCTGGGTCACCGCCCACATGGTCATGAAGCCGCCATAGCTGCCGCCGGTCAGGCCGAGCCGCGCCTCGTCGATCGGCGCCGCTTTCTCGACCGCATCGATGCCGGCCAAGATGTCGCGCAGATCGCCATGGCCCAGATCGCGCACATTGCCGGCGGTGAAGGCCTCGCCCTGGCCGAAGCTGCCGCGCGGATTGGGTTCGAACAGCGCGTAGCCATGCTCCAGCATGGTCTTGCCCAGACCGGGGCCGAAGAAGCGCGGGCGCGATGCCGCGGCTGGGCCGCCATGGACGATCGTGATCATCGGCAACTTGCCCGAGGGTGATTTTTCCGGCAGCAGCAGCCAGCCCTGAACATCGGCGCCGTCATTCTTCCAGGTGACGCTCTGTGCCTTCAGCGGCATGGTGAGGCCGGCATTGAGTTTGGTCAGATCGTGCCAGGCGCCGATCTTGCCGATCTCGATCTCCGGCGGCGCGGTAAAGCTTTCATGGGCGAAGGCGGTGATCGGCGCGGTGCAACTGGCGGACAGGCCGGCTTCGGCGCCATCAAGCGATTCGGGGCCGCTCCACAGGCGTTGCTGCGCGCCCGCGGCGTTGACCTCGACGATCTCGGACTGGGCGCCTTTCAGCAGGGCGGCCAGCAGCTTGCCGTCGCAGCCCCAGCCGATCGCCGTGGCCGAAGCGGCGAAGCCGGGCGTGATGTCGCTCGCCGCACCACCGCCGGCCGGCATGGTATAGATATCGCCGCCGGTCGAGCCGAAATCGCTCATGATGCCGCTGATGAAGGCGATCTGGCGCCCGTCGCGCGAGACATGCGGCTCGGCGATCTGATGGCGCGCATCGGGCGGGGTGAAGAGCACGCGACCCTGGCCGGCCGAGAAGCCATAGAGCTTGGCCACCCACCAATTATTATCGCCATCACCCGGCGCCGCCGTGCCGACGAAGCCGCCATCCGGCAGCAAATCATATTCATAGACATAGAGATCGGGCGGCGAGACGAAATTCAGCTTGCCATTATCCAGGATGGCGATGCGCTGCTCAAGCGGGGGGCCGCCCAGATCGCCGGTGATCGGGGCGCCGGCCTGCGCGGCACCGACCTCCTTGGTCGCGCCCGGCGTGGCGAGCATGGCGAGGCGGCCATCGGCGCCATAGCGCAGATCGGCGATCGTGCCGTCGAATTGCAGCAGCTTGGTCAGATTGCCACCCTGGGCATCGACGCTGTAAAGCGAACGGGCGTGGCTGCGGGGCGTGCGGAGCGCGAACGTCAGATGCTTGCCGTCCGGCGACCAGGCCGGCGAGGATGGCCAGCACTCCTCGACATGGCCGCACGGCACGGCGACGGTGGTGCTCGTTTGCCCATCGGTGCTGCGGATCACCAGATCGCGCACCGTCGGCTGGAAGCCCGAGACCGGCGCATCGCCCTCGACCGAGGCGATTTTGCCGCCATCGGGCGACAGGGCAAGCGCCAGAAAGCGATGGACGAGATGCTCCGGCTCGGCCGCCGAAGCGGTTGAGGCCAGCCCGGCCAAGGCCAGGCCAAGGGCGAGCGAACTCACGGTATGCGCGTGCCGAACCGGCGAAAACCCGCCTGCTTGTCTGTCCACGTTATTTCCCCCCGTTATGCGGCCGATTCGCTGCTACTGGTTGAACTTAACCAAACGGCGCCGTCACGGGAAGCGGCATTCTGCCGGGCTGGCGACTCTCGCAGAAGCGCGTGATGACGATCTTGATGATATCGTTATTGATACTATAATTTATTCGGTCATGACAAAGCCGGAAGATATCGTCGCACAAATGCGTGCAAATCCGGCGAATATCCGCTTCGCGGATCTGAAAAAGGTCTGCGGGCGCTATTTTGGGCAACCATCGCCAGGATGGAACCAGTCATTGCGTCTATCGAACGCCCTGGCCCGGTGATCCGCGTGTCAACATTCAGGACGGCACGGGCGGCAAAGCTAAGGATTATCAGGTTCGGCAAGTCGTCCAGGCGATCGACAAGATGGAGGATATGAGCGATGGCAAATGACCATTACACCTACCGGGTTTCCTGGTCAGCGAGCGACAGGGAATATGTCGCGACCTGTGCCGAGTTTCCGTCCCTGTCCTGGCTTGCTGAAGGTGACATCGAGGCGTTGCGGGGAATCAAGGCGGTCGTGCAGCAGGTGATTGCCGACATGGCCGCCAACGGGGAGGCATTGCCTCTGCCGATCATCGACCGGCAATTTTCCGGTAAGTTCGTTGTACGTGTCCCGCCTGAACTGCATCGACGGCTGGCGCTGGAGGCGGCCGAAGCGAAGATCAGCCTGAACCGGCTCGCGAGCCTCAAACTGACTGGGTAGCGCGTGCCCGTGCCCGGCGGACGGTCCGCGGGAAGTCAGGCGCTCTCAAACGGTCGTTCCGGCCGCATCAACAGCGCCGAAAAACAGCCGACGCCCAGAAACCCGATCGACAACAGGAACGGCAGATACCAATTCTTGGTCACGTCGATGATGTAGCCGGCGACCAGCGGCGAAACGATGGCGGCGAAGGCCGAGCCCATATTCATCAGGCCGGAGGCCGTTCCGGAATATTTTGGGGTGATGTCCATCGGCACCGACCACATCGGCCCGATGACCAATTCGGCGAAAAAGAACCCGCCCGACAGGCACAGAGCAACCGCCGTGAGGTCGTGCAGCACCAAAATCGGCAAAAGCGACAGGAAGGCGCCGGCAAACCCCACCATGGTGACGCTGAGGCGAGCAAAGCGCACATTGCCGGTCTTCTTCAAGATCAGATCGGAGGCGACACCGCCCAGCGTATCGCCGACCACACCGGCGAAAAACACGCCCGATGCAAAGAGCGCCGAATCCTTCAGGTCGAGGTGATAATTGTTTTTGAAGAACAGCGGCAACCAGTTGAGATAGAGCCAAAGGCACCAGCCATAGCAGAAATAGGTGAGCGTCACCGGCCAGAGCCGGCGGACCAGGGGAATCCAGGGGACCGCCGGTCCGGCGGTCGGGCTGGTTCGCGCCGGCAGGCTTTCGAGTTCCGCCGCCGTGATGCCGGGATGATCCTTCGGCTCGTTGCGAAAATACCAGGCCCAGATGGTGACCCAGATCAAGCTGACCAATCCTAGCATAATGAAGGAGCCACGCCAGCTTATGGCGATGGTCAGCGCCGCGATCAGCGGCGGCGTCACGAAATTTCCCAGGCGCGAGAAGGCGTGGGTCAAACCCTGAGCGAAGCCGCGCCGTCCGGCCGGGGTCCAGTTCTGCATGGCGCGGGTCGCCGTCGGAAAGGTGGCACCTTCGCCGAAGCCGAGGAGAAGGCGGGCACAAAACAATGTGAACAGGCTATCGACGAATCCGGTCAGGATCGTCGCGGCCGCCCAGATCGTCCCGCACCAGAACAAGGTCCGGCGCGGTCCGAAGCGGTCGCCGATCCAGCCTCCGACCACTTGGAAGGCCAAATAAGGATAGGCGAAGGCGGAAAACACGTAGCCGAGCTGAATGTTCGACAGATGCAGCTCGTTTTGAATATCGTTTGCCGCCGTACTGACATTGACGCGATCGATATAGGTGATGAAATACATCACGCAGAGCAGGGCCAACACGACACGTGTCGGCCGCAGGATCTGCCGCATGTCAGTGCTGGCTTTCGGGCATTCGCACGATGAGTCCGTCGAGTGCCGCCGTCACTCTGATCTGGCAGGTCAGGCGGGAATCGCTGCTCGAGCCGGGCGCGAAATCGATCATGCTGCGCTCTTGGGCGTCCGGCGGCGGCAGCTTGTCGAGCCAGGCCGGATCGACATGGACATGGCAGGTGGCACAGGCGCAGGCCCCGCCGCAATCCGCGTCGATGCCGGGGATACTGTTGTTGACCGCGCCTTCCATGACCGAAAGTCCGACCCGGACCTCAAGCGCGTGTTCGGTTCCATCATGTTCGATATAAATGATCTTGGGCATCTCTCGTTCCGCTCGCTGAAATACGTGGTCAGGCCTTAGATTTCCTTCATCGACACCGCCGGATCGCGCAGCCTGACGCGATCGACCCGACGGCCTTGTCCGATCAATAACTTGCCGGCCATGAATTCCGGCCCGGCATTGACCGCTTCGACCGCTTGCACGATCCCCTCCGCGGTCAGATGGAACAGGGCGAAATGCCCGGATGTCGTCTCGCCGCGCACGACGGTCTCCGTGGCGTCGAACGGCAAGCCGGCAATCTGAAGCTTTAAATCATATTGATCGGACCAGAACCAGGGGATTTCGGGGGTCGGCGGTGTTCGGCCGCACAGGGCGGCCGCCGCCTGGCGCGCCTGTTCCAGCGCATTGGGCACACTCTCCAATCGTCCACGACGCTGATAGTGCGGCAGTTCCCGATTGGTGCAGTCGCCAATGGCATAGATTGCCGGATCGCTGGTCAGCGCGGTCTGATCGACGATAATGCCGTCGGCACAATCCAGCCCGGCATCGCGCGCCAGCTCGATATTGGCGATGCCGCCGACGCCGACCAAGGCCGCATCGCAGCCGATCACCCGGCCATCGGCCAGCGCCACACCGCTCAGCTTCCCGCCACCATCGACGAAGGCCGCGACCTGGGCGCCGAGTTCGAACGTGACACCTTGATGGTGATGAAACGCCTCGAAAAAGCTCGATAGGGTGACGCAGGAGACGCGCGCCAGCACGCGCGCCTCGCGCTCGATCACCACGACCTCGGCACCGAGCATGCGCGCCGAGGCGGCAACTTCGAGGCCGATATAGCCGGCACCGATAATGGCCAGCCGCTGTCCCGGCCCGATGGCCGCCTTCAGCGCATCGGCATCGGCGACACTGCGCAATTCCAGAATGCCCGCAAGGTTAGCGCCCGGCAGGGTGAGCCGCCGGGGGCGCGACCCAAGCGCCAGGATCAGATGGTCGTAGCCAAGCGTTTGCCCGTCCTCCAGCACGACCTGGTGGGCACCGCGATCGATCGCCGCGACGCGCGTCGAGAGGTGCAGCACGATCGATTGAAGCGCGTAGTAATCCGGCTGACGCAATGCCAGAGTGGCCGCGTCGGCGGCACCGGTCAGCCAGGCTTTCGACAGAGGCGGACGATGATAGGGCGCGACCGGCTCGTCGCCGATCAGCGTAATCGGCCCTTTCCAGCCATATTGGCGCAGAAAACCCGCCACCGAGCCGCCTCCATGGCCGCCGCCGACAATGACGATATGTCCCGGTACTTGACTCACCCGTGGGCTACTCCCGTTTCCAAACTCTACCGAACTGCCTCACGCTGCCAAGGTTCGTTGCATAGCACTGCCGCGGCCAACGGGCATCGGAAATCAGCAGCGATTGCGACGATGGCTGCGCGCGCGGCGTCCCGGCGGCTGTGGCGCGACGGCATCAAACGTTTTCGGTATTAAGTCGACAGAATCGCCAACAATCCCGTAATGAAGGGACGTGTTCCAGCCATCGCGCGCCGGCAGGCCGCTTGGGCCATGGCGCAATGCCGCGCATCCTTCTATAACTTCAGCGGCCACCGTAAGGAGGAACTCCGTGCCCAACACGATCGCGCTTGTCGATGATGATCGGAACATCCTGACCTCGGTGTCGATCACGCTGGAGGCTGAGGGCTTCATCGTGCATTGCTACAATGATGGCGCCGAGGCGTTGCGCGGGATTCAGGCCAAGCCGGTCGATGTCGCGATTCTCGACGTCAAGATGCCGCGCATGGATGGCATGGAGTTGCTCGGCCATTTGCGCAAGCAGGGTAGTCTGCCGGTCATCTTCCTGACCTCGAAGGATGACGAGATCGATGAAGCGATGGGCTTGCGCATGGGAGCCGACGATTACATCACCAAGCCGTTCTCGCAGCGCCTTTTGATCGAACGTATCCGGGCATTGCTGCGGCGGGTCGAGCTATCCAAGGAAAAGGCTCTGCCCGACGGCGATGCGGTGATGCAGCGCGGCGAGTTGATGCTGGACAGTTCGCGCCATCTCTGTACCTGGCGCGGCGCTCATGTCGAACTGACCGTGACCGAATTCCTGATCCTGAAATCGCTGGCGGCGCGCCCTGGCCATGTCAAGAATCGCGATCAGTTGATGGATGCCGCCTATGGCGAGCATATCTATGTCGATGATCGGACGATCGACAGCCACATCAAGCGGCTGCGCAAGAAATTCAAGCTCATCGACGATGATTTCACCCATATCGAGACGCTCTATGGTGTCGGTTATCGCTACAAAGAAAACTGAGCGTCGCGGCGGGGCCCGTTCCGGCTGGGTCGGACGGCTCTGGCGGCGGTCGCGGTTCGGGCAATTCTCGCTGACCCGCCGTGTCCTGGCCGTCAATCTGGTGACGGTCGTCGTGCTGGGCGGCGGTATCTTCTTTCTCGACCGCTATGAGCGCGCCCTGATCGATACCGAACTGCATGGCTTGATGACGCAGGGCGGCATCATCGCCAATGCGCTGGCGGCCGGCGCCATTCTGGAAGGCGACGAAGTGCCGGAATGGGCGCCGGAACTGGCGCAGGACATGGCGGTCAGCCTGGTGGCGCCGACCAATATCCGCGCTCGCCTGTTCAAGGATGATCAAAGCCTGATCGCCGACAGCCGCCCGGCCAACCGAGGCCGCCCGGCGATCCAGATCGAGGAACTGCCGCCGCCGGACGAGACGCCCGGCATGATCAGCCGGGCAGTCGATTTTGTGTCCGGGCTGTTGCGCGCGCGCGCGCATTATTTGCCGTATCGGGAGAAATCCGACCAGAGTGCCGGCGACTATCCCGAAGTGCTGGAGGCGTTGGCCGGTCATATCGAAGCGGGCGTGCGCAGCGAACCGCGGAGCCATGGGCTGGTTTTGTCGGCCGCCGTACCGGTTCGGCGCTACAAGCGGGTTCTGGGGGCCGTGATGGTGACCAAGAGTTCGGCCGACCTGGAAAAGCAGGTGACTTCGGTGCGCAGCGAGATTCTCGAACTGGTGCTGTTCACATTGGTTCTGACGACGCTGCTGTCGCTCTATCTTGCCTGGACGATCGCACAGCCGGTGCGGCGGCTGGCGGAGGCGGCCTACAAAGTTCGTCACGGCAATGGCCGCCAGATCGCCATTCCGGATTTCAGCCGGCGTCGCGACGAAATCGGCGAATTGAGCGTGGCGCTGGCGGATATGACCGGCGCGCTGTGGCGGCGCATGGATGCCATCGAACGATTTGCCGCCGATGTCGCCCATGAAATCAAGAATCCGTTGAGTTCATTGCGCAGCGCGGTCGAGACGGCGGCACGCGTGCTCGATCCGGACAAGCAGCGGCGGCTGATGGCGATCATCCACCATGATGTTGAACGGCTCGACCGGCTGATCTCGGACATTTCCGACGCCTCGCGGCTCGATGCCGAGATGAGCCGGTTGGAGCGCGCGCCCGTGGCGCTGGCGGCGATGCTCGGGACGCTGACGGAGATACATGATGCGACACGGGACGGCGAGGGGCCGCGCATCACGCTGGAGTTGGCCGATCCGGCTGACTCGCTGACGGTCGAAGGCAAGGAAGGCCGGCTGGTCCAGGTTTTCCAGAATCTGATCGGCAACGCTTTGTCGTTCAGCCCGAAGACGGGATGTATCGTCATCCGTGCCGGCCGGCAGGAAAACTCGGTCGTCACCACGATCGAGGATGACGGGCCGGGCATTCCCGAAGGCAAGCTCGAAGCGATCTTCGATCGCTTTTATACCGAGCGGCCGGCCGGGGAATCATTCGGCACCCATTCGGGTTTGGGACTGTCGATCTCGAAACAGATCGTCGAGGCGCATGGCGGGCGGCTGACTGCGGAAAACCGGCGCGACGACCAGGGCGGCATCGCCGGCGCCCGCTTCATTGTTCGGATTCCGGGCAATGGCGGAAAAAATGACTGAGACTCGTGTGATGGCCCGGCACATGACGCATTGGTTTGGCCGGGTACCGTGACGACGATCCATGCCACGGCGGTCGCGGTTGGTGGGCGCGGCATATTGCTGCGCGGACCGCCGGGCGCCGGGAAATCCGATCTGGCGCTGCGCCTGATCGCGTCGGGTGCCGCGCTGATTGCGGATGATCAGGTCTTGTTGCGGCGGGTCGGAGACCGGATTTTGGCGGCCCCGCCGGCCAGCATCGCCGGCCTGATCGAGTTGCGCGGCGTGGGGATTCGCCGTTTGCCCTTTCGCATGGATATTCCGATCGCGTTGGTCGTCGATCTTGTCGCACCCGATCGGGTCGAGCGTCTACCGGAGCCGGCCGCCGAGGAATATGATGGTGTCCGCATTCCGCTTTTGGCGTTCGCCCCCTTCCAATCATCGGCCGTGCCAAAATTGCTTCTGGCGTTCGGCATGGACGTACCCTCTGGCGCGATGGCGCCCACTGGGTGTAACCTGTATGAAATGAGTGAATTCGCCACCACCTCACGGCAGCCCCCTGCTTCCGGGGCAAGCGCGCGGCCGTTGATCGTGCTGATTACCGGCATGTCCGGGGCCGGTCGCACTTCATCTTTGAAAATGCTGGAAGATCTTGGCTACGAAGCGGTCGATAATTTACCGCTGTCACTGCTGTGTGGTCTTGTCGGCCAGGCCGGAACGCGCCGGCAGCCGATTGCGGTGGGTATCGATGTTCGCACGCGCGGCTTCGCCGTCGCCAACCTGCTGGGCGAACTGTCCAAGATGATCTCGGGCAGCGGCCTTGATTGCCGCCTTGTCTTCATCGATTGCGACGACGAGGCGCTGGCGCGGCGGTATACCGAAACGCGGCGGCGCCATCCGCTGGCCGGCGACCGGCCGGTGATGGACGGCATCCGGCTCGAACGCGAGTTGGTGTCGCCCTTGCGGGCGCGTGCCGATCTGGTGATCGATACCTCGGTTTCCAAGCCCGCCGACCTCCAGCGCATCCTGGCCGGACATTTCGCATTGGACAGTCGGCGCCGGCTGAAGGTTTTCGTGACCTCTTTCTCGTTTCGTCAGGGTTTACCGCGCGAGGCCGATCTGGTCTTCGATGTGCGCTTTCTCGACAATCCTTATTATGACCCGGCGCTGCGGGATTTGACCGGGCTTGACCCCTCTGTCGGCCGCTGTGTCGCAGGTGATCCCGGATATGCGGGTTTTTTTGCTTCATTGACTGGGCTGTTGCGCCCGCTTCTGCCGCGCTATGATCGTGAAGGTAAATCCTATCTTACCATCGCGATCGGCTGTACGGGTGGGCGCCACCGGTCGGTCTATGTCGCCGAGCAGTTGGGCGACTGGTTTCGTGGCGAGGGTCAGGTGGTGACGGTGGCGCATCGAGACATCGCTCGAGTGGTCAATGCAGTAACTGCCGATCTTCGACCGCCATTGCCGGGCGGGACGGTTGGCGACGTACCTTGAGGACGCGTTAGATGATTGGCATGGTTCTGGTCACACATGGCAGGCTCGCGGCCGAATTCATTGCGGCTTTGGAGCATGTTGTCGGGCCGCAAGGCCATATCGAGGCGATCTGCATCGGCCCAGATGACGATATGGAGCAACGCCGGCAGGATATCGGCGATGCCATCGCCCGGGTCGATGCCGGCCTCGGTGTGGTGATCCTGACCGACATGTTCGGTGGCACGCCATCGAATCTGGCCATTTCGTTCATGGTGCGCTCGAAGGTCGAGGTCATTGCCGGGATCAACCTGCCGATGCTGATCAAACTGGCATCGCTGCGGCAGACGACACCGCTCGAACCCGCAGTGACCGGCGCCCAGGAGGCGGGTCGCAAATATATCAATGTCGCCTCGCAATTGCTGACCGACGCGCGCGGCTAGCGTGATGACCGCGGGGGACGGCCTCGACGGAACACCGACGATCCGGCGGATCGTCACGATCCGCAACAAGCGCGGGCTGCATGCGCGGGCGGCGGCCAAGCTGGTCAAGCTCGCCGGAACCTTCGATGCCGATGTCCGCGTCAGCAAGAATGGCAGCATCGTCAGCGGCCGGTCGATCATGGGCTTGATGATGCTGGCCGCCGCGATCGGATCGGTGATCGAGATCCGCACGACCGGCAAAGAGGCGCCACAAGCGGCCGATGCCATCGCCGAACTGGTCACGGGCGGCTTCGATGAAAAAGACTGACCGCTCGCTACTGCTCCCGGACGCGATAGTCTGGGCCGACAAGCCCGAATGCGTTTTGACCGGATTGGGCGTGTCGCCCGGCCTCGGCCTGGGCACGGCCCATATTTCCGACCATATGGCGCCCTCGATCCCGGATTTTCGGGTGCCAGCGGACGAGATCCCGGCCGAGCTTGCGCGTTTTGACAATGCACTCACCCTGTCGCGCCAGCAATTGGTCAAGCTCAAGGACAAATCGGCGGCCCTGCACGGCCCGGCCGCCGAAGAAGTGGGCTATCTGCTGGACGCCCATCTGGCGATGCTGACGCAGTCGCGCCTGGTACGCGGTGTGCTGGACCGGATACAATCGGACGGCATCAACGCCGAAGCGGCGGTGCGGCTCGAAATCGACGCCATCGCCGAGAGTTTCGCCGAGATGGGCGACGTCTATCTGGCGGCGCGGATCGATGATATCCGCGTCGTCGGTATCCGGTTGATTCGCAATCTGACCAAGACACCATTCGCCGCCGTCGGCAAATTGCCGGAAGGCGCGGTCTTGCTGGCCGACGAGCTGAGCCCGGCCGATACCGCGCTGATGGACCCGCGCCGAATCGCCGGTTTCGCGACCGCGCTCGGGGGGGCCGACAGCCATACCGCCATCATGGCGCGCGCGTTAGGGATTCCCGCGGTGCTTGGGTGCGCGGGCCTGCTGCCCGGCATCCATTCCGGGGATTTCGTCATCGTCAATGGCTTTGCCGGGACGGTGACCGTCAATCCGAGCGCCGAGACCTTGGCCCGCTACGCGATTCAACTCGACAGCTTGGCGCGCGAGACCCGGAAGCTGAATCTGGTTCGCCAACTGCCCGCGGTGACGCGCGACGGCGTCGAAATCAGTTTGCAAGTCAATCTGGAGCTGGCACGCGAACTGGATCAGGCGGTCGAGATCGGTGCGACCGGAATCGGACTGGTCCGCACCGAATTTCTGTTCATGAATCGCGAGACGCCGCCATCGGAGGATGAACAGACCGAAGCGCTGGCCGTGCTGGTACGCGGTATGAACGGCCGGGAAGTCACGGTGCGGACGCTCGATATCGGGGGTGACAAGCTGGCTTATGGTCTGCGCGGCATCACGGCAGACAGTCCGAATCCGGCGCTGGGTTTGCGGGCAATCCGTCTTGGCCTCAAGCATCGCGAGATTCTGGAGACGCAGTTGGCGGCGATTTTGCGCGCCGGCGCTCATGGACCCGTGCGGATTTTGTTGCCGATGATCTCGTCGTTGGCCGAGGTGCGCGAGACACGGGTCATTCTGGAAGCCGCGGCAAATCGGGTGCGCGGTGCCGGCTTTACCATTCCCGATCGGTTACCGCCGCTCGGCATCATGATCGAGGTGCCCGGTGCCGCGCTCGCAGCCGATGCCTTTGCCGCCGAAGCCGACTTCTTTGCGATCGGCACCAATGATCTGACGCAATACACCCTCGCCATTGATCGAGGCGACGAGCAAGTGGCGCATCTCTATAATCCGGTACACCCGGCTGTGCTGCGCCTGATCCAATTCGCGACGGAAGCGGCGTTGCGGGCCCGAATTCCCGTCAGTATTTGCGGCGAAATCGCGGGTGATCCGCGCTATACCTCGCTGCTCTTGGGCCTCGGAATCCGAACCTTGTCGATGGCACCCGCCAGCCTGCCGCGGGTTAAGCAGCGCTTGCGGCTTCTGACTTTGGGCGAAACAATCCGCTTCGCTCAGAAAATCATGGAGGAATCGGACGAGCGGCGAATTTCCGCACTGCTCGACGCGACAGCGGAGCCGGCATAGCTGGCGCGTGTCGCACGAATCCCGCCCGGCGTTAGAGCGCGACGGGCTTCGGAACGAAGCCTTAGTCGCGCTCTACTCAAATCACCTTGGTTTAGATCGTGCCGGCCTTGCGACCGCGACCGCGAGCGATCGGCTTTTCCTCAATGCGCGAGCGTGAGCCCAAACCGATTTGCTTTGCCAGATTCGAGCGCTGCTGAGCGTAATTGGGGGCAACCATCGGATAATCCGGCGGCAAACCCCAACGCTGACGATATTCATCTGGGGTCATGCCATAGGCGGTTGCCAAATGACGCTTCAGCATCTTCAACTTCTTGCCGTCTTCCAGGCAGACGATGAAGTCGGGCGTTACCGACCGCTTGATGGCGACTGCCGGTTCCGGGCGCTGCTCGACGGGATCCACGGGTTCGGCCTGCTGACCGGACAACGCCGCATAGACGGAGCCGATAACCTCGGGCAATTCCGATGCCGAAACCGGATTCTTCTTTAAGTAACTGGAGATGACATCGGTCACCATGCGCAAGATTTGGCTATGGGAGGGCGACGTTGCTGTGTCGGACATTTTGCTTCTACCCCAACTATGATCGACGCGCTGTCAAAGCGCGCCATGTGAGTTCAAACATCGGACCTGATCAAGGATCTTGCGGATACCATTTCTCGGGACGGCGGTTTTAACCCGCCAAACGCGGCGTCGGTGAAATATGCATCGGAATTACAGGCAGAGGAAAGAAAAACTTTATCGTCTTGCCCGCTGTATCCTTACCGAGTGTCCGCCGCGCATCCTGATCCCAATATTTCTCCCAATTACGGCACCGGCCGGCGCGTGACCTTGACGCGGCCGACACCGCCGAACACATGCTCGGCCTCGGCGCGGGCGGCACTCTTACGGACACCGTCGCGCTTGATTTCCACTTGAACCGAGCGTGGCTGCCGGCGGAGCGTACCGGTGATTTCACCGGGCATCATATTCAAGGTCGGCTCACCATTCCGAGTAGGCAGTGACAAGGACAACAGGCGGACGCGGCCAGCCGTCTCTTCCACGGTCGCTTCGATTTCTTGGTCTTTATAAAGCCGCTTGATGCCGGAACTGGTGAGGACGGTCGGATCCAGCAAAACATCGCCGGAAATGCCCATGAGGCGCAGGGCGCCCTTGCCGGCTCGACCATCGAACCATTTCACCACGCCGCGCAGCGGGCCTTCGGGCGAGCGAGCGATCACCGGGCTTTCGGCATGATGTTCGGCCTCGTAGGCCAGCGCCTCGGCACGGCGCAGCAGCCGAGGTTGCGGCGGGGGAGCCTCCGGCATCGGTGTTTCGACGATGGGCTGCGACACCGCAACGCGGCGTGGCCGGCCCCGGCCACGCGGGGGAATGATCGTGGGTATCACGGTTACGG
>JBAVTK010000581.1:0-16480 GCA_049696095.1 Aliidongia sp. | reverse complement strand
CCGGATCAACGACCATCCGGCATCACGGCTCCACGAATTGCTGCCCTGGAACTGGCGCAAAACAAACGCCGAAACGGCCGAAGCCGCCTGAAACCCCCAATTCCGCGGTCCTGGCCGGACGGATACTCCGAAACCCTGATGGCATTGAATTTTTACGTCGCATGAAGGTAGAGTTCGCCGCATAGAGCCCCGGTACTGCTCCGCTCTCTTGCCGATAGACATGGCCAGCGCCCCCCTTACGGTGCCGTCAAGACCGCCCGGCACGCGGGCGGTGGCGGTGGCCGGGGTGGTACGATAGCGGGCTCGGCCGGCGTGGCGACCGGGCGGCCCCAGCTATCCAGATCGGCATCGCAACCATCGCCGGGTGCCACCGGCCTTTGCGATTCGCAATCAGGCGAATCGGCCGGACAGCGCAACCGGACATGGAAATGATCGTCATGGCCCCACCACGGACTCAGCCGATGCAGCCAGGCGGTCTCGCCCGCCGCAGCACCCCGGCATAATGCCCGTTTGATCGCCGGGTTGACGAAGATGCGATCGACCCGCTCATCGGCTGCGGCCAATTGCAGCAACCGGACCTGTGCTGCACCGAACCGGCGGGGGTCGGTTCGGCCAGCCTTGTCGAGGACGGAGCCGAGTTCGGGGAAATCGCGGTCTTGCGGCGGCGGTCGTGGCCCAACATCGAAGGTCAGCCAGATATCTGCGTCGAGACCGGTCTGATGGCTGAGATGACCATAAGGCAGCGGCCCGCCGCGGGCTTGTGCGACATCGCCGACGCGAAACCGCGGCAGTCCGGCGGCTTCTGCCGCACTGCCGAGATGACGAATGAATTCGATAAGGTCTTGATGGCCGAAGACTCGCCCGCGCTCCAGCCGAATCGCCTCGTAGCCGATCCCGTCGACCGGCAGGGCGACACCGCCGGCCAGGCAGCCATGCGAATAAAATCCGATCGCCCGCGATGGGCCGGCCGTGGGACCGGTCGCCCGGCTCCAGGCATTGGCGGGCATTGTCTCTGCCGCGCGGGCCGACGCCAGCGAGATGAGCAGCGCGATAATGACGGCGTATGACCTCATACTGTCGTTTCCTTGCCGTTCGCCCAAACGCTGCCGTGAGTGCCGACGGCGTTGGATGATCCCCATTTCATTGCGCCGCGGCAACGAGAATGGCTAAATACCGCCCGCGGACAGGCGTGACGAGATAGGGAGCGGATGCGGTGATTGCGAAGGGACGAGCCGAGCGCGGCATATCATGGGTAGGGTTGGTGGCATTGGCGCTTCTGGTTGCGCTGTGGGCGGGACCGGCGGCGGCGCAATATGGCGGTGGCGGTGGTGGCGCCAGTCCGGGCGGCGCACCGCATGGCGAACCGACCGGCCCGTCCGCGCCAACCGCCAGCACCAAGAAGGTGCCGCTCAACCCTTACGAACAGGCGCTGCAATTCAAGCAGCAGGGAAATTATCAAAAGGCGATCGACTTGCTGGAGCCGCTGGCCAAATACGGCCACACCTATGAGGTCGCCCAATATAATCTCGGTCAGTGCTATATCGCGGTGTCCGAAAGCAAGCCCGATCCGGCCGAGGCGCAGCAGGCGCGGGTGACCGGGGTTTCCTGGATCATCAAGGCGGCCAATGCCGGCTTGGCACCGGCGCAGCAGGAGTTGGTGCGCCTGACGCTCCAGGGCGGGAAGTTCAAGGTCGAACCAGCCGAGGCGGGCAAATGGTACCTGCTGTGGAAACGCAATCCGACGCGCACGCAGCTCGGTGTCGTCGAACTCGATCCGGCCTTGCAGCGGTCCTTGAATACGACGCTGACCGATGCGGATTGGGCCGAAGCCAATCGCCGCGCCGATTCTTGGCAGATCTCGGTCGAGCCGGGGCAGGGACCGGCGCCTTGAGCGCCGCGTTCCCGCTCACGCCATCGTAAGACAGATCAAATCCGCTCGCCCGCCGCCGAGGAAATCCGATGACCTCCCGAAACACCGCACCTTATGGCGCATGGACTTCGCCCGTCACCCCGATGCTCATGACCAGCAAGACCGTCGGGCTCGGCGGCCTCTCGGCTGATGGCGACGCACTCTATTGGCTTGAAGGCCGCCCGAACGAAGCCGGCCGAGCGGTACTTATGCGCTGGACCGAGGCCGCGGGTAAGACCGAATTGACGCCCCAACCGATCCACGTCGGCACGCGCGTTCACGAATATGGCGGCGGCGCCTATGCCGCGAGCGAAGGCTGGATCGTCTATAGCGAGCATGCCGATGGCACGGTGTGGCTGATCGAGCCGAACGGGGCTGTCCGGCGGATTGCCGCCGTGCCGGGCTGTCGCTATGCCGATTTCCGGTTTGACCTGCCGCGCAACCGCATTTTGGCGGTGCGCGAGGACCATCGCGAGCGTCCGTCGGCCGATCCGGAAAATACCATCGTAGCGCTGGCCCTGCGGTCGGCCGCTGACGATGATGCGGGAACGGTGCTGGTGCGCGGTCCCGATTTCGTAGCCGCACCCCGGCTCTCGCCCGATGGTGCGGGTCTCGCCTGGCTCGAATGGGATCACCCGAACATGCCTTGGGACGGTAATCGGTTGCGGTTGGCCGCGCTTGATGGCGACGGCCGGCCGGTCGATGCGGTTCTGGTCGCGGGTGCTACGCCGGAGGCCGTGGTCCAACCGCTCTTCGCCCAGGATGGGACGCTGCATTTCAGTTCCGATCGCACCGGTTGGTGGAATCTCTATGCCTGGCGCGACGGCGCGGTGAAGGCACTTGCGCCGATCGCGGCCGAGGTCGGCGGGCCGGCCTGGGTCTTCGGGCAACGCTATTTTGCCTTTCTCACCGATGGGTGCGTGCTGTGCAGCGTGGTCGAAGACGGCATCAGGCGGGCGGCCCTTGTCGTGCATCGCCGTGTGCAAGAGCTGGCGATCGGCCAGATCCAGGAGAGTCCGGTACCGTTTGGCGACGGACTTGCTTATGTCTCGACACCGCCAGACGGGCCATCAGCGATTATCTGGCGAAACGGCATCGCCGATGGGGCCGAGACGGTGGTCGCGACGGCGGGCGCTGCGCTGCTCGACCAGGATGATGTCTCGGTCGGCGTGCCGATCCGGTTTCCGACCGGCGCAGGCGGGCTCGGCCATGCCTTTTTCTATGCACCGCGCAACGCCGGCTTTGCAGCACCGGAGGGTGAGCGGCCGCCGCTGATCGTGATCAGCCATGGCGGCCCGACCGCGATGAGCACCAATGGGTTTTCGCTCGGCGTGCAATGGTGGACAACGCGCGGGTTTGCCGTGGTCGATGTCAATTACGGCGGCTCGACCGGTTTTGGCCGGCCCTATCGTCAGCGCCTGAACGGTCAATGGGGCGTCGTCGATGTCGAGGATTGCATCGCCGCCGTGCGTTATCTGGCCGAGCGCGGCTCGGTCGATCCGGCGCGGGTCGCCATCCGCGGCGGCAGTGCCGGCGGCTACACCACGCTGGCGGCACTGGCCGCCTCGGATGTCTTCAAGGCCGGTGCCAGCCATTTCGGCGTCGCGGATCCGATGCTGCTGGCGCGCGACACCCATAAATTCGAGTCGCGCTATCTGGACAACTTGCTGGGTGCCCTGCCGGCGGCGGCGGCGCTCTATCAAGAGCGCTCGCCACTGGCCAATGTCGGGCGAATCGCCTGCCCGGCGATCTTCTTTCAAGGGCTGGACGACAAGGTGGTGCCGCCCAATCAGGCCGAGGCGATGGCCGAGGCGATGGCGGAGCGGCAATTGCCGGTCGCCTATTACGCCTTCGAAGGCGAGGGCCACGGCTTCCGCAAGGCCGAAACGATCCGCCGCGTGCTCGATCTGGAGCTGAGCTTCTATGGCCGGATCTTCGGCTTCACCCCGCCGGAACTGGGCGAAACGGTTGTGTTGCGCAATTTGCCGTAAGGGGGCGTGTGCAGAAATCTCGGCCATCAGGTGAGAAGCCGGTTACTGCCGGGAGTGGGCCGAAATTCTCTGGTCGAGAAACTGCCTCGACATGGAAGTTCGAATTCCAAGACTTGGCGAAGAAGGGCTGGTTCCGTGTTGGCACTGTGCTTTACTGACGGGTTTTGCATGGCGTCGCCGGAACTCATCGCGCGTTCAGCCAGTTTCACTCAGTAACGTCAAAATTGATACCGTTTGCCTAAAGGATAATTATCCATGAGGATATTCTTGATCTTTGTGTCTTGTGTTGTCTCTGCGCTCGGTGGTTTGCGCGGTGCATTTGCAGATGGCGATCAGAACGTCCAGGCGCTTGCCTGGCAACCGTCTCCTGGGCATACGCAAGTGTCGATATGGCCGGATGCGGTGCCAGACGCGCAGTTTAGCGCTAAACCAGGCACCGAGATCATGAAAATAGACCCAGCAGACTTCATTGCCGGCAAAACCATTCAAGAGGTGGACAACGTCTCGCGGCCCACGATGACGGTATATTCGCCAGAGGAAAAGAATACCGGTGCGGCTGTTGTTGTATTTCCTGGCGGAGGTTATCACGATCTCGCCATTGATCTTGAAGGAACAGAAGTTTGCGATTGGTTACTACCCAAAGGAATTACCTGCGTAGTGTTGAAATACCGCGTACCATTCTCGGGACCCCATTGGGACGAGGAATGTAACTGTCATATAGAACCAAAGGCACCAATGGCGCTGGAAGATGCGCAAAGAACCATGGGGCTCTTGCGCCTTCACGCCGCGGAATTTCACATCGATCCGCACAAGATTGGTGTGATAGGGTTCTCCGCTGGCGGGCATTTGGTCGCCTGGATCAGCACGCATTTTGAGACCAGGGCGTATGCTGCCATCGATGCGGCGGACAAGGAAAGCTGCCGCCCAGATTTCGCCATTGCCCTTTATCCTGGGCACTTGTCCCTGGCTAAAAACACGATCTCATTGAATCCCGATATCGACAACCACATCACTCCTCAGACGCCGCCGACGTTCCTACTGCAAAATGAGGACGACCATGTGGATAGCGTCGATGACGCACTGAGCTACTATATGGCGCTGAAGAAGGCTGGGGTTCCAGTGGAACTGCACTCTTACGCGCAAGGCGGCCATGCGTTCGGACTGCGGCGGACGAAATTTCCGGTGTCGCGGTGGCCGCAATTAGTAGAGACTTGGATGACGGGTCTGGAGATGATCTCGGGGTAATTGCACCAAGCCGCGCCACAGCGCGCTGTGCTATCCAGCGGCTCGCGGCGGTCCCCTCAAGCAGCTCTGTAGCCTACAAACGCGGGGCTCGGGCGAACGGCGATGGGCATAGCGGGCACGGGATATGATAACGTGCCGACATGATCGTTCGTCCTGAAGAACCGGCTGATCGCCCGGCCGTCCACGCGGTTATCGACGCAGCCTTCCCAACGTCGGCAGAAGCTCGACTGGTCGATCAGTTGAGAGCCGATGGTGACGCCGCGATTTCGCTTGTTGCGGTCGATGACGATGTTGTCGTCGGGCATGTTATGTTTTCGCGAATGACGGCTGAGTTTCGGGCTCTCGGTCTCGGACCTGTCGCGGTCCGTCCTACCCGGCAGCGTTCCGGCGTTGGGAGCCTTCTCATCAGTCAGGGCTTGGCACGCGCTGGGGCTGACGGGTGGGCGATGGTTTTTGTCCTGGGTGATCCAGTGTACTATCGTCGGTTCGGCTTCGATCCGATGCTGGCGAGCGGCTTCGCCTCGCCATACGCCGGTCCATATCTGATGGCCTTGGGCCTCACGCAGCCGTTGCCGAGCTTATCTGGCAAGATTGACTATGCGCCGGCATTTGCCGCGTTGGGTGCGTCAGTGTAACGATTAGACTACGGCGTTTTTCTGTTGTGCCAAGGACCATAGCAGCCCGACCGCCGCTCCCTTGAACCGCGGCAGTAAGGCTAGGATCAGCGCCACGGAGATCGGCACGGCCACCGCCAGTTCGAGACCGGTCGAATAATTGAAACGCTCGGCCCACAGCAGGATCGGCACCACGACATGGCCGACCACCAGGACCGTCAGATAGGCCGGCAGATCATCGGCGCGGATGTGGCCAAGCGGTTCGTCGCATGCGGCGCATCGGTCGTTGAGCTTCAGATACGCCCGAAACAGCGCGCCCTTGCCGCACCGCGGACAGCGCTGGCAAAAGCCGCGTAGCATCGTTGTGGTCCGGGTCGGGGCGAAAGGCTCGGCGACAATCATGGCGGTTCCTCAAAACATTGCGCATGCTAACCCTGCCGGCACGGGACGGCAGTCGCCTTGGTCGCACACCCGGCCTGTTCGCCGCACATTACCGGCCGGCGAGGAAAGTCCGCACCGCGTCGATCACGGAAACCGGCACCTCTTCATGCGGCCCAAGGCCGACGCCCTCCAGAAGGAGCGTCTCGACCCGCCCGCCGCAAGCCGTCGAAATCGCGTCGGTCTGCCCCAAACTGCCATAGGGATTGTCCTTGCCCTGGATCGCCAGTACCGGCGCGGTGATCGCCGGCAGCCGGTGCACAATGCTCCAATCGCGAAATTCCGGTGACAACCAGATCGAATGCCAGGCGTCGAAGACCGCGTCGGGCCGATCATGCAATTCACCGAGATGCGCCGGCCGGCCGATCGCGAGTATCCCAGTCAGCGTCTTCTCCTCGATGAGCACAAGCGGCGATTCGACGATCACCGCCTCGACTGGCTCTCCGGATCCGGCAGCATGGATCAGGGCGATCGCCGAGCCATCACCCTGGCCAAACAGGATCGGTCGGACAATGCCGAGCCGTTCCAGCAGCGCCGGCAACACATCGATCGCTTCGCGGTCGAGATAGATCGTGTCGCGCGGCGGATCGAGCGGGCTGGAACGGCCATGGCCCCGGCGCGAGTAGGCCATCCAGCCGTAGCCGAGTGCGGCAGCCATCTTCGGCGGAAAATCCCGCCATGCCGCGAGCGAACCGAGTGCGCCGTGCAGGAAGACGAGGGTGGGTGCCCCCGGTGGTCCCGCGACGTGAATCGCTTCGAGCGTGGCACCCTCAATGTCGATCATCAACGGAGACATCGGTCAGAGGGCCGCGAAGCGGGTCAGATGATAGTCGGTATCGCCGAATGTCCGGTCGATGATGGTCAACCGCTTGAAATAATGTCCGGCATTGTACTCCTTGGTCAGGCCGATACCGCCATGCAACTGGATCGACTCCTGGCCGATCAGGCGACCGCTGCGGCCGATCAATACCTTGGCGGCCGAAACGGCCCGGCGGCGATCGGTGCTGTCGGTCGAGTTGGCCCGATCGGCGGCCAGAATCGCCAGCGAAGCTGCCTGTTCCTGTGCTACGAACAGATCGACCAACCGATGCTGCAACACCTGGAACGAGCCGATCGGCACGCCGAACTGAGTTCGCGTCTTGAGATAATCGAGCGTGATGTCATTGAGCGCGGCCATGACGCCGATTGCTTCCGCACAGAGCGCTGCGATCCCTCGATCGACCGCATGCTCGATCAGGGCATAGGCGTCGCCCTCGGTGCCGAGCAATTGTGCGGCACGGACGTGAACACCCTCCAGCGTCAGCTCAGCGGCGCGCGTGCCGTCGACATTGGGATAGCCGCGTATCTCCAGGCCCGGCGAGCCGCGCTCGACCAGGAAAAGCGAGATGCCGGTGCTGTCGGTCGTGGCCCCGGAGGTGCGTGCCGAAACAATGAAGATGTCGGCGCAATCGCCGCCCAGCACGACGGCCTTGGCGCCGCTCAGGATATAACCGTCATCGGAACGTTGGGCCTTGGTTTCGACATGAGCGAGGCTGTAGCGGGATTTGGCTTCGCCATGGGCCAGCGCCATGAAGAGCTGACCGGCCGCAAGTTTCGGCAGGATCTCGTCCTTTTGCTCGGGCGTGCCAACGGCGCTGATCAACCCGGCGCCCAGCACCACGGTCGGAATGAACGGCTCGACCACCAAGCCGTGCCCGAAGGCATCGAGCACGATGGCGAGATCCTGGAAATCGCCACCGATCCCGCCATATTCCTCGGCGATCTCGATACCGAGGAGACCCAGTTCGGCGAACAGCGCCCAGATTTCGCGCGAGAACCCGTCTGGGCTGGCGAGAATCCGGCCGCGTTCCTCGAAGCTATAGCGTTCGCGGACGAGGCGCGCGGCGGTGTCTTGCAGCATGCGCTGCGTGTCGGTCAGATCGAAATTCATGGGCCTGCCCCCTTAAAGTCCCAGCTTCGCCTTGGCCAGGATGTTGCGCTGAATTTCGTTCGACCCGCCATAGATCGTCGTTTTGCGGTAATTGAAATAATCCGGCGCCAGCGAGGCGGCATAATCCGGCCCGATCGGCTCGCCGTTCCAATGGAGGTCGCGCGCTTCCGGATTGAACGGCAGCGCATAAGGGCCGACTGCCTCCATCATCAACTCGGTCAGACGCTGCTGGATTTCCGAGCCCTTGATCTTCAGCATATTGGCTTCGGCGCCCGGCGCCTTGCCGCTTTGTGCGGCGGCGAGGAGGCGCATGCCGCTGATTTCCAGCGCCATCAGATCGATTTCGAGATTGGCGATCTTCTCGCGAAAAGCCGGGACCTCGCTCAGCGGCACACCATCGGACAGCTCCCGCGCCGCGATCTGCTTCAGGCGCAGCAGCCCGCGTTTGGAGCGGCCGACCCGCGCGATGCCGGTGCGTTCGTGCGACAGCAGGAATTTGGCGTAATCCCAGCCCTTATTGACCTGGCCCACCAGATTGGCGGCCGGTACGCGGACATCGTCGAAGAACACCTCATTGACCTCGTGCGCGCCGTCGATCGTGATGATCGGCCGCACCGTGATGCCCGGCGATTTCATGTCGATCAGCAGCATCGAGATGCCCATCTGCTTCTTCGCCGCCGGATCGGTCCGGACCAAGCAGAAGATCATGTCGGCATATTGCGCCATCGTCGTCCAGGTCTTCTGGCCGTTGACCACCCAATGGTCACCGTCGAGCACCGCCTTGGTCCGGAGCGAGGCGAGATCGGAGCCGGAGCCCGGCTCGGAGAAGCCTTGGCACCACCAATCCTCGCCGCTGCGGATGCGCGGCAGGTAATGCGCCTTCTGTGCCTCGTCGGCGAAGGCGATCAGCACCGGGCCGATCATTTTGACACTGAAGGCCGGGATCTCGGGCGCGCCTTCCTCGGCCAGCACCTCGTCGAACAAATGCTTCTGGATGGCATTCCAGCCGGTGCCGCCATGTTCCTCGGGCCAGGCCGGCACGACCCAGCCGCGCGCATTCAGTGTCGCGTGCCAATCGAGGTAATCCTGCTTCGACAGGCGCTTGCCATTCAACACCTTGTCCCGCGTCGCGGGTGCCAGATGGGCGCGCACCCAGGCGCGAACCTCTTCGGCAAAACCGAGTTCCTCGGCGCTAAATCGCAGATCCATGACGGCAGTCTCCCGAATTGGCTGTATACGCGGCCTTGGTCGTTACGGCGGACGGTGTCTCGCGCCGGGCGTGCTGTCAAGATACCGCGCGATACAGGGTCGGGTCCGCGACGCCCGCCTCCTCGAAGCCCTTACGCCGCAATTGGCATGAATCACAGGCGCCGCAGGCGAGGTTGGGCGGCGTCGGGTCGTAGCAGGACAGCGTCAAGCGGTAATCGACGCCGAGTTCGGTGCCGCGCCGGATGATGCCGGCCTTGGTCAGTTCCATCAGCGGGGCGTGGATCTTGAGCCGCCGGGTGCCCTCGACCCCGGCGCGGGTCGCGAGATTACCCATGGTCTCGAATGCCCGGATGTAGTCGGGCCGGCAATCGGGGTATCCGGAATAATCCAGCGCGTTGACGCCGATGAAAATGTCTTGCGCCTGGCTCACCTCGGCGAAGGCGAGCGCGAAGCTGAGGAAGATGGTGTTGCGCGCCGGGACGTAAGTGCTGGGAATGCCGTGGCCCATCTCGCTGACCGCGCGATGCTTGGGCACATCGATCTCGGCGGTGAGGGCCGAGCCGCCGAAGGCGCGCAGATCGATCTTCATCACGGCGTGATGCCGGATGCCCTGGGCCGCGACGATGCGGTGCGCGGCCTCAAGCTCCAGAATATGGCGCTGACCGTAATCGAACGACAGAGCATGGACCTGGTAGCCCTCGGTGCGCGCGATGGCGGCCACCGTAGCGGAATCGAGACCGCCGCTCACCAGCACGACCGCGTTCTTCATCGCAAAACCTCACAAGAGCATAGCTTACAGGAATTTCACTTGCAGTACCGGCTGGCCGGGCTAACGTCCCGTTACCCTCAATCCGGCCCGGCGCCGTACCTACGCCCCTGTCGTGGCCCTGTCCAGGAGACCCGAATTGCTGCGTCCTTCCGCTTGCGCCCTTCTGGCGGCCGCATGGCTCGCCGCCGGTTCCATCCCAGCCTTCGCAGCGCCGCCACCGCTGATCGATGTCAAGGAATTCTTCAAGAATCCCGACCAATCCGGCCATGAGCTGTCGCCGAACGGCCAGTATATCGCCTATCTCGCCTCATGGAACAATCGCCTGAATGTCTGGGTCAAGAAGGTCGGGGAGGACGCGGCGCATCGCGTTACCTCGGACACGGCGCGCGATATACGCAACTTCACCTGGACGACCGACGACCGTATCGTCTATGCCCAGGACACGGGTGGCGACGAGAATTTCAAGCTGTTTTCAATCAAGCGCGACGGCTCGGGGCTGATCGGCCTGACGCCGTGGGACGGCGTGCGCGCCGAAATCGTCGATGTGCCCTATGAAGACCGCCAGCACATCATCATCATGCACAACAAGCGCAATAAGCAGGATTTCGACGCCTTCCGGGTCGATGTCGAGACCGGAAAATCCGAGCTTCTGGTCGAAAATCCGGGCAATGTCCAAGGTTATCTGGCCGATCATCACGGCGTGATCCGGTTCGCCATGCAGAGCGATGGGGTCAACAGCAAGCTGCTCTACCGCGCCTCGGCCAAGGAGCCGTTCAAGACAGTGATCGAGACCAATTTCCGCGAAAGCGTCAACCCGCAATTCTTCACCTTCGACGATAAGCACCTGATCGCGACCTCGAATATCGGGCGCGACAAGGCCGCACTGGTCGAGCTTGACCCGGCGACCGGCAAGGAAATCAAGGTCATCTATGAAAACCCTGAAGTCGATGTTGAGGGGGCGCTCGCCTCGGAGGCGCGCAAGCAGATCACCGGCGCGGTCTTTATCACCGACAAGCGGCATTACGTGTTTTTCGACAAGCCGCGCGAGGCGTTGCAGCAGACGCTTGAGGCCAAGCTGCCGGGCGTCGAGGTCGATGTCGCCAGCGCCGACCACAAGGAAGATCGCTGGCTGGTTCGAACCACGAGCGACCGCAGCCGCGGCGACTATTATCTCTATGACAATAAGGGCACTCTGACCCATCTGGTTTCGACCGCCCCATGGCTCAAGCCCGACCAATTGGCCGAGATGCAGCCAATCACCTACACGGCGCGCGACGGGCTGGTGATTCACGGCTATCTGACCCTGCCGGCGGGCAGCGAGGCCAAAAACCTGCCGCTGATCGTCAACCCCCATGGCGGGCCGTGGGCCCGCGATGTCTGGCGCTTCAATCCGGAAGAACAATTCCTGGCCAATCGCGGCTATGCCGTGCTGCAAATGAATTTCCGCGGCTCGACCGGCTATGGCCGTAAATTCTGGGAGGCGAGCTTCGGCCAATGGGGCCGCACCATGCAGGATGACGTCACCGACGGCGTCCAGGAAATGATCAAACGCGGCATCGCCGATCCCAAGCGCGTCGGGATCTATGGCGGCTCCTATGGCGGATACGCAACGCTGGCCGGTGTCGCCTTTACGCCCGATCTCTATGCCGCGGCAGTCGATTATGTCGGTGTCGCCAATATGCTGACCTTCATGAAGACGATCCCGCCCTATTGGGAATCGATGCGCAAGCAGATGGAAGAGATGATCGGCTATTCCGATGACGCGGCCGGTATCGCGCGGATGAAGGCGGCGTCACCACTCGACAGCGCGGACAAGATCAAGACACCGCTGCTGATCGCCCAAGGCGCGCACGACCCGCGTGTCAACAAGGCAGAGTCGGACCAGATGGTCGCGGCCTTGCGGGCGCGCGGCGTCGATGTCCCCTACATGGTCAAGGACAATGAAGGCCACGGTTTCCATAATGAGGAAAACCGCTTCGCGTTCTATCGGGCGATGGAACAGTTCTTCGGCAAATATCTCGGCGGGCAAGTCGGGCCGGGAGAAGACGTGCTGGCCGAATTGAAAAGCTGAGATCGTCGTCCGGGGTCGAGATACTCGCAATGCAAAGCGGATATCTCGGCCCCGACCCTCGACGTGAACCGGTCAGTTAAGTTGAGCCGGATAAACCATCGATAATACTAATGAACCGTGATATCGTGGCCTGTCAGGACGACCGACTTGGTTCATTGAACTCGAAATCGCAAAATCGCCCATAACCATGTCAACGGATCACGCAACATATTGATCTTTTTGCCTTGCTCGAATGATCGCGATCGATAATTGACCGGAATCTCGATCGGAATATAACCATTCTTCGCCAGTTTGATGACGAGTTCACAATCGAAATCGAAACGATTGCATTCAAAAACCAGACCGTCCAGGCAATCCGCCCGAAAGACCTTGTACATCGTAAAAGGATCCTTGAGCCGCAGACGATAGGTCAGGTTGATCAGCAGGGTAAAAAACCAATGGCCGAAATTCATGAAGTGGCTAAGGATCGGTTGGCCGGCGAATCGCCGCATTTTCCAACCGCCGCCGCCATGTCGAGCGCCCAGAGCAAAGGCGGCCTCGCCAGACCGCAGCGGTTCGAGCAAGGCGTCGTAATCCTCGATGTCATATTCATCATCACTGTCCTGAATCAGCACATAGTCGCCGGACATGACGGCGAATCCGGCGCGCACCGCATTACCCTTGCCGACCGCCCGATCCTGCAAAATGACCTGCACCCGCGGATGGTCCGCGAAGGACCGGACGATTGCCCGCGTTCCGTCGGTCGAATTGCTTTCAACGATGATGAGTTCGATATCGAGTCCATCGATCACCTTCGCCAGCACGCGCTCGATTCCGGCCGCGATGGTCGGGGCCTCGTTGTAAGCGGGCATTATCACACTGAGCTTCTTGCGATCCTGCCGTGGCTTTTTTCTGGACAGCATGACGCTTCCGCTTGCTGTCAGCTTGATCGGATGCTGCCGGATAAATCGCGGCAGCATGCGGTTGAGGAGGCTCATAATCGAAGAAATCATCCGTATCGGATAATGTTCGAAATGACCGGCGATATAAGCAAGGCTCAAGGTTTTTTTTGCGGGAAATACTTTAATCGTACCAAACGCCTCACTATGAAATAGTCGCGTTAGATTGGACGTCGAAAAATACCAGAGATGCTCGATCTTGAACTCCATCCAGGACGTACCCATCAGCCTTGCCGACAGCGAATCGAGATTTGGTACCACTGCAACGGCCACCCCGTCCGGCTTGAGCAGGGCATGGACGCTGCGTAGAAACCCACGTGGATCGCGGACATGTTCGAGCACGTCGGCAAAGACGACAAAATCAAAGCGCTGGCCCACGTCTTTCAGGTTCGAAATATCCCCGACGATGATTTCCCCGCGCATGCCGAGGCGACGGGCGGCAATCACAGCGGCATCTTTGGAATATTCCAGACCGGTTACCGCCAATCCGCGCTCGGCCGCGCGGACGAGGAAATCGCCACGACCACAGCCGATTTCAAGCAAGGTTCCCACCAAGGGCCGGGCTGTATAGGTTTCGATCAGGCCCAGATAATCATCAGCCGTAGATGATTTGAGGCGGATGAAATGATTTTGGCCCTCGCTATCATCGCTCATGATGAAATATCGGGCGCCATAGATTTCTTGGAGTATCGTGTCGCTTGGCTGTGGGGTCAACCGCATCAATTTGCAAGCAGGGCATTCTTCAACCCGAAAATCGCCTAGCGAAAAATTGTAGTGAACCTTGGCGCTCCCGCACACGATACACGAGCTGGTAGCCACGACTGGAGGTCCGATCTCATCCGGAGTAGAGGTAAATCATGTAATGACTGAATCTGGTTAAAAAATCCCTGCCGCTCGGGTGCGGTATGAGGCAACCCGTGCTGCGAGGCTGGAATTCTCTCCGGCCTCGGATTATATCTCTGCCATGAGCTTACGCCGATGGATACACCGCCTGAGCGGCGGCCACCTGTTGCCGCCACGCCCGATCGTGGCGGTGCTGCGTCTGGAGGGCGTTCTCGCCGCACGGGCCGGAATCGGCCAGCGCAGCTTGTCGCTGCCGGCGCTGGCCGAGCAGATTGAGCGCGCCTTCAGTCTCGACGGATTGGTGGCTGTGGCGCTGGCGATCAATTCACCGGGCGGCTCGCCCGCCCAATCGGCGCTGATTCAAGGACGAATCCGCCAGTTTGCTGTTGAGAAAAATGTCCCCGTTCTGGCCTTTGCCGAGGATGTCGCGGCATCGGGCGGCTATTGGCTGGCGCTTGCCGGCGACGAGATTTTTGCGACCGAGGGCTCGATCCTCGGTTCGATCGGGGTGATCAGCGCCGGCTTCGGCTTTACCGACGTGCTGAAACGGTTGGGGATCGAACGCCGAATCTACAAGGTCGGCGACAACAAGGCGATGCTCGATCCGTTCTCGCCGGAAGACCCGGACGATATTGCCCGGCTTCACACCTTGCAGATCGACATTCATGACGGCTTCAAGTCGATCGTGCGCCTGCGGCGCGGTGCCCGGCTCAAGGAAACACCGGAATTATTTTCGGGCGCGATCTTCACCGGCCGCCAGGCATTGACTCATGGCCTGATCGACGGCATCGGCGAAATGCGCGCGGTTTTGCGCGAACGCTTCGGTGAGAAGGTGCGCCTTACCCTCGTGAGTCCGCGCGGCAGCGGCGGCTGGCTACGCCGCCGCGTTCCGAGCATCGGCGGCAGATCGCTGCCGATCGATCTTGCGATCGATTTTATCGATGCCCTTGAAGAACGCGCGGTCTGGGCGCGTTTCGGTTTGTGATACCCGATCCGGGTGCGACGACGAACGGCCGATCCTTCGAGAACGAGATCCGCTTCGCTGACGCGGTCCGGGTCTGGCTGCGGGTCGCGGCTCTGAGTTTCGGCGGCCCGGCCGGACAAATCGCGGTCATGCACCGCATACTGGTCGAGGAAAAACGCTGGATCGGCGAGGCGCGGTTTCTACACGCGCTCAATTACTGCATGCTGTTGCCGGGGCCCGAGGCGCATCAACTCACCATCTATATCGGCTGGCTGCTGCACCGGGTGCGCGGCGGGCTGGTAGCCGGCACGCTGTTCGTGCTGCCAGGCCTCGTCAGTCTGGGTCTGCTCAGTTGGATCTATGCGCGGTTCGGCGAAATCGGCATCGTCCAGGGGCTGTTTTTCGGTCTGAAGGCGGCGGTGCTGGCGATCGTACTCGATGCCTTGCGCCGGGTCGCCCGGCGCGCGCTGCAACGTCGCGTACATTGGTCCGTGGCCGGGTTGGCCTTTCTCGGCATCTTCGCGTTCGCCGTGCCGTTCCCGTTGATCATTATTGGCGCTGCTGCGCTCGGCCTTGCGGTGAATGCGGCAAGGCTCGACTGGTTTACCCCCGAGTCAACACAGGAGACCGAGACACATGAGGCCGTGGATGGTCGTTCGGCCCATCTGCGTCCGTCGCTGCCGCGTCTGCTGCGAACGGCGATCCTCTGGCTCGGCATCTGGCTGGGGCCGCTCGTTGCGCTGCGAATCTGGCTCGGACCCGACGATGTCTTCACTGAAATTGCCGGCTTCAATAGCAAGATGGCGGCTGTAACGTTCGGTGGCGCCTATGCCGCGTTGGCCTATATGGCGCAGCAGGCGGTCGAGACCTATCACTGGCTCCAGCCGGACGAGATGCTGGTCGGGCTGGGCTTCGCGGAAACCACGCCCGGCCCGCTGATCTGTGTGGTGCAGTTCGTCGGCTTTCTGGCCGCATTTCGCCGGCCGGGCGGGCTTGATTCGGGGTTGGCCGGCACGCTGGGCGGCCTTCTGGCGGCGTGGGCAACGTTCGTGCCGTCCTTTCTGTGGATCTTCGCGGGCGGCCCCTATATCGAGGCTTTGCGCGGCAACCGGGTGCTCGCCGCCGGTCTTTCAGCGATCACCGCCGCAATCGTCGGCGTCATTCTCAATCTCGCAGTGTGGTTCGCCTTGCACACGCTGTTCGGCCGGTTGGACATGCTGGCGATACCGGGCGTGACGTTGGCAGTGCCGGATTGGCGCAGCGCCAATCTGCCGGCGATCGCCCTGTCGCTCGGCGCGATCCTCGGGGTGTTTCGACTGAGGCTCGGGATGCTGCCAGTGTTCGGATCCTGCGCGGTACTGGGAGCGGCCGGGCACTTGTTCTTTGGTTGAGCGGGACTTACGGCACCGGCCCGTAAGTGGAGCAAAAGTTTGGGCGATCAGGCTGGGGCGCAGCGGTCGGTAACGATTTTCGGCAGTGGTGGGACTGGGTTTGTGACCGCGGCGCCGAGGCGCGTGCCGAGATATTCCCAGAATGAGATAGCGAGCTTTCGGCATGTT
>JBAVTK010000580.1:0-1904 GCA_049696095.1 Aliidongia sp. | reverse complement strand
CACTGGGGGGTGGTCTGGTCAATATGCCCGTGATGCCGTTTCTGGATCCGCTGGAGATGATCATCATCGACATGCGGATTCATGAGAAGAAATGCAAATGTCCGTCATGTAAGAATAAGGTCAATCCTGACAAACGCTTTTGCGCCAATTGCGGGCAGGAGTATAATTTCAAGCCGTCGCTGAAAATCGGCGATGTCGTCGGCGGTCAATACGAGATCAAGGGTACCCTCGCCTTTGGCGGTCTCGGCTGGATCTATCTCGGCATGGATTTGAAGCTCGATCGCTTCGTCGTGCTGAAAGGCCTGCTCAATTCCAAGGATGAGGCGGCGGCGGCCGCCGCGGTGGCCGAGCGTCAATTCCTCGCGTCGGTCAAGCACGGCAAGATCGTCGGCATCTACAATTTCGTGACTTGGGGCACCGAGTCCTACATCGTCATGGAATATGTCGGCGGCCGGAACCTGAAGGAAATCCGCAAGGAGCGCGGCCCCCTGCCGCCCGAGGAGGCTGTCGCCTATATTCTGGGAATTCTGCCGGCGCTGGCGTTTTTACATGGCCAGGATTTGGTCTATTGCGATTTCAAGCCCGACAACATCATGCTTGAGGGCGACGACGTAAAGTTGATCGACATGGGCGCGGTCCGGCGCATCGGCGATGTCGAGGGCGATATCTTTGGCACGGTGGGATATATGGCGCCTGAGGCCGGGGACGATCCGACGCCCTGTTCGGATCTCTACACGGTTTCGCGGTCGCTGGCCGTGCTGCTGATGGATTTCGATCTGACGGGCGAAATGGAGCATCGCCTGCCGGCCAAGGACGAGGTGATGTTCGTCGTTCCTGCGGCCGCTTTCGCCGCATTCGGCATCGAAAAGCCGAGCCGGGAAAATCCGACCATCTTCACCGCCGCATTGGCCGGCGGCGGCGATTTGCCGGAATGGCTGGCGTTCCATTCGGCGAGTCTGACCTTTGTCGGCACCGCACCGGCCGGGATCGTCGGCGTCTCAGTCGAGGTGACCGCGGTCCCGCCGGGGGGCGATCCGGTCACCCTGCCTTTTACCATCCGCCTGCCGCTGCTCGAGCATGAAAGTCTCTATCGCTTCCTGCAAAAGGGCACGGCGCTACAGCCCGAGGCGCGGTTTCAAACCGCCGAGGAGATGGCCGCACAATTGCCGGGCGTGCTGCGCGAGATCGTCGCGATGCAGGCGCCGCTGCTGAATGCCGCGGAGAGCGCCGAATTCATGCCGGAACGGGGCGGCGCCGGTTCTCAGGTCGGCGTGCCGGCAACGGCATGGCGCCGGCTGCCGGCGCTGCGCATCGATCGCGAGGACCCGGCCGCTGCGGATATTCTGGGGGCACTCAGCATGCCCGATTCGGCACAGCGCATGGCGACGCTCAAGGCGGCGGTGAAAACCCATCCCGGCTCGGCCGAGGCGCGGTTGCGCATCGCCGATGCGCTGATCGAGGAGAATGCGCAAGGCTGGAGCGAGGCGGTCATGGCGCGACTCGACGAGGCGATCGATCTCGATCGCTTCGATTGGCGTCCCGACTGGTATTGCGGCAAGCTCTATCTGGCGGCGGGCAACGCCCCGGCGGCGATCGATTGCCTCGACAATGTCTATTCCGAGATTCCGGGCGAGGCGGCACCAAAGCTGGCGCTGGCCGTGGCACTGGAGATGGGTGGGCGGCTGCCCGAGGCGGCCGACCTCTATGACCGGGTCAGCCGAACCGATCCCGGCCTGTCCGAGGCGGCATTCGGCCTGGCGCGCTGCCGTCTGGCACTGGGCGATTCGAACGGCGCGGTCGATGCTTATGCCCGCGTGCCGGCCACCTCGGCCAATCACGGCGAGGCGCAACTCGCGACCATCCGTGCGCTCAGCGGCGAGGCGAGCACGGAGGACAGCCTGACC
>JBAVTK010000579.1:0-5697 GCA_049696095.1 Aliidongia sp. | reverse complement strand
GCGTTCGACATTGCCCAGGGCATCATCGGACTTGATCTGCAAGGAACTGTAATCGCGCCACTTTTCCGGATAGCCGATCTTATCGACCATGGCCGCGAGTTTTTCCTCAGCGCGCTTCTTGGTTTCCGCCCCCATCCAAGGCAGCGAGTCCAGATCCTTGGCATAGGACGCGCGCAGATCGGCAACGAGCTGTTCCATCCGATCCTTGCTGGCCGGGCCGAACGCTTTGTCGACATAGAGCCGGCCGAGCGCCTCGCCCAGCGCGCCATCGGTCGCGATCACGCACCGGCGCCAGCGCGGCTCCAACTCCTTGGCACCGCGCAGGGTCTGGCCGTAGAAGGCGAAATTCTCGTCGACGAAGGGCTTGGACAGCATCGGCGCGGCAGCATGCACCAGATGCCAGCGCAGATAGGTTTTCAGCGTGTCGAGCGAGGTGGCTTTGATCACGCCGCCGACGCCCTTGATGAAGGCCGGTTCGGAAATGTTGAGGTCGCGGAATTCGGGTGTCCCCGCATCCTTGAAATATGCCGACCAGGTGAGTTCCGGCGCCAGCTGGTTCAGCTTTGCGGCGGGCAGCTTGTGGTAAACGGCACTCGGGTCGCGCCGGCGCACACGGTTGAGCGCCGGCTTGGCCAGCGCCGTCTCCAAGGCCACGATCGATTTCGCCTCGGACGCCGCCTTGTCCGGCGTATCGCCCAGCAGCACCAGCATCTTGGCGACATGCGCCTCATAGGCATTGCGCTGCTGAACGGACTTTTCATCGGCCTTAAAATAATAATCCCGATCCGGCAGACCGAGCCCACCTTGGCCCACCGCCGCGATGTTGTGCGCGGCATCCTTGGCGTCAGGTTCCGAACCGAACCCGAACAGGACATTGACACCGGCGGCATGCAACTCTGCCACCAAGCCGGCCAGTTCCTTCTTGCTGCGGAGTGCAGCAATGCGGGCGAGCATCGGTTTCAGCGGATCGACGCCTTTGGCATCAATGGTCGCTTCGTCGGTGCACGCCTTATAGAAGTCGCCGACCTTACGGTTGGCGTCGGTCGGATGCGCCACGGCCTCATCCAGAAGCTGGCGCAGCACATCGCGATTGCGATTCTGCAATTCGTTGAAGCGGCCATAGCGCGGCTGGTCGGCCGGCGGCGGGTTGTTCTTGATCCATCCGCCGCAGGCATAGCGGTAGAGATCGTGGCACGGATCGACCGAGGCATCGACGAGGCTCGGGTCGAACACGGCAAGCGTCGCCGGAGCGGCAGCCGGGGCCTCAGCGGGCGGCGGCACCGCTGCCACCTCGGTTTTCGGGCTACAGCCCAGCAATGCCGCGGCACTGACGCCGATCAAAGCAAATGTCAAACGCATCGAACTCTCCAAGGAATACCAAATTCAAACGATAGATTCGCCGGTTTCACGATTAAGCGGTCGGTTTGGGCGTCCTACCAGACTCGGCACGCATTCGGGCGCACCATCGGCGCGCCGGCCGAACAACTGAACGCCTTGCCGAATTCCGCCATGTTCGAAACCACGCCATTGACGCGGAACTCGACCGCCGGATGCGGATCGTTCAACGCCATGAAGCGCGCGGTCTCCGGTGTCTGGCTGCCGCACCAGCTTTGCGCATAGGCCAGGAAGAAGCGCTGATCGGCCGTGAAACCGGCAAGTTTGGTATCCGGCTGACCGGCCGAGCGCGCCTTGTACGCGGCATAGGCGATATGGATACCGCCATTATCCGCAGTGTTCTCACCCAAAGTCAGCTTGCCATTGAGCTTGACATCATCGACCGCGGTAAAGCCGCCGGCTTGATCGGATAGACACTGAGCGCGCTCCTCGAAATTCTTGGCGTCGTCCTTGGTCCACCAATCATTGAGATTGCCGTCCTTGTCGAAGCGCCGGCCCTGATCGTCGAAGCCATGGGTCATCTCGTGGCCGATCACCGCGCCGATCGAACCATAGTTCGCCGCATCATCGGCCGACAGGCTGAAATAGGGCGGCTGGAGGATACCGGCCGGGAAGTTGATGTCATTATGCTGCGGCGAATAATATGCATTGACCGTCGGCGGCGTCATGCCCCACTCGCCGCGATCGACCGGCTGGCCGATCATCGCGAGGCGGCGCTTTTTCTCGAAGGCAACAGCCCGCAGATCATTGCCGAGCGCGTCGTCACGATTGACCGCAAGCTTGCTGTAATCACGCCACTTCTCGGGATAGCCGATCTTGTCGACCATGGCTTGCAGTTTTTCGAGCGCCCGCTTCTTCGTCTCGGCCCCCATCCAGGGCAACACATCGAGATCCTTGGCATAGGCCACGCGCAGATCGGCAACGAGCTGTTCCATCCGATCCTTGCTCGCCGGCCCGAAGGCCTTGTCGACATAGAGCCGGCCGAGCGCCTCGCCCAACGCCGCATCGGTCGCGATCACGCAACGCCGCCAGCGCGGCTCCAGCTCCTTGGCACCGCGCAGGGTCTGATCGTAAAAGGCGAAGTGCTCATCGACGAACGACTTGGACAAGATCGGCGAAGCGGCGCGGACCAGTTGCCAGCGCAGATAGCTCTTCAGCGTGTCGAGCGAGGTCGCCTTGATCACGCCGTCGACGCCTTTGACGAAATCCGGCTCGGTAACGTTTAGGGCCGTGAAGCTCGGCGCACCGGTATCCTTGAAGTAAACCGACCAGGCGAAATCCGGCGCCAATTGACCGAGCTTTGCAACCGGCATCTTGTGATAGACGGCACTCGGATCGCGCCGATGCACGCGGTCGAGCGCCGGCTTGGCCAGTGCGGTCTCCAGCGCTAGGATCGCTTTCGCCTCGGACGCCGCCTTGTCCGGCGTATCGCCCAGCAGCACCAGCATCCGGGCGACATGCGCCTCATAGGCGGTGCGCTGCTGCACTGATTTCTCATCGGCCTTGAAGTAATAGTCCCGGTCAGGCAGGCCCAATCCGCCCTGGTTCACCACGGCGATGTTATGGGAGGCATCCTTGAAATCCGACTGGTTGCCGAAGCCGAAAAAGGCCGAAACGCCGATTTCATGTAAATGCGCGAGCAAGTCCGGCAGCGCTTTTTTGCTGCGCAACGCGGCGATTCGCGCCAGTTCCGGCTTCAATGGATCGAGCCCCTTGGCCTCGACCGCCGCCTCGTCGATGCAGGCACCGTAAAAATCGGCGACCTTGCGGTTGGCGTCCGTCGGATGCGCCGCTGCCTCATCCAGCAAATGGCGCAACAGCTCGCGGTTGTGGGCCGCGAGTTCCCGGCCGCGGCCGTAATAGGGCTGATCGGGCGGCGGCGGGTTGTTCTTGATCCATCCGCCGCAGGCATAGCGGTAGAGATCGTGGCACGGATCGACCGAGGCGTCGATGAAGGCGGGATCGACCACGGTCAGCGCGCCGGACGCGGCGGCCGGTGCCTCCGCGGGCATCGATGCCACCGGAGGATTGGCGCTACAGCCAAGCAAAGCCGCGGCACTGACGCCGATCAAGGCCAAGGTCAAACGCATGGGAAGCTCCGATAGAAGGGGCAAATCAGGCAGCGAGCCGCGCGGCCGCCGCGCGGACAACATCGGCGAGAGCGCCGGGGGCAAAGGGCGAAACGAGTCCGGCGGAACCGACCAGTTCTTGAAACGGGGCAGACCCGCCACGGCCGCACAGCGTGATATAGGAATCAAGCGTGGAACGATAATCCGTCAGCGACTTAACCCATAATTGCAGCGCGCAGCACAGAGCGAGCGTGTAGTCGATGTAATAAAACGGCATGAGGTAGATGTGATGCTTGGCCTGCCATACCCCACCCTTGGCCGGGTAATCGAGATCGCCGTAATCGCGCCACGGCATATAGCGCCGTTCCAGCTTCTGCCACATCGCATGACGTTCGGCCGGAGTGGCGTCGGGCCGGGCATAGATTTCGTGCTGAAAATGATCGACGCAGACGCCATAGGGCAGAAAGCTCAGCGAATGGATCAGATGGATGCGCCGGAACCGGTCGGCCTCGGCCTCGCCGACCATCAGTGCCATCTGCGGATGGCTCAGGAACTCCAGCCCCATCGAATTGATCTCGGCCGATTCCATGGTCGGAACCAGATAATCGATGCCGGGCAGGCCACGGCTTTGCCAATCCTGGAAGGCGTGGCCGATCTCGTGGGTGAAGACTTTGATATCGTGGTCCGTACCGTTGAAATTGGCGAAGATGAAAGGTACGCCATGCGTCGGAAACCCGGTGCAGAACCCGCCACCGGCCTTGCCGGGACGGTTTTTCAAATCGAGAAACCCGCCGCCTTTCAGCATCCGATAAAAATCGCCGAGCCGGCCATCCATGCGGTCGAACATGATCTGCGCTTGGTCGACCAGATAATCATGCCCGCCGGCTGGCCCTGGATTGCCTTTGAGATCGACCAATTCTTCATCCCAGAATTGGAGTCGATCGAGGCCGAATTCATGCCGACGTTGTTCGAGCAAGCGGCCGACCAGCGGCACCACGGTTTCGACCACCTGGTCGCGGTAGCACGCGACCTCGGCCGGACCGTAATCGACCCGCCGCATCCGGCGATAGCCCAGCGGGGTATAGCTCTCATAGCCGAGCTTCTGCGCCATGCCGTGGCGCAGCTTGACCAGCTCGTCGAAGATGCCGTCGAGTTCATCGCCGTGGGCTGCAAAGAACTCCCAGCGCAGCCGCTCGGCCGTGTGCCGCGTGGCGCGATCGAGATTCTGGGCGAACGGTTCGATCCCGGCCAGATTGACCACCCGGCCACCGATGGCAATCTCCGCCTTGGCCAGCAATTCGGTATAGCGCGCGGTGGTTTTGGCTTCGCATTCGAGATCGCCGGCGATCGCCGGCTCGAAGGTGGTGACATCCATCTCCCACAGGCGCAGCGCATGCGCACCGGCCAGCCGCTCCAGCCCGGCCCGATCGGGATCCGCCAGCAGGCGACGCATCAGCGCCACCTCGAAGCCGGTCGCGGCCGGCGACAGTCCATCGGCATAGTCGCGATCGGCCTTCGCCCGCGGATCTGCGGTATTCTGCTGGAAGCGCAGCCGAACCATGGCTTGCCAACTGGCGATTTCGCGGCGGAGCCGATCCCACTGCGCGAGTGCGGCCTGCTTGCCCTCTTCGGTCCCACAATCAAGCAACGCATCGATCGCGGCATAGCGCGACGCGAGCGAATCCTGCGTCGGTGTGACCACCGCAATATCGGCGAAATCGATCGGCATTGTCCCCCACGGCGCTTCTTTCCATTGGGCGAGACCATGCCAGACGAAAACGGTTCCGTCGAGAGCCGCTCTGTCCCTCACGAATCATTGAACAGAGGCATCGGCCGATCGTGGAGCAAGGGTGGAAAGGTGACACCCCATTCAAATTGTGTTGACAATCGCAACACATTTTTGATGTGATGGAAAAATGATGGACCAGACGACAACCGCCGAAGTGAATATCCACCTCCGCGCCCGCGCGCAGGATCGGGCGATCATCGACCAAGCGGCCGAGTTGGTGGGTGCTAACCGCTCGCAATTCATGATGGCTTCCGCTCTGAAGGAGGCCAAGAATATCCTCCTCGATCAATCGACTATCCATGCCGATGCCAAAACCTGTAAGCGGGGCAAAAGGCCGGGCGGATTGATGTTTGGTCGGAGTGTCGGTCTTTGGTGCGACGTATCGACTCAGGGTAACGGTTGAGGGTTTGCCCGCTGGCCGATTTACGATTCTATGGCTGGATG
>JBAVTK010000578.1:0-1579 GCA_049696095.1 Aliidongia sp. | reverse complement strand
GAACATCGCCTGACGGCGCTGGGTCTCCGCCGCGGCGTGCCGCCCTTTCGCATCGGCGCGGGCACCATTGAGGTGACCGGTCACGCCGATCATCTGGCACGCCGCACCACAGCGGGGCTGCGCGACCATGCGAGGCACCTGCTGACCGATCGAACCCGGCAATTCGCCGCCCGGCTCGGCCGGCCGGCCGGCAAGATCACGGTCGGCGATGCCGCCTCGCGCTGGGGTAGTTGCAGTGCCGCGGGCAACATCAAATATTCCTGGCGGCTCGTGCTGGCGCCGCAGCGGGTGCTGGATTATGTCGCGGCGCACGAGACCGCGCATCTGGCCGAGATGAACCACTCGCGGCACTTCTGGGCCGTCGTCACATCGCTCTATGGTCCGTTCGAGGCGGAGCGCCATTGGCTAAAGCAGAACGGCGCGCGCCTCATGCTCTACGGATGACTCTCGGTATCCGGCGGAGTAAGACTGCGCAAAAGTGCCTGGAATGGATCTTCCGCCCCGGGGAGCGCGGCCGGTGCCTCGGGTGTCGGCTGGGCCAGCGGCCGAACCGGCTTGCTTTTGAGCGCCGACAGCATGAAATCGTGCCAGGCGCGCGCCGGCAGCGTGCCGCCGGTCACATGGTTCATCGGAGAATCGTCGTCATTGCCGAACCAGAGGCCCGCCACCAGATCGCCGGCATAACCAACGAACAGCGCGTCGCGGAAATCCGAGGTCGTGCCGGTCTTGCCCGCCGCCGGTCGACCGATCTGCGCGGCACGTCCGGTACCGTTTGCGATCACGCCGGACAGCATGTCGTTCATTTCATTGGAATAAGTCGGCTCAATCACCCGACCAGGGCCACCGCCCCGGCGCTGAAACACCAGCTTGCCGGCATCGTTGCGGATTTCCGTGATGCCATAGGGCCAGGCACCATTGCCGCCGCCGGCGAACGCGCAATAGGCCGCCGTCAGTTCCAGCAAATTCACGTCGCCACTGCCGAGTGCGAGACTCGGATCGGGTGCCAGATCGCTGGCGATGCCAAGGCGCCGGGCAACCGCGACCACGTTCTTCATGCCGGCCCGCTGGCCGATCTGGACCGCGACCGTATTGATCGATTGGGCGAGCGCTTCGGCCATACTGACCTCGCCGCGATAGGAATTGGAGTAGTTGTGCGGCTGCCAATTGCCGATCCGGATCGGCTCATCGACAAAGCGATCCTCCGGATGCAGGCCATGTTCGAGCCCGGCCAGATAGACGAACGGCTTGAAGGCCGAACCCGGCTGACGGGCCGCCTGGGTCGCGCGATTGAACTGGCTGGTCGCGTAATCGCGGCCGCCGACCATGGCGCGCACCGCGCCGTCCGGACTCATCGCCACCAGCGCCGCCTGCCCGACCTCGTCCTTCACACCGTCGCGCGCCAGGCTCGTCTCGATCGCCTGTTCGGCTGCGGCCTGAATCCTGGGATCGAGCGTCGTGGTGACGACAAGATCGCCGCCATAGCCGCCGGCCGCCGCCTGCTCGGCGATCCAGTCCGCGAAATAGCGCAAGCCCGCCTGCGTCACCGGCACGGCCGCCAGCACGAGGCTGTGCGCCGCGG
>JBAVTK010000577.1:0-2963 GCA_049696095.1 Aliidongia sp. | reverse complement strand
GAAAGCGCGGCATCAATGCCTGGGACTACGCCTGCGACCTCATCAAGTCGGCCAGAGCAGGGCTTCCCCATCCGCCAATCCCGGCAGCCCCTCAAGCCGCCTGACCTGCGGGGTGTGAACGGTTACGGCCCCCATGGCCTCGTGGCCCTTCGTCAAAATCCCGCCGAGGCTTGCCATAAAGGCTGTCACCGCTCGCATTCGGGCAAATTTGGGGGCACCCATTTCGCGATTCGATCGGCCTGCCGTACCTCTGGCAAAAGCCCGTCCCCGCCGGCCATCATTTGCGAGATCCATGATTCTCCCCCTGAAGATCCAGACGATTGGTAGCGCATCCAGCTGTTGAAAGAAAGGAATAAAACGGGAACATATCATTTGCAATGACCAACGCGAAGAGCCGGCCGCGACCGCCGGAAAAGGGCAAGCTGCCGAGCATTGCTTGCCCTCGATCGGCAGTCGCATAGGCCGGCTTATTGCCAGCTCATGCGGCTCCAATCGAATTTTCGTCCCTGGAATTGGCCCAGGATCACCATGTAAGCCAGCACCTGACCAGCGGTCAGGCTGAATGCGACATCGTAAGGGACGTGGTTGTAAACGAGCCAGAGCCGCTGCCTGAAATCGTCGTCCCTGATCAGTTTTTTGCTTCGGCGGTCTCGTCTTCGGATTTCGAACCGTAACCGAACTCTTGCTGCTGGGTTTTCTGGATTAACGCCAGCGCGTCCGTATCCAACCGGTCGATCAGCGCTTCGAGCTGCAATTCAGTCTTGGGGAACGGCACCGGGTCGCCATTGATCGAGACTACCGAGGTATACATGATCGCGAGGGTCATAACGGGGCCGTTATAGGCATCCGGTCCCAAGACACGCGCCAAGCGGAATGCGCTCAAGGCGTTCATCGCCCGTTTGATGCCAAGCTTACGGCCGCGGCCATCGGCGACGATGACGGTCCGATTGGCATCCTTGACCAAAGCCTCGCTCGGCGTTTCGACCGCCGCCTCCAGGGCGGCACCATAGGTCACCTGAACCTCACTCATTCATGGCCCTCCTGAACAGGGAGGCCCCCACCGATTCGGGCGAGGGCCGTTCGGTTTGGTTACTGTACGATTTCGCGGCGCGGACCGCGGAAGGTGACTTTCTGCTCGACCTTGCCGTCGCCCTTGAAGTCGCCGGCGCTGTCGAACTTGCAGGCCAGCGCCTTGAACTGATACTGGGCGATGGTGCCGTCAGGGTTTTCGATGGTCTGGAGTACTGAGAAGGACGCCAGCGCCCCGGAATTCCAATAAGATGCTTCGAGCTGGGCGAAGAGATCGTCGAGCTGGCGGCCAGTGCGGTCGAAGCTGAAGCTGCCGCTCCAGCCATCGGGAATTTCGGCGAAGATCGGCGGCCCGTTCAAGGGCCGGCTCTGCACCTGCTTGGTTTCCTGCTTGGCCGAGCCTTCGGTGATCGGGAAGCTCAAGATTCCCGTTGGCGCCACGATCGTAAAAGTACAATCGCGCCCAAGGTTATAGCTGTTCGGTTGGCCGACATTGACGGGCATGAGACGCTCCTATGGCAGGGGAATGAGGATCAGGTCTGGTTCGAGGCGATCTGAACCGAGCCGCCGCCCTGGAAATTCACCAGGAACTTCTCGACGACATTCAGATAGGTCACTTGTATGTCAGCCTGCTCGTAGCCGAGTGCCACGCGGGCCGCCGGGTTGTTGGAGGCATCGAGCGTGACCTTGAAGGCCGCCGCCCCCGTCGCCGTGCCGATCTGGCCGGCATCCTGTAGCGACTGGAAAAAGGCGTTGATCGCCGCCTTGGCATTGAGCTGCTGCTGCGGTGTCTGAAGTTGGCCGACGAAGACACCGGTCGCCGCCCCGAGCGAGGTCGAGATATAATCGGTCATGCGAGTGTAGGCATCGGTATTGCGCGTCGCGTCCGACGAGGAATTATGCCCCGACTGCGCCCCGAAATAGGAGCCGCCGGGACACGGATTGGCGATCACCTCAAGACCGATACTGATCAACTGCTGGAGATCGGCATAGGCATAGGCGCTGTTGCCGTTCGAGGCCGGGCCGGTCTTTTGCGTGCCGACGACACCGAACAACGGCTTGTTCAGCGTCGAATTCTGCGGCGACAGATTGCCCAGCAACCCGCCGATGAAGCCCTGCGGCGACACCAGGCGCAGCACGTTGTTGGCGCTGTCCTGCCAATAGACCCAATCGCCGAACAACAACTTGAACCACGGGCTGTCGATCCCCGCGGTCTGTTTCGTGGTCACGGCATTGCTGATCGTATCACCCGCCGGCCCCGTCCCGATGACATAGACAAATTCCGAGGTGGCGAAACCGACCTGATTGGCCCATTGCGTGCTGTCATCGGCATCGGCGAGCCAGGCGACCGAACAGCCGAGCGTGCGCAAGGCATAGAGCCCCTTGCGCGGCACGATATCCTGGCCGACCAGCGTTGCGGCATTGACCGTGCCGCCGGCCGTGATCGGCGTCGCCCCGTCGCTGCCGCCGGCCAGCGCGAAACTTGCCAGCACCGGGACGGCGAGCGACGTACCGGCCGTAGCGATCAGCAGGCGCGACGGCCCGCGGATCGAGCTGATGCCGTTATTCACGGCATTGGCCAGATTGCTCCAGACCGCGGCCCCGGCACCGGCGATATTGTCGAACACTTCCTGCACGCCCGGCATCGCCACGGTGAGCCGGTAACTCGGATTGGTCGGGGTCGAGGACGAGCCGGCGCTGAACGTCACCTGGGTTTGATTGCCGAGGCTGCCGGTATAGAGCGAGGTGAAGGCAATCTGATTGACGATGGTCAGGCTGAACATGGCGCCCGACCCGGTGCCGGTGGTCGAGGTGACGGTGAGCCCGCTGGCCGAGGCCGTGACCGTGCCCAGACTCTGCACCGCCGCCGCGGTGACCCCGCCGCTCGCGACCGCGGTGACCTTGACCACGGCACCGTTCGACAGGGTGAGCAC
>JBAVTK010000576.1:0-2525 GCA_049696095.1 Aliidongia sp. | reverse complement strand
TCGCTCAGATCCACGACATATTTCTTTACGGCGATCTCTTTCCTGACCATGAACCCGCTCCACCATTATGGACCGAGCTATCGAATCGAAAAATAACCGCGAAATCAATGACGAAACGCACTAGGATCGCATCGTCACATCTTCCCGGCGGAGCCCATGCCCGACGACATCGCCCATTCCGTCTGCCCACATGATTGCCCGAGTACCTGCTCGCTTGAGGTCGAATTGCTGGGCGAAAGTCGGATTGGCCGGATTCACGGCGGGCAGCGCGATGGCTATACCGCGGGCGTGGTGTGCGCCAAGGTCGCCCGCTATGCCGAGCGGCAACACCATCCTGACCGTTTGCTGACACCGTTGCGCCGGATCGGCGACAAGGGTACCGGCCGGGCGGCGTTCGAGCCGGTGTCATGGGAGGATGCACTCGATTTGGTCGCCGAACGGTTTATTCAGGCGACGCAACGGTACGGTACGGAATCGGTCTGGCCATATTTCTATGCCGGCACGATGGGTCATGTGCAGCGCGACGGCATCGACCGGCTGCGCCATGTCATGAAATATTCGCGGCAATTCTCGACGATTTGCACGACGCTGGCCGATGGCGGCTGGCTCGCCGGGGTCGGGGTCAAGCGCGGTGTCGATAGTCGGGAGATCGCCGAAAGCGATCTGATCGTGGTCTGGGGCGGCAATCCGGTCTCGACACAAGTCAATGTGATGAGCCATATCCAGCATGCTCGGAAGCATCGCGGGGCAAAGCTGGTGGTGGTCGATCCCTACCGCACCGGCACGGCCGAGGCGGCCGACCTACATCTGATGGTCCGGCCCGGTACCGACGTGGCCTTGGCTTGCGCCGTCATGCATGTACTATTCAAAGAGGGTTATGCCGATCGTGCCTACATGGCGCGCTATACCGATGTGCCGGAGCGGCTCGAAGCCCATCTGGCCTCGCGCGATCCGGCTTGGGCGTCGGCAATCACCGGCGTGCCCGAAGCGCAGATCCTCGACTTCGCCCGGCTCTATGGCGGCACACCGCGCAGTTTCATCCGGCTCGGCTATGGATTCTCGCGCACCCGCAATGGCTCGGCCCAGATGCATGCCGTGACGTGCCTGCCGGCGGTCACCGGCGCCTGGCGCCATCGCGGCGGCGGCGCGCTCTATGCCGGCGCCGCGCTCTACGACCTCGAAAAGACGTTGATCCGCGGGCTCGACCGGCTTGATGAGACTGTGCGGATGCTCGATCAGTCGCGGATCGGCGCGGTATTGACCGGCGATGCCGGTGCCTTGAAGGGCGGCCCGCCGGTGACGGCGATGCTGATCCAGAACACCAACCCGATGGCGGTTGCGCCCGACAGCCTGACGGTCCGAGCCGGTTTCGCCCGCGACGATCTGTTCACCTGCGTCCATGAGCAATTCCTGACTGAAACCGCCGCGATGGCCGACATTGTGCTGCCGGCGACGACGTTTCTGGAGCATGACGATATCTATACCGCCAGCGGCCACACCATGCTGCAAATCGCGCGCAAGATCGTCGAGCCACCGGGCGAGGCGCGGCAAAACCATGATGTACTGGCCGGGCTGGCGCGGCGGCTCGGGGCCGATCACCGGGGCTTCGGCATGTCGCCCTGGGCGATCATCGAGGAAACCTTGGTTGCGACCTCTGCACTTCGACGGCGGCATGACCTGCCGGATTTTCCGCCGGCCGCCGATTTCCTCGATGGCCGAGGTTTCGATTGCTCCCTACCGTTCGACACCGCGCATTTCCTCGACGGTTTCGGTCATAAAGACGGCAAATTCCATTTCGCCGCGGATTGGTCAGCGCTCGGCCCACAAGGCGCGCGTCTCTCGCCGCTACCCGATCAGAATTGGGTGATCGATCGCGAAACCGCGGATAGACCGTTTCGTTTGGTGACCGCACCGGCGCGCTCGTTCCTCAATACGAGCTTCACCGAAACGCCGTCGAGCCGGACCCGCGAAGGCCGGCCGGCGGTGCTGATCCATCCGGATGATCTGGCCGCCCTCGACCGAGGTGAGGGGGCACGGCTGCGACTCGGCAACGAGCGCGGTTCGGTGGTCGTCCATGCCCGCGGCTTTGACGGGGTGCAGCGCGGCGTCGTGGTGGTCGAGGGCATCTGGCCCAATGCTGCCTTCGAGGAAGGCATCGGCATCAATGCGCTGACCAGTGCCGAGCCCGGCCTGCCCGTTGGCGGTGCGGTATTCCATGATACGGCGATCTGGATTCGGGCGGTTTGAACTGGTTCTTCCGCCTGGGCGCGGGTTGAAAGTGTAGTATTCCCAGCGTGACAATCGTCGGGACGAGCCATTGGGCACCGGTCCAGACCGTTCGCCGAGTCCGAACGCCGGCATGAGTCGCCGGATGTCGTATCAGACGTGATCGAAGCTGGGACAGGACCATCATCGTACAGCCTTTCTAGGGCGTGTCGTCAGTTGCGCCATGCCGGTCTGCAAATGGCGGTTTCCTGCGCTTCCGCTGCTCACGTACCAAATGTACGCTGCGCTGCGGTTCTCGG
>JBAVTK010000575.1:0-10190 GCA_049696095.1 Aliidongia sp. | reverse complement strand
TCGCTCAGATCCACGACATATTTCTTTACGGCGATCTCTTTCCTGACCATGAACCCGCTCCACCATTATGGACCGAGCTATCGAATCGAAAAATAACCGCGAAATCAATGACGAAACGCACTAGGATGCCCACCTGTTGTTTGGCTGAATATGCCAGCACCATTCAGGTATCAGGGTTGAATCGTGGCTATCGATCAATATCACACATTGGGTAGGCTTGCATCTGCAAGGCGGTCCGAGTGAGACGTGTTCTTACAGCAATAGGTAGTTTCCGAGGCTCTCTAATAGCACCACCTGCTAGCTAAGGTAGATCATTCTATTGTCAGGTGAAATAAATGGCGAGCTCCGCGCGGCAAAATCCATCGTCACCGTCTCCAGGCCTGCCAAATCGCCGGCCCGCGGCACGGGGATCGCGGATGTGGGCTGGCCGCTCCAGACAGTTCTCCTGGAGTAACCGATGACATCCGGCCACGCCGCTCGGCCGCTTCCCGCGGCGCTCGTTGAGACGGCGCTGTGCCAAGCCGCGGACAAGCATCTTGCCCAGATGGAAGGGCGGTACCGGGCCCTGCTGGAAGCGGCACCAGATGCGATGGTGGTGGTGAACCAGGACGGATTGATCGTTCTGGTCAATGCGCAGGCCGAAAGCCAATTCGGGTATCGGCGTGACGAACTGCTTGGTCAAACGGTGAACGACATCATCCCCACGGGTTTCGCGGAACGGCTGATCGCCGATGATCTCCGCTCCACCGCGGACGCGCAGGCGCAACAGATCGGTACCGGGATCGACCTCACCGGCATTAGGAAGGATGGCAGCGAGTTCCCCATCGAGATCATGCTGAGCCCGCTGGAGAGTGCCGAAGGCGTGCTGGTAACGGCGGCGATCCGGAATATCACCGTTCGCAAGGCCGCCGAGAGACATCTGGCACAGATGGAGAGTCGCTACCGCGGCCTACTTGAGGCGGCGCCGGATGCCATGATCGTGGTGAACCAGAGCGGCCTGATCGTCTTGGTGAACGCCCAGGCCGAGACCCAGTTCGGGTACCGCCGCGATGAGCTGCTGGGCCAGGGTGTCACAGCCATCATTCCCGAAGGCTTTGCGGAACGGCTGATCGCTGACGATCTGCGCTCTGCTGCCGACGCTCTGGCGCAGCAGATCGGTACCGGGATCGATCTCACCGCGCTTCGCAAGGACGGTAGCGAGTTTCCGATCGAGATCATGCTGAGCCCGCTCGAAAGCGCCGACGGCATCCTGGTGACGGCGGCGGTCCGCAATATCAGTGCCCGAAAGGCAACAGAGCGGGACTTGGCGCAAATGGAGGGCCGGTATCGCGGGCTGCTCGAAGCGGCCCCGGATGGCATGGTGGTCGTCAACCAGGCCGGACAAATCGTCCTGCTGAACGCGCAGGCGGAGACCCAGTTCGGTTATCGCCGTGACGAACTGCTGGGTCAGCAGGTGACCGCCATCATTCCCGAAGGCTTCGCGGAACGGCTGATCGCCGACGATCTGCGATCCGCGGCCGAGGCGCTGGCGCAGCAGATCGGTACCGGGATCGAACTCATCGGGCGGCGCAAGGACGGGAGCGAATTCCCGATCGAGATCATGTTGAGCCCTCTGGATAGTGCCGAGGGCATCCTGGTTACGGCGGCGATCCGCAATATCAGTGCCCGAAAGGCAGCAGAGCATCAGCTGGCAAGCAAGGTGGTTGAACTGAGCCGGTCGAATGAGGAATTGGGCCAATTCGCCTACATCGCCTCGCACGACCTACAGGAACCGCTACGGATGGTGGCGAGCTACACACAACTCCTGTCGAAGCGATACAAGGGGCGGCTCGATGCCGATGCCGACGAGTTCATCGCCTTCGCCGTCGACGGCGCTAACCGGATGCAGCGATTGATCCAGGATCTGCTGCACCTTTCCCGGATCGGAACCAAGGGAAAGGATCTGGTCGACACCTCCAGCGAAGATGCATTGCAGCAAGCCCTCAGAAACCTACAGGCGGCGATCGCTGAAAGCGGCGCCGTTGTCAGGCACGATCCGCTCCCGGACGTCCTGGCCGACGATGGGCAGTTGGTCGCCTTGTTCCAAAATCTCGTCGGCAACGCCATCAAGTACCAAAAGCCAGGAGTTCCGCTCGTGACCGTCTCGGCCGCGCGTGACGCCGACCGGAAATGGCTGTTTTCAATTCAAGATAATGGGTTGGGAATCGAGGCGAAATATTTCGACGTCATCTTCGGGATGTTTCAGCGCCTGCATAGGCGGGACGAATTCGCCGGCACCGGCATTGGTTTGGCGATCTGCAAGAAGATCGTCGAGCGACATGGCGGCACCATTTCGGTCGAGTCGGAGCCCGGCCGGGGCTCCATCTTTCGCTTTGCCTTGGCCGGGAGCGACGACAGTCTACCAACGCCAGCGGAGGGTAGAACATGTCCGTAGAAGTTCTGTTGGTCGAGGACAGCCCCGGCGATGTTCGGTTGACCCAGGAAACCTTCCGCGACTCCAACCCGTCGATTCACCTGCATGTCGCGTCGGACGGCGTGGAGGCCATGGCCTTCCTGAGGCGCGAAGGCCGCCACGCCCTGGCTCCCCGGCCGGATTTCATCCTGCTCGATCTGAACCTGCCCAAAATGGATGGCCGGGAGGTTCTGGCCCGCATCAAGGGGGATGAAGGCCTGAAGACGATCCCGACTATCGTCTTGACCACCTCAGAGGCCGAGGTGGACATCCTGAGGAGCTACGAGCTCCAGGCGAATTGTTACCTGTGCAAGCCGGTGCAGCTCAATGATTTCGAGAATCTTGTGAAAAGCATCAATGATTTCTGGCTGACCAAGGCGAAGCTGCCGCAGCAATGTCACGACCGATGACCAAGAACGTTCTCCGGCGTGTCTTGCTGATCGAAGACAACCTAGGTGACGTAAGCTTGCTCCGCGCCATGCTCTGGGAGCAAGCCCAGAACAATACCGAACTGACGCATGTCGGCAGCATGGGCGCGGCCGAAACGTACCTGGCAACGCGGCCCACCGACCTGATCCTGCTCGACCTCGGGCTGCCGGATGCGGCCGGCCTGGAAGCCGTGCGCCGAGCCCATGCGGCAGCGCCCCGTGTTCCCATGGTGGTACTGACCGGCTCGGACGATGAAACGCTGGCCGTCCACGCCCTACAGGAAGGGGCGCAGGAATATCTGGTCAAGGGCCAAATCGAGACGCGCGGGCTGCTTCGGTCGCTGCATTACGCCGCCGAGCGCAAGGTCATGGAAGACACACTGTTCGCGGAGATAGAGCGAGCCCAGGTAACTCTAAACTCGATCGGGGACGAAGTCATCTGCACGGACCTTGCGGGAAATATCACCTTCCTCAATCTCGTCGCGGAGAATCTGACGGGCTGGCCGTTGGACACCGCCGAGGGGCGGCCGGTGTCCGAAGTTCTTCAACTCATTGACGCAACCAGTCGCGCGCCCATTGCCAATCCGGTGGAAATGGCCGTGGGCCAAAACCGAACGGTCCCTCTGCCGCCCGATTGCGTCCGTGTCCGCCAAAACGGGGCCGAGGTCGCGTTAGAGGGCTGCGTTTCCCCCATCCACGATAGAGAAGGCACCATTTCGGGCGCAGTGATCGTGTTTCGCGACGTGACCGAGCGTATCAGGGCGCATCGGGACAGCGCCGAGAATAAGCGCATCTACGAGGACCTTTTCAACAACTCCGACGCCGCCATCGTCGACACGGATCTCTCGGGACTGTTCCGGCTCGTGCAGAGCCTCAAGCGGCAGGGCGTACGCGAGCTGAGAGGCTATGTCGCGGCATTGGAGGAGCGGCGGGGCGAACTCATCGGCACCATCTGCATGAATGGTGCAAACGCCGCCGCCTTACGCATGCACGCCGTCTCGTCGCCTGATGAGATCGAACAGCAGAGCGATATCATCGTCGACATCGCCGAGGCGATGTTTCGAGGCGAAGAGAGCATCCAGCGATCCGCGTACCTGACGGCGAACGGCGCGCTGATTCCCGTCATTTACTCGCTGCGGATTCCGCAAACGGCGGACGATGGACGACGGGTTCCCATGATCATCATCGACCTGTCCGATGTCAGACTCGCCGAGGCGGCGCGTCAGGCGACAATCGCCAAGTCTCAATTTCTGTCAAGCATGAGCCACGAGATCCGGACGCCGTTGAACGGCGTCATCGGCAATCTCGAACTTCTCGCCCTGACCTCGCTCGACTCGGAACAGGTCGACCTGATCGACGATGCCACCAAGGCGGCCAAGGCGTTGCTGGGTCTGGTCGGCAACATTCTCGATTTCTCCAAGATCGAGGCAGGCAAGCTCACGACTGAAATGGGCGAACTCAACCCTGCCGCGCTGGTCGAGGAGGCAGCCGATATCCTGCAAAGCCGGGCGCGGCAGAAAGGGATCTTCATCGCCGCGACTTTCGCTCCCGACCTGCCGAGCCTGGTGCGCGGGGACGCCATGCGCCTCCGTCAAATCCTGCTCAATCTGATCGGCAATGCCGTGAAGTTCACCGATAAGGGCGGTGTGCGCGTCAACCTCTCGGTTGGCCGCTGGGCGATGGACACCTGTGAGCTGCGTTTCGATGTCCATGATACGGGCCGCGGCTTCGACGCGAAGCTCAAGGCACGGTTGTTCGAACCCTTTACCCAGGATAGTGGTCCCATCGACGGCGTCGAAGGGACCGGCCTCGGCCTGTCCATCTGCAAGAGTCTGGTGGAATTATTCGGCGGCACCATCGGCTGCAAGGCGGTCCCCGGCGAGGGCGCCAGTTTCTGGTTCATTCTGCCGGTGGAAGTCGTCCAGCGCGCGGCCCCCACGGCGTGCCCCGACCTCTCGGACGTCAGTGTCGTCTTCATCGGCCGCCATGATCGAGCGGAAAACTCGCTCAAGACCTATCTCAAGGATCGCGGCGCTAAGGTCGCTACCGAGTCTGGACGCACCCTGCTCGGATTCGCGCGACAACAGGGGATCGGCGATGCGCCGAAGGTCGATGTCGCGGTGCTCGACGCTGATCGTGAAGCGGACGATTGCGAAGACACCACGGCGGCAATAGCGCGATTGAGGGAAGAGCGCATCGTCCCGCTCCTATACGGCGCCAACCAGCCGGTATTTGCGAGGCTGCGCCAGGGCTTTGCCGCCGTGATCCAGCCCGATATGAGTTTCGAGTATCTCGACCGTAACATCCGGCTTCTCATCGGCCATGTCCAGGTTCGGAACCGCCTGGCGGCGCAGCAAGCAGCCATCGTCTCGGATTTCGGTCCAGCGGCCATCTCCGGTGCCCGCGTCCTCGTTCTGGAAGACCGGGTGATCAATCAGACCGTTATCCGTAAGCAGCTCTTGAAACTAGGCATCAAGGCCGCGCTGGCCATGGACGGCGTCAAGGGGCTGGAAGCGCTCGATCATCAGAATTTCGACCTGATCCTGTGCGATTGCTCGATGCCCGAGATGAACGGCTATGATTTCACTCGGCGGCTGCGGCGGCGAGAGGCGGCCAAGGGCGACGGCCGCCGCATGCCGGTGATCGCGCTGACGGCGAACGCCTTCCGCGAGGATGCGGAGAAGTGCTTCGAAGCCGGGATGGACGATTTCATGAGCAAGCCCGTCACCATGGATCGGCTGGCCGCGATGCTTCTCAGATGGCTCGCCCCGTCGTGTTCTGCGGAGCCGGCCGGTGGCCAAACCGATAGCGGCCCGCCGGTAATGGTGCCGATGATCGATCTGGCCGCTTTGGCCAAGATACTCGGCACCGACGAACCGGGGGCGCTGACTCTGGTGCTGCGGGATTTTATGGCCGTCATGGATACGTCCCTGTCGGAAGTGGAAGCGGCGATCATGAGCGGCGATTCCGGCATCATACGGGCCGCGGCACATGGCGCCAAAGGCGAGGCGCGGTGCGCCGCAGCAACCGCCCTTGCGGATCTTTATACGGAATTGGAGAACATGGCCGCGGCGGACGATCCGGCCGTCTTGCGGCGCCTCGTCGCTCGCGCCGCCACCGAGATCCGTCGTGTCCAGGAATTCATTCGCGGTTTGGTAGAGGACCGGCCGCCTGAATCGACCCTATAGTTGAGTTTCCCTGAAGGCTTCCCCTATGGGAATGCCATCGACGCGATTGGATGAAGCGATGAACGAAGCCGCGCGCGACCGGATTGGCGTCTTGCTCGTCGATGACAGCGCTTTCGCCCGGAGTGTCGGGCTACAGGTTCTGCGATCCGCGGGGATCGTCGCGGTCCAGCATGCATCGAGCGGCCGGGAGGCCCTTGATCGGATCGCCCGGTTCGACCGGACGATCGATGTGGTCTTTTGCGACCTGATGATGCCCGACATGGATGGCATCCAGATGATCCGGTGCGTGGCCGCACTGGCCGCGCATCCCGCCTTCGTCTTTTTGAGCAGTGCCGACGCCGCGCTTTTGAATGCCGCGGAAGATACCGCCCGGGCGCGTGGCCTGCGCGTCCTGGGAGCCATCCAGAAGCCGCTGACGCCGGATGCGGTCCGTCGCGTTCTGGCGCGGCTCGACGAGGAGCCGATTACCGACGCCGGGAGTTGCAGCATCGACGTCACGCCGCGGGGCTTGGACCTGGCGCTGGAACGGGATGAGTTCGTGCTGCATTTCCAGCCCAAAGCGTCGGTGGCCGATGGCGGCATTGCCGGGTTCGAGGCGCTGGTGCGGTGGCAGCACCCCGAGCACGGCTTGATCTTCCCCGACGCGTTCATCGACATCGCCGAGCGCAGCGGCCGGATCGGCGCGCTGACCGAGCGGGTTGCAACACTGGCCCTTCAACAATCCGCAGCCTGGATTCTGGCCGGGCAGCGCGCCAAAGTGAGCATCAACTTGTCCGCCCACATGCTGGTGGACCTCGATTTGCCGGATCGCATGGCGCACGAGGCAAAGCGTTTCGGGATCAATCCGCGCCGGTTCATCCTCGAAATCACCGAATCGGGCTTGTTCCACAATACCGCCGACACCCTAGATATCCTTGCCCGCCTGCACATGAAGGGATTTCCGCTGTCGATTGACGATTTCGGTACCGGCTATTCCTCTATGGAACAACTGCGTCATGTGCCATTCGCCGAAATGAAGATCGACCGCGCGTTCGTGCGAGGTGTCGCCGAGACGCCGAAATCGAGGATGATCTTGGAGTCCAGCGCTCGTCTTGGACGCGGTCTGAAGATGAGCGTTGTTGCGGAAGGTGTCGAAACCCGGGAAGATTGGGACGCCGTGCGAGCGGCCGGGGTCGATCTCGTGCAGGGCTATTTCGTCGCCCAACCGATGGCGGCGACAAAGATCCCCGTCTGGCTGACCGAATGGGCGAGCAAGGTCCGAACGGACCTGCATCCGTCGCTTCAGCCCGCGGCGCGACGCCAATTCGAACGATCCGACAATGCTTGACATCCAGGTCAAGCTCGTCCAGTTCCCCATCGTCGACGACCATGCCTTGCCCAGGACGGGCTGGAGGCGGCCCGGCTGCTATCTGCGATATGAGGCGCCAGCCCGGTCAAACATGGGGACGTCATCGCGACGCTCAAAGACAGCCCTCCACCTCGTAACCACCTCTAATCGCCGTCAGATTGCCGCCGCCATTGGCATGCCAGTAGACCCGCGCGGCCCGACGGCAGACCACGTTGTCTTCACGTCGCATCGCTTCATGCTCCTGGTCGATCGAGGAACCCCAGTCTTCTCGGGTGAAGCCTTGATGACGCAGTTCGGTGGCCATGGCGGTCTCGGACGAACCCAGGGCAAAGTCGGCTTTCACGCGCCGGTCGAACTCCTGACTGATCACGCCCCATTCGCCTTGCAAGCCGGCGGTCAGTGGCGACGCGGGCGCGTCATCTTGATGAAACGCCGCCCAAACCATTGTGCCGAAAATCGACACCGCAGCGATGATCAGACCGGCAAAGAGTTTAGCCGTCCAAAATACAAGCTTCGAATTGGGCCGCTCGTCGCTGTTCATCGTGCTTTCCCTCACCGTACCGAAGATCGGCCGTTCGCTTCATCCAGAGCGTGCCAGCTTTTCGAGCCGCGCCAGACGTTCGACATACCGGCCGCGGGCTTCCGGCAGCCCCAGTCCGCGCGGCGCAAAGACATGCCGCTCCAGAAAGCTCCCGGTCAGCACCAGCCCATCGAGCAGATCGGCGACCTCGCCGCCGCCACGTCCGAGGCCGCCAAGCAGTTGCGGTAGGATCAGCAGGCGGTCGCGATAGGCCTCGCCGGCCGCCTGGCTCACCGCGCGCCCGGTGCGCGGTGAGACCCAGGCGAGGTCCGAGGTGCCGCCGGTGACGGCGCAAGTGCCGAGATCGAGGCCATAGCCGAGTTCGGCCAACACGAACACTTCCCAGCGCAGATGGAGCGCGGCAAAGCCGTCATCGGCGCTCAAGCGCCCGAGCAGGCTGGCCAGCCCGTCGAAGATGCTGGGATAGGCCGCGCGTTCCGGCAAGCCGGCTTCGGTCACCGCGACCGCCGCTTCGAGGCAGCAGAGCCGCAGCGGATCGTCGAGCAAGAGTGCGGCATGCGAGAGCCCCGGCTCGATCCGCAACAGGCCCAGATGCTCGGCCAACCTGGCGTGCCAGGTCGCGATCACGACATTGCCCGGCTCGTAGAGCCCGCGTTGGCGGCTGCGGGCACCGCCGCGCACCAAGCCCTTGTGGCGCCCGTGATCGCGGGTCAGCAGCGACAGGATCAAGCTGCCCTCGCCCTGCCGCCGCGCCCCCAGCATGATCGCCTGATCGGTCCATTCCATCGGCACAGGCTACGGGAAAAGCGGTCGCGAAGAAACAAAACGCAACCGCTTGTTACCCGCATTCGATGGAACGCGAACGCGAACGAGGCTACTCTGCCACGTCGCCCCGATCGAGGATCTGCCGCGTTGAATCCAGCCCTGTCCCGCGCCCGGCCCCTTCCGCGGCATTTCGCGCTTGCCGCCATTGTGGGTCTGGCCCTGGGTTTGCGTCTGTGGCGGCTCGATCGCAACGGCTTCGGCACCGAATATTATGCGGCAGGTGTGCTCAGCATGCTGGAAAGCTGGCATAATTTTCTGTTCAACGCGTTCGATCCGGCGGGATTCGTCTCGGTCGACAAGCCGCCGGTCGCGCTGTGGATTCAGGCGGCCAGCGCCAAGCTGCTCGGGTTCAGCGGGTTCAGCCTGCTGTTGCCGCAAGTGCTTGAGGGCGTGGCCTCGATCCTGGTGCTGTATCATCTGGTCCGGCGCCGCTTCGGCGAGGCGGCGGGCCTGCTGGCGGCGCTCTTTCTGGCCCTCACACCGATCAGCGTCGCAGTCGATCGGACCAACAATACCGATGGCTGCCTGGTTTTGGTGCTGCTGCTGGCCGGATGGGCGATGAGCCTTGCGGTCGAGCGCGGCCGCCTGCGCTGGCTCATCGCCGCGCTGGCGCTGGTCGGAGTCGGCTTCAATGTCAAAATGCTGGCGGCCTGCGTGGTACTGCCCGGCTTCGCGGCACTTTATCTTTATGCGGCACCAATCGGCCTTGGACGACGAATCGGCCATCTGGCGGTCGCCGGGATCATCTTCGCCGCAATCGCACTGTCCTGGTGCGTGGCCTATGATCTGGTGGCGCCCGACGGCCGGCCCTATGTCGACAGCACGGCCGAGAACTCCATGCTGGAACTGGCGATCGGGCATAATGGCGCAGAGCGCTTTTTGCCCCGCATCCGACGTGCAAGACCGACCGCCGCACCGGCCGATGCGGCAGCACAGGCCGATCAGCGCCGCGCAGCCGGCGCCTTGCGGCAATATTATCGCGTCGACAATCCACCGATCGGGCCGCTGCGGCTGTTCGACCGCCATCTGGCCGGTCAGATGTTGTGGCTGCTGCCGATGGCGCTGATCGGCTTGGCTGCGGCGCTGCGACAGGCCGGGCTGCGCCGGCCGCTCCGGCCGGAGGTTGTGTCGCTGCTGCTCTGGCTCGGCTGGGCACTCACCTACGGCATTGTCTTCAGCGTCGCCGGCGGCATTTTCCATTCCTATTATCTTGTCGTCATGGCGCCACCGCTGGCCGCGCTGGCCGCGATCGGCGTGACGCAAGTGCGCCTGCTTGCCGGCCAAGCGGCCTGGCTGCTGCCGATCGCACTCATCCTCACCGCCGGATGGCAAGCCTATATCGAACTACCCTATCTGGGCGGCTGGGATTGGCGGCTCTGGCTGTTCGCTGGCTCGATCGGCGGTACAT
>JBAVTK010000574.1:0-2656 GCA_049696095.1 Aliidongia sp. | reverse complement strand
GAAAGCGGCATAGCGGTCGCGGCTGGCGAGGACCCGGCCGACGCCGGCGCCGCGCCCGATCCGGTTGCCGTGAAAGCCGCTCCGCCCTTTCCGGCTGCCACCGCGCGGTTTTCCGCCCGCCAAAGCGATGGCATGGAGCACGCGCTGGAGATAGCGCTTCGCCCGCTTGCCGGAACCGCGCGAGCGGATGCGGCCGAGGCGCGGGACGAGGTCGTCATCGTCATGCGCCATGATCGTTCCTGCTGGCTTGCGGCGGCGATCCGGCGCGACCACGGATTCCGGCTTGGTTTCGGCCATATGGAGCTATCGAGATCGTGGCGGCGCAAGTGCTTGGCACCGGCATGGCGCCATCCCGACCGGGTATGGCGCCATGCCAAGTGGATGTGCAGACAAGGAAAAATGGGCCGATGGCGCCATTCCTTTCATCTTGCCCTCGACTCTGCCCCTCGATCTCCTGCCCGCAGCGACTATTTCGGATCTCGGCACCCTCGCTCCGCATCGGTGGACACACCGGCACCGACGACAAGAAATGCCGGCGAGAGGCACGAATTCGACCGGTCCCGACGGGCGATTCCGATCCTGGCAGCACCGTTATCCGGCATTGAAAACGCATCTTCATGGCGGGTCTCCAACGCTGTGTGAGGGACTCGACAAGCGCACGAAAAGCCCGCCCGACGCGGGGGTGTTTGGAGCAGATCCGGAGGGAAAAACATCCTTGCCGGTAACGCTGTCAGGGCCTCGCGACGCCACGGTCGATGCCGTTGCGAGCGGAAACAGCACGTTCGTTCCGGTAGTCCCCATGGCTCCGACAGGGGCGTCGCCCTGATCCGGCAGGGTCGAGACGACCGGTTCCGGCGCGACCGCATCTCGCAGATCCAGGCTGAGCATCGCCAGATATCGGCGCGTCTCTTCCGGCAACGAGACGCCGTGTTGCAGATAATCGTCCAGGCGGGCCGGACCGGCATTGTAAGCGGCGAACAGTCTGGGATAGCCGTAGCGCTCATAGAGCAGGCGGAGATAAGCAACACCGGCCAGGATGTTGTCGCGTGGCTCGTAGGGATCGGCACCAAGACCATGACGCCGACGCATCTCGGTATAGGTCTCGGGCATCAGTTGCATCAGGCCCATGGCACCGGCCGACGATTTGATTGGCCTGCCGCCAAGCATGATCTGTCCGCCGCTCTCGGCCGCCATCACCGCGCGTATCCAGGGCTCGGGAATGCCGAAGCGGCTGGATGCCTCGGCGATGAAGGACTGCCAGCGGTCGAGCGCCGGGGCGGGGTTGCTCGGCCCCTCGGATGATCGAGGTGGGATCGGATCGGCATCGGCAATCTCGACGCTATCCCTGAAGACCGGCGATGGTTCCGGGCAAGCGGATGGTTCCTGCGTGCCGATGACGCAGGTGAAGAGCAGCGTCACCAGGTCCATAGCGGCACGAGCCTCCCGATGATCGCCATCGCCGAAACCGGCCCGAAATACCTTCCGTCGAACGATGCCGGGATGTCGGCCATGAGCAGGAAGAACTCGTCGGAATCGAGCGTGCGGCAGCCCTGCCATGCCGGCAGGGGGCGGCCCGCGCCATCCACGGGCAGCACGCGCGCCGCGATGCGGCCATTGATGATGACGTTGCCCGATTCAGCGCAGACATTATCGTCGGCCAGGGCGGCGACGCGCTTCACCACCGGCACCGAGCGCGGCAGATAGCCCCGCTCGGCGGCCAGCCGGGCCGCCGGTGCCGGGAGACGCGCCAAGACCAGATCGCCACGGGTAATCGGGGTGTCGGGCACGAGACGATAGAAGCCGAGCGGCGCGCTGGCGCTGCCATTATAAATGAGGCGCGGCACCGGGCCGCCGATCATCGGCAGGCCGATGCCGAAGGCCGCGACCAGGGTTGCAGCCAGCAGCGTCACCCGGCTGTGCGGGGGAATACGCATCGCTGCCACCTCCCTCAAGCACGCCGAGGATCGGTGCTTTTCGGCACGGCGCGGTCCGCTTCGGAGGTCGAGTTCTTGCAGCGCGAACGCGACCAGGCATCGAGGTCGTCGATGTGATAACGGACGTAGCGGCCATGCTTGCGATAGGCCGGGCCGTTGCCCGTGGTGCGCATCTTTTCGAGCGTCCGGCGCGACAGGCCGACATAGCTGCCGGCCTGGGTGGTGGTGAGAAACGGGCTCTCTTTCCGCGCCTGATCGGGTTGGGCGGAGATGGATTTGTCGGGGTGCATGATCTGCCTGCCTTTCCGCTGGGGTCGGGCGGGCGAAACGGCCGTATCGCGCGCTGGAAAGCAGCAGAGCGCAGGAGCGGCGTATCCGGAATGGTCGAAAACGGCACCCTGGCGAAATCGACCACCGCAACGATGCGAACGAGGCCGCCGCGATGGCCGGCGGCCTCGTCGAATAGGCGTGCTCAGCTATTGGCGAGTTCGATCAGCACCTCCGCGTGGCAGCGCTCGGGCGCGCACCAGCAGATGAGATCCTTGCCGCGCAGTTCGGGCAACGCCGCCATCAGCGACGGTTGCCGCAGTATCCATGTATCCGTCCGGCCAGGACCGCGGAATTGGGGGTTTCAGGCGGCTTCGGCCGTTTCGGCGTTTGTTTTGCGCCAGTTCCAGGGCAGCAATTCGTGGAGCCGTGATGCCGGATGGTCGTTGATCCGG
>JBAVTK010000573.1:0-19445 GCA_049696095.1 Aliidongia sp. | reverse complement strand
GGCGAGATCCCGCTTTTCGTGGTGCGGCGCGGTGCCAAGCTCGGTTGCCCCGAAATCAGCCCCTGGCGAGACGAGCGACTTGCTCATCGAAGCGGCGTTGTAGCTCGGCATGCTCGGCATGCTCGGCGTCGGGAAGCCATCGCATCATTTGCGGCCAGATTATACGCCAGACGCCGAGTTGGTTCTCGGTCCACGGCATGCGGTCCGCGTTGATCAGTTCGGCGAGGGTATTTTCCATCCGCCGGCGAACCTCCGCAGGTTCGGGTATCACGGAGACTGGTGCAGTGGCAGTTTTTTTGGCGAACAGGTCAAGTTGGGTCACTGTCGTCCTCCGGTGGTTCGCTCGTCCGATTACGCGGCGGCAGGCCGATCGTCTCGCGTGACAGCGCGTGTTCGACCGCCGCCGCCAGCACGGCGTCGGCCTCGTCGCACAGACTGATTATTTCCTCGATTCGGCCGACCGTGTCGAGGATCGCGCGCTGTAGCACCCGGTCGAACACCTCGCCGTTACGTGCGCGTAGCCATCGATAGAGCACCTGATAGCCGCTGATCGACCAGCGCCAAGCCCGGTCCGACACATCGGCAAGCTGAAGCGACCGGTCCGGCAACAGCGCCACGGCGCCGATGCCATCGATACCGGTCCAGGCTTGGGCCGGAGTCGGCATGTTCAGCGCCGGTCCCGAGCCTTGTCCGATCAGGCGCGCGCGGCGAAAAGCCTCGCTTGGCGCGGCAAGGCCCTGGACGGCGCGAAGCCGGGCACCGATCGCGGCGGCCCGATGGAACAATTCGACATTGGCCGGAAATGGGACATGCGGAAATCCATCTTCCAGGTCGCGGCCGAACCGCATCGTGTAGGAGGTCGCGGAAAGCAGGGCCAGAGCAACGTCAAAAACCTGCTCCGGTGTAACCGTCACGCCATAGGCGAGTGCGAAAGCAGGCAGGAGCGTGGGGGCCAGATAGTGCCCCTGCCCTTCGCCGTCATGATTTCTCAGCGGAAACACCCAGCCGCCATAGCTGCCGCGAAAGGCGTGCTGGTCCGGCAATACGCTATGCGCCCAACTTGCCGGGCCGGCGCCGATGCCGTCATTCGGGGCGAACAGTGCGACATTCTCCGCCCCCCATGCAGCTTGCAGATCGGGTTTCGGAAAGTCGATATACTCCCGAACATTATAGGTAAAACGTTGATCAAGCGGCCGATAGGAGATCGGCTGAACCCGGCGCGCGTCGAAGGGAACTCTGTGAGCCGGTCCCGCCTTGCGATCGCGCGTCTCCTTGAATGCGACCGCCGCCTCGGCAGCGGGCAGTGCAAGCCATTGACGAATCCGGTTTGCCATGCGCTCTTCTCGGGTTGCATAGGCAAAATCGTCCCGATAGGTCACGATACCGTTCGAGCGGAATGTAAAGAGTTCATCCAGTGCCGGCCAATTGGAATTGCCAAACCCTGCCGGCCGCAGCGGGGCCATATCCGACCCGCGAACCGGAACATAGGCCAGTTGCGCGGGGTTCCCCGTGGCGGCGGCGCATAAATCGATCTTCTCTCGCCGCGTAAAGGCGCGCGATGCCCAGGCATCGGCATATTCGACGCTTGCCTCGGCACCTGGCGTCCGAGCGCCGCCCGCGCACGAGGCAATCAAAATGCAGACGCCCACTTCGATGTTGAATACATTCTCGTCATGGTCGATTTCGGCCGGGCGGGCGCCTCGATTGTCGCCGCGCAAATCGATGATCCGAATGTGATCGAAGCGTCGGCGCAGCATCCGCCGCAATCCGCCGAACCCGCGCCCGGTCAGGAAACCGCGATTGGTGATAAAAGCCAGCACGCCACGCCCTTGCGCCCCCTCGGCCTCGAACAGCCGCCAAAGTGCCCAGCGATAGAAAGCGATGTATAGATCGGGAAAGGCGTTCAGCGCGCGCCCGAACCCGGCATTTTTCACCGGTTCCTTCAGATCCTCCCATCGCCGATTCATAGTCGGCCCGACCAGGCGTTCGACTTCATCGGCCTTCAATCGCTTATAGGGTGGATTGCCGATGATGCAGAGGATGCGAGCCTGCGACTTTACCACATCGGCCGTCCGGCGCTCGGCGACCATCGGCGCGCTCAGAAACGCCAGATGCGGCTCGACACCTGCCTCGCCCGCGGGCGGCGCCAAAGTGTCAGTCAGGAATATCCCCAGATGTTCGGCCGTACCACCCTGCCCGATCACCTCGCGCAGCATCCGGTAATGCGCGACGGTATAAGGGCCGACCAGCAGTTCGAAGCCATTCATTCGTCGGGCAAAATCGGTGACTTCGGCGCCGACGGCACCCGATCCATAGCGTTCGCGGGCGGTCCGGGCGACTGCCCCGGTCGCGGCGATCAGGAATGTGCCGGTGCCGCAGGCCGGGTCGAGCAGTTGGACCGCCCCATCCATCAGCCCATCCACGCCCAGCCACTCCCGCAGCGCGCGATCCGCTTCCGCGACAATCAGCCGAACCACTTCCGGTGGTGTATAATAGACTCCGAATTTCTTGACCGCATCCGGGTCGAAAATCCGCAGAAAATCTTCGTATAGATAGAGTACCGGATCACGCCCGTCAGCGCCGGGGACGAGCATGTCGGGGTCCACGGCGTTGACCGCATCCATCGCGGTGCCGAATCCGGCCCCCAGCATTGCGCGCGTCTCGTCCATGGTCAGCGCACGGAGCGCACCGCGCAGCAAGGGATATGTGCCTTCAGGCAATAATCGATAGGCGTCCGGCCCGATATCTGTCGCCGCCGCCTCACGTGCTAACAACAAGCCAAAGATGAGCGTTTGCGCGAACGCCGAGGCGAATAGTACATCGGCATTGGCCGCGTCGTAGCCACCCGCTTCCGCGCGGGCGAACAGGGTCTGATCGAAACCGGCGCGCAGGTTCGACACCACGGGATCGAGGCCCTCACGGCATTGCGCCTCGACGACTGCGCGGACAAGCCGGGCCGCATGGGCCAGGACTTGAGCGATTTCATTCGCATCGCGGGGTTCAGGCTGGCGCGCTTGAGCAAGCAGTCCGACGATCCGCTCGAAGCCAGCGGCGTCGGCCTCTCGAATCAGCCTTTCGGCCGCGGCGGCGGAAGTCGCGGGATCGAGTGTTTCGGCGGGAACCACGGGCGCCGAATCGAGCAGATCGCCGCGCCGGTACAGCCGAATGCTCGTGGTGTTCGTCAGCGCCCAGAGCGGAAGTTCGCAGAAGCGCTTGAACTGATCGGCATCGTGATCGCGCAACTGGCCCGGTTCGATGGATTTCGTCGGGATCTTCAGCTCTATGAAGGCCCGCGCCGGTGCGCCTGGCGCGGCAAAAGCCAAATCCGGCCACCCCACGCCTGGATGCCGATATTCAGGCAGAACCTGTAGCGGCACCACCGACAAGGTGGGCAGCATATCTTCGATCAGGCGTTGGAAGCGCGGTGCTATCAGCAGCTCAAGTGCCGTGCCGTCACCGGAGATCGCCGGATTGGCCGCGCGCGATCGGCGAATGTCGGCGGCGAACAAGACCAGCAGGTCGATCGTTGGCATTACAGCCTTTTACTCGTATACGGGCGAGCTCGCCTGGGAGACTCAGGCTCAGATTCTCTTGGTCTCGATACGCGGAAAAACTCCCTTGGGCGGCGGCAGGACTGTGCCGGCCGGAACCGACCCGCGCGCAATCGCGGCGAAATCTCGCGCATCGGGCGGCAGCGCCAATTGATCGAGGATCGCCGCCGCCGCGGTCGGCATGACCGGCTGCACCAAGATCACCACGATCCGGATAATCTCGACCAGCACCGCCAGCACGGTCGCCATCCGCGCCGGATCGGTCTTTTTCAGTGCCCAGGGTGCCTGAGTGTCGATATAGCGATTGGCGGCGTCGGCAATGTCGAACAGCCGATTCAGCATGGTGTGCGGCTCGGTTCGCGCCATCGCGTCACGCAAGGCCGGCAGCAAGGCCCGCGCGGCGCCGAGCAAGACCTCGTCTTCCGCCGACGGATCGGTCAGAGCCGGCGCGATGCCGCCGAGATTCTTCTGCACCAGACTCAGCGTCCGCTGCACCAGATTACCCAGATTATTGGCGAGATCAGCATTGATCCGACCGATCAGTGCCCGATGCGAGAAATCGCCATCCTGCCCGAACGGTATCTCGCGCATCAGGAAATGTCGTACCGGATCGAGCCCGTATTGAGCGATCAGTTCGAGAGGATCGATCGCATTGCCGAGCGATTTCGACATCTTCTCTTCGTCGGCGGTCCACCAGCCATGGGCGAAGACCGTTTTCGGCGGCTGAAGCCCGGCCGCCATCAGGAAGGCGGGCCAATAGACCGCATGGAACCGGACGATATCCTTGCCCATCATATGCAGGTCGGCCGGCCAGAAGCTGCAATACGATTCGGCTTCGGTATCGGGATAACCCAGTGCCGTGATGTAATTGGTCAGCGCGTCGAGCCAGACATACATGATGTGTTTGGGATCGCCCGGCACCGGTACGCCCCAGGAAAAGCTGGTGCGTGACACTGAGAGATCGCGCAAACCCGATTTGACGAAGCTGAGCACCTCGTTGCGCCGGCTTTCCGGCCGGATGAAATCCGGGTTGGCCGCGTAGAATTCCAACAGCCGATCGCCCCAGGCCGACAGGCGGAAGAAATAGCTCGGCTCCTCGACCCATTCGACCGGCGCGCCGGTCGGTGCGAACCGCGTGCCGGACGCATCGGGCGGGCTCAGATCGCCTTCGGTATAAAACGCCTCGTCGCGCACCGCATACCAGCCGGAATAAGAGCCGAGATAGATTTCGCCGCGTTCGGCCAGCCGCCGCCACAGATCCTGACAGGCCCGGATATGGCGCGGCTCGGTGGTGCGGATGAAATCGTCATTCGTGATATCGAGTGCTTTGGTCAGGCCGCGAAACGTGTCGGCGATCTCGTCGCAGAATTCGAGCGGCGACAGGCCGGCGGCGGCGGCCGATTTCTCGACCTTCTGGCCGTGCTCGTCGGTCCCGGTCAGGAAATGCACACGCCGCCCGTCGAGCCGCATGAACCGGGCGATCACGTCACAGGCGATTGTCGTGTAGGCGTGGCCGATATGTGGCCTGCCGTTGACGTAATAGATCGGCGTGGTGATGTAGAAAGGCGGCCGAGCTTCCATCCGGGTCTCCGATCGGGGGTCTCAGCGCGACGCTGCCTCCACGGTAAAGAATGCGTCCAGCACGACCTGCTTGCGGTCGAGATTGATCGCATCGGCCTTGCCGAACAAGGTTCGCAGCTTTTCCCATACCTCGATCCAGCGATCAAGCCGGGTTCGCGCGCCGAGACGACAGAGCAGTTCCGCCTCGCCAGCCAGAACCTCGCGCGGATTGCCGTCGGCCGCCCCCGTGACCAGCCGGCACAGAAAATCGAGCAGCAATTCGGTCAGCGTGCGAAACGCATCCTCGGCGTCGGCCCCGGCCATGCTATCGGCCAGCCGGTGCAACGCCGGAATATCCAATCTAGGCAATTCGCCGAGTCGCTCGATGAGACCGCGGTAGAGCGCCAGCCCGCCGGCATCGGCCAGTTCGAGCGCGCGCCCGATCGATCCGTCGCCGAGCCGCGCCAGGGCCGCGGCATCCGTCGCAGAGACCGCCGGGCGATGCTGGCGGATCAGTACCACGACTTCTTCCTCGGCCAAGGGCTGAAGTGCGAGCTTTCGGCAGCGAGAGCGGATGGTCGGCAACAGCCGGCCCGGCGCGTGACAGATCAGCAACAGTAGCGCCCGACGCGGTGGTTCCTCAAGAACCTTGAGCAAGGCATTGGCCGCATTTCGATTCATCTCATCGGCGCTATCGACGATGACGACCCGCCAGCCACCTTCGGCCGGAGTCAGCCGCAGGAATCCGGCGACCGCGCGGACATCATCAACGACGATTTCACCACGCAGCTTCTTGCGCTTGGCATCCCATCCGCGTTCGACCGTCAAGAGGTCGGCATGGCCGCCGGCGCTGATCCGCCGCGCGACCGGATGTTCAGGATCAAGCGCCAGGGTCGAGGCCGGTGCTGGGCTGCCGAACAAGCTAGGTTCGCCTCGTTCGGCGCGGGCCAGCAGCCAGCGCGCAAAGCGGAAAGCAAGTGTCGCCTTGCCGATGCCGCGCGGGCCACCCAGCATGACGGCATGCGGCAGCCGCCCACTCTCGGCGGCTTGAAGCAGCGCCAGCTCGGCCACCACATGCCCAACCAGCGCCGGATTGCGGCGCGGTGCCAGCGGATCAAGATCGGGGAAATCGTCGGAATCAGTCAAGGGACGATACATGCCTGAGAAAAAACGTCGGTCAGCGGCAGTCTCTCATGCAGCCATCCACGGCACCTACCGCAATTTCCAGTCTTCGACCCAATAGCTGATCGGGATCATATGACCGGTCGGCTCCACCCCGGTCATCGTGGCCGGTAGAATATATTCCTGCGGCCCGAAGGCGAGAGGCAATGCCGGCAATTCGTCGGCATAGATCTGCTGGGCGCGCCGCCACAGCAGCAGCCGCTTGCCCGGTGCCATTTCAGTGGCCAGGGCGGCGACCACCTTGTTCATCTCGTCATTATCGAAACCGGGAAAATTGAGACCGCGAAACTCGTTTTCGGCACTGGGAATCCCCGATTTTCCATAGACCGGCTCCAGCAGGAATTCCGGCACATTGGTCCAGACGTAATAGGCCAGATCGAACTGCCGCTTCGGGAGCGTCTCGCTCATGCGGCGGTCTTCGAACGTAATATCGACACCGGCATCGTGCCATTGCTCTCGAATTTTTTCGACGAGTCGGCGGTTGCGGTCGGAATCAAGCTGGGCCGCGAGGCGAAAAGCGAGCCGTCGGCCCTGTGGATCGACCCGAATCCCATCGGCGCCGCGCGCGAACCCAGCCGAATCGAACAACATCGCCGCCTGGGGCGGATCGTAGGGCGCCATCGGCAGGGTCGGATCGAAATTGGGCGACGCCGGCGGCAGAAAGCTGCGCGGCGCTTCGCCCATCGTCCGCTGGTCACGCCCTTCGATCGCGATCGGCCGATCGAGGCTGAGCAACAGCGCCTTGCGGATGCGCTTGTCGCGCAGGATGTCGTTGCTGAGATTGATGTCGATGTGCTCGTAATTCAGCGTCGGCTTGTAGATGAAGTTGTAGGCGGAGTTCTTGTCCTGGGCTTCCAGGCGATAGACGCCGCCAAGATCACCCCCCGTCTCGCCCGCGAACATGTCGATCCTGCCCGCGTCAAGCTCAGCACCGGCCACCGCGAGATCGGCGAATTGCCGCAACTCGATCCGATCGAAATGGGGTTGCTTGCCGGCCCAACGCGGATTTCTGACCAAAGCGATCTGGTTCGGATCGACCGATGCGATACGGTACGGACCATAAGACAAGCCGATTGCCGTCGGATCGGTCGTGTAGCGCGAAAGCGCCCGGTAATCGGCCGGCGTTGCCGCAGACTCGAACGCCGCCTTTTCGAGATGGGCCGGCAGGAGGAAAAGATCCTCCATGCGGTTATAGTCAAACCGGACGCCTGACACCATCAATGTGAAATGATGATCATCCTGCGCGACCGCATCGAGAATATTGGATAGCCCGGCGGCACCGCTGCCAAGCTTATGCGCAACCTCAATTGCAAACAATACATCTGCACTCGTCACCGGTACCCCGTCATCCCAAGCGAGATCATGGGTGAGTTCAAAAGTGACGTCGATGCCTGTGCTGCCATCGGCCCGCTCGACGATTTTGGCATGACCATTTTCCAGACTGGGCAACTCGGTACAAAGCGCGCAGGCGACTGCCCAGGATTTATCATAGAGAGTCAGCGAGCGGCTGACAAAACCATGAAGATACCTCATCTCGGTGGTCCCAGTGCCGATTGGAAATAGGCTTCGCGGCAGACTTGATACCGCAACCCGCAGAACTGACTCCGGCTCCGCGGCGGGCACCACACGCGACCATAGGGGAGCAATGAGCAAGGCAACGCCGATCAGCAATGCGCGGATATTCCGCGACTGTCGCATCACCATCTCGCCGCTCCTATCGATCAAGCTTGCTTCGGCAGCCTCTGTGAGTCGTAGCGGCTCACGTCAGCCTTTCGATATCTTACATGATTCTAAATCGGACGAGATGGCAATCGGAAGCATGATGGAGCGACGTCATTGCTGACGTCGCCGCCGGTCAGGCCGAAACAGAATTTTCCGGTACTATTATGTACCAGAGGGTGGCCACGGGAAGGATATTGTCAATTTTTGAGACCCATAATCTGTAGAAGATACAACACACTCACCGGAGTATGACGTAATGTTCTGAAAACAAAAACCAAATTGTGTTCCATTCGGAGTGGTCGTTTTTGTGATATTAAACGGTGGTACTGCGTCTTCTGTTACAGACCACGCACCTTCGAACGTGAGAAACGTCGTTAAGTTTATATAATCGACAGAACACACATACGATAATTTAACATTACTTGAATCTGCCGTCGCCATCATGTCCGACGTTACATTTCCATTTCCTTTGATTTCGCTCATTTTATGCTCCTGATAGGAATGATACTTTGATCATCTAACGGTCGAGCCACTCCCGATCGCCAACCACAGGTAACATTTTAAGAGCAACGATGCAACGATAGACTATCGCCCGCGGAGCCGGATTTGCCGCATTCGACGGAATCATCTCTTTATCGTGCCGGCACATAGCTTTGATGCCTGTCGCGCAAATAAGCTATTATTATATGTAGGTTATATAAATCCAAATATGGCTCTCAATCCGCTGCGCCACACGCGCAGCTGGAAACATTCGGCGCTTCCAACCACCGAATGTTTCCGGATTGAACGGCTAATGCCGATTTACCCCATGGCTCCGACACCGAGGCCAGGATGCTCGCGGGGGCTCGACCAGGCCCCGGCACTTTGGTGCACCGCGCGGAAGGCTGGTCGCGCCCCCTTATACCTCACCCGAATCGCCGCTCCAGCCAATCCACCATCAGCCGATTCAACGCCTCCGGCTGCTCAGACTGGGTCCAGTGACCGCAATCGGCGATCACGTGTTTTTCCAGATCCGGGATATGGTCTTCCATCCCGTGCGCCATCTCCGGCCGCAGCACGACATCGTCGGCCGCCGAAATCATCAGGCAGGGCACCTTGATGCGCTGGACCAGCCCCGCACTCATCGCCCAGTTCCGGGTGAAATTCCGATACCAATTGATGCCGCCTTCATAGCCGCTACGCTCGAATGCCTGGATATAGACCGCCAATTCGGTCTCGCTCATGACCAGCGGTGCCGACCAGCGTTCTTCCGGCGCCTGAAAAACGTCGAGCAGCGCCAGATTCTTGCGCTCCGCAGGCAGGCGGTCATATTCGGCCAGGGTCATCCGGTTTTTGCGGTACCAAAAGCGCATTGAGCGGGCGATATCGGCGTCAAGCACCGCTTCAGCCTCGCCCCAGCGCTGGAAGCGCACGATATACATATCGTCGCCGAATGACTGACGAAACCGCTCGATCGGGTCGCCGGGTGGCCGTGGCAGGAAAGGGGTGTTGACGCCAATCACCCCGGCTACCCGGGCCGGATGCATCAACGCCATCTGCCAGACCACCAACCCGCCCCAGTCATGGCCGCAGAACACCGCCTTGTCCAATTGGAGCGCGTCGAGCAACCCGACCAGATCGCCGGTCAGATGGGGCATGTCGTACAGCGGTACGGCCGCCCTGCCCTTCGGACCGCCGGTCGCACCGTAGCCGCGCTGATCGGGTGCGATCGCCCGGAAGCCGGCTTCGGCCAGTGCCGGCAATTGATGCCGCCAGGAAAACGCCAGTTCGGGAAAGCCATGGCAAAGCACGACCGGCACGCCGCCGCCCTGCTCATATACCGCCATGCGCAGGCCGTTGGTTTCGACGAAATGCGGGTTCGGAAAAGTCACGATCGTCGCCCTGTGATTTGCTGCGCTCGCCCTATGATAGCAGCCCTGCCCTTGCCGCGCCCGCCTTATCCGCGCGCGGCGATCAAGACATGGGGCGGAATCTCGATCCGGCGGGTCTTGCGATATTCGACCACGACCGAGCGGGTCGGTACCGGCGCGTGGGCAGCGGCCGGGCTTGTTTCGGGCGAGGCGCGAAACCGCCGGATCGCTTCGGCGATTCGATCACCTCCGACCGATGGCGGCCGTTCGATGCTCCGAACCGGGGGCGCGGCGACCTTCGCCCGCTTGGGCGGTGCCGGCGCGCGACCGATCTTGAGAGTGCGGCCAGCCAGAATACGGCCGGTCAAGGCTTCGATCGCACGCGTGACCGCGGGCTCTGGCGCCAGGATGATGCTGCCCTTGCCGGCTCGCGTGCGGTCCATCTGGGCGCCGAGCACTAGCCCGAACTCGTCGAACAGTGCCGCCAGTTCGCTGGCGGTGAACTCTCCTGGTAGATTCGAGACGACGATATTACCCTGAAAATGCGGTGCGCGCATGACCTACTCTCCCTGCCGATGCAGTTCCCACAGAATATTGTGCGCCGCAACATAATGAAAGTCGGTTTTCGGGGATCTGAGAAGCGAGTGGCGCATAAGCCGCCGCGGCTCGCCCGATCGTGACTACCGGTCCCGGCGGCGCCATGGTAACTCGTACGATGGATAAGCAGATGCGGACGGCACGGGGAGCGGCGATGATTCGGCGAATTTTGTGGGGGCTCGCGGCAGTGTGTGTCGTGGCGGCGGTAGCGGGCGGTGCGTTTTATTACAGCCCGCATTTCCGCAATCTAGTGCTGTTTGCCCCTTGGCATGCGTTCGATCCCGCCCTGTCGCCGCCGACACCGGACTATTCGCGCGAGACTGCATGGCTCGCTTTACCCGGCCATCCGGGACCGGCGACGGTGGTTCCGCCCGGCAGCGGGGCCGCCGATGCCGAGGCGACCGCAAAGGTCGATGTTTTCTTTATCCATCCGACCACCTATTTTGACCGCGCAGGTTGGAACGCACCCTATGAGGAAGGTGGCGAGACGCGCAGCATGCTTGAGGGCGGGGTTGGTCGATACCAGATCGGCGCGTTCAATGGTTGTTGCCAGATCTATGCCCCCCGTTATCGCCAAGCGACGCTTTATGCCTTCATGGGTAAAGGCACCTCCGAAATGGCGGCGCTCGATTTTGCCTATCAGGATGTGCTGCGCGCCTTCGACGAGTTCATCACCCATCGCAATCACGGGCGGCCCTTCATTCTCGCCGGCCACAGCCAGGGATCGCTCCACGGCATGCGGTTGCTGCAGGAGCGCATCGCCGGCACGCCGCTCGCCCACCAATTGGTCGCGGCCTATCTGGTCGGCTATGCCATTCCCCGTGATCTCAACCTGCCGGACGGCATCGGCCCGTGCCGCCACCCGTCCGATATTGGCTGCTACCTGACCTGGAACTCGCTCTCCCCCACGGCCAATCGCGCGGTGTGGCAGCAAACCTCGACGATCTGGTTGGACAAGACCTATCAGCCGATCGCCGGGCGTCCGATCACGTGCGTCAATCCGCTGACCGGCACGCTGGATGGCAGCGCGCCTGCCACAGCAAATCTCGGCGGATTGGCATTCGTCGCGGAGAACTTGCCGATGCCGCCGCTGCGCAAACAGTTAACCGGTGCGGCATGCGCTGATGGGGTCCTGCTGGTCACGCCGCCGACCGACGATCCGGGGCTTACCTTCGGGGTTTTCGGCGGCAATTATCATATTTATGACTATAACCTGTTTTACATGAATCTCCGCCAGGGGCTGGATGCGCGTATCGACGCCTATCTCAGAACCCAGACCGCGAGTGCCGGGGGCGTAAAAACATCTATCCCATAACGGGGGCGTGTATGGTATCGGTCACCTGTCCGTCTTGCGCGAGCAAGCGAACCAGTGATACATAACGGTACGAGGCAGTCATGAAATGTTCTCTCGCGGGCGTCGATCTCATCAAGACCATGGAATCCTGTCGCCTTACCGCCTATCAGGACGGTGCTGGCGTCTGGACGATCGGCTGGGGCCAAACCGGGGCCGACATAAAGGCCGGCTTGAAATGGACGCAGGCCCAGGCCGACACGGCCCTTCAGACCGAACTTGATTCGCGAGTGACGCGCCTGCGAACTCTTGTCACCAAGCCGCTCGGCGACAATCAGTTTTCGGCGTTGCTGTCGCTGAGCTACAATATCGGTCTGGCGGGCCTCGGGAGTTCTTCGGCGCTGCGCCTGGCCAATGAAGGCTCGTTCGACGCCGTACCGGCTGCCATCGCGCTGTGGAACAAAATCACCGTGAACGGCGCGAGACAGGTCAGTGCTGGTCTGGTCGGGCGTCGCGCCGCCGAATGCGTGCTGTGGGGTCTGGCCGACAGCGCCGGGCCGCCCTTCCCCAATTGGGACGCGATCCGCCAAGCCGCGGTCGCACAGCTTCGAGCCGGGGAAGTCTGACGATCCGGCTGTTTCTACGAAGCATGCCGCCATCGCCCCGTCAGGGGGCGATGGCGGCATGGTCAAGCGTTGCTGCCGGCGCCATGGCCTGCTGCGAGGGCCGCGTGGGCGGCGGCGAGGCGCGCGATCGGCACGCGATAGGGTGAGCACGACACGTAATCGAGCCCGACCGAGGCGCAGAACTGGATCGAAGCCGGATCGCCGCCATGCTCGCCGCAAATGCCGAGCTTGATGTCCGGCCTTGTTTTGCGCCCGCGCGCGCAGGCGATCTCGACTAACTCGCCGACACCCTCGACATCGATCGAGACGAAGGGGTCGCGCTCGATGATGTTTTGGCGCTGATAGGCGCCGAGGAAACTGCCGGCATCGTCGCGCGACAGGCCGAAGGTCGTCTGGGTCAGATCGTTGGTGCCGAAGCTGAAGAATTCGGCACTCTCGGCGATCTTGCCGGCGGTCAGCGCCGCGCGCGGCAACTCGATCATCGTGCCGACCAGATAATCGAGCCTGGTGCCGCTGGCCTTGCCGATGTCGGCTGCGATCGCATCGACCATCGCCTTCAGAATGTCGAACTCCGTCTTGAGCGCGACCAGCGGAATCATGATCTCGGGCTTGATCGTGGCGCCGGTCTCGGCCGCGACCGCGACCGTCGCCTCGAAGATCGCCCGCACCTGCATCTCGTAAATTTCCGGGTACGTGATGCCGAGCCGGCAACCGCGATGGCCGAGCATCGGGTTGGTCTCGTGCAAGGCCGCGGCGCGATGGCGGACATAATCCAGATCCTTGCCGGTCGCCTTGACGATCTCGGCGAATTCGGCGTCGCTTTTCGGCAGAAATTCATGCAGCGGTGGATCGAGCAGCCGGATCGTCACCGGCAAGCCGGCCATGATGCGAAATAGCTCGACGAAATCGGCGCGCTGGATCGGCAAGAGCTTGTCGAGTGCCGCGCGGCGGCCTGATGTATCCTCGGCCAGGATCATCTCGCGCACGATCAGGATACGGTCGGCCTCGAAGAACATATGCTCCGTCCGGCACAGGCCGATGCCCTCGGCGCCGAATTTGCGGGCCGTGCGGGCATCGAGCGGCGTTTCGGCATTGGCGCGCACCTTCATGGTGCGGATCTTGTCGGCCCAGACCATCAGTTCGGCGAAATCGCCCGAGAGATCAGGCTGGAGCGTCGGCATCTCGCCCAGAATCACTTCGCCGGTCGAGCCGTTGATCGTAATGATGTCGCCGGCCTTGACCGTGGTGCCCATGACCGAGAAGCATTGCGCCTTGTAATCGACGCGCAGATCGCCCGCCCCGGCGACGCAAGCGCGGCCCATGCCGCGCGCAACCACGGCGGCGTGGCTGGTCATGCCGCCGCGCGTGGTCAGGATGCCCTTGGCGGCATGCATGCCGTGAATATCCTCCGGGCTGGTCTCGATCCGCACCAGAATGACGCTGCGCCCCTTGGTGGCGAGCGCCTCGGCATCCTCGGCCGAGAACGCGACTTCGCCCGACGCGGCACCGGGCGAAGCCGGCAGCCCCTTGGCCAGCACTTGCTTGTCTGCCTTGGGATCGAGCGTCGGATGCAGCAATTGGTCGAGCGACGCCGGGTCGATCCGCTTGATCGCCTCGACTGTATCGATCACCCCGTCGCGGCACAGATCGACCGCGATCTTGAGAGCGGCCGGCGCGGTGCGCTTACCGTTGCGGGTTTGCAGCATCCATAATTTGTGCTGCTGAACCGTGAATTCGATGTCCTGCATGTCACGGTAATGGGATTCGAGCAGCGTGCGGACCTTAAGCAATTGCTCATAGACCGCCGGCATGACCTCTTCCATCGCCGGCAAAGTCGAGCCGTTGGCCTGCTTGCCGGCCACGGTCAGATGCTGCGGCGTGCGAATGCCGGCTACGACATCCTCGCCCTGGGCATTGACCAGATATTCGCCATAGAACTCGTTGGCCCCGGTCGATGGATTGCGGGTAAAGGCGACGCCGGTCGCGCAATCCTCGCCCATATTGCCGAACACCATGGCCTGGACATTGACCGCGGTGCCCCAACCGGCCGGGATCTCGTGCAGCCGGCGATAGGTGATGGCGCGCTGATTCATCCAACTGCCGAACACGGCACCGATCGCGCCCCAAAGCTGATCGTGCGGATCCTGTGGGAAGGGCTGGCCCAGATGGCTCTGCACGACCTCCTTGAAACCCTCGACCACGATCCGCCAATCATCGGCGCTGAGTTCGGTATCGAGGCTGGCGCCGGTTTCGAGCTTGTGCTCCTCCAGGATTTCCTCGAACAGATGATGTTCGACGTCAAGCACGACCTGGCCATACATCTGGATGAAGCGGCGATAGCTGTCATAGGCAAAGCGCGGATCGCCGCTCCGCTTGGCCAGCCCCTCGACCGTGACATCGTTCAGGCCGAGATTCAGCACGGTATCCATCATGCCCGGCATCGAGGCACGGGCACCCGAGCGGACGGAGACCAGCAGCGGGTTTTCGGCATCGCCGAAGCCGGCCCCGATCAAGTGCTCGATCCGCGCAAGCCCGGCCTCGACCGCCGATTTCAGATCGGCCGGATAGCTCTGGCCGTGCTCGTAGAAATAGGTGCAGACCTCGGTCGTGATGGTGAGCCCCGGCGGCACAGGCAGGCCGAGATTGCACATCTCCGCCAGATTGGCCCCCTTGCCGCCCAGCAGATTCTTCATCTCGGCACGCCCCTCGGCGGCGCCGTCGCCAAAGCTATAGACCCATTTCGCCATCGTCTGTCTGTCCCTCTATGCCGCGGTTCCTGAGCAAGTCCTTCTCCGCCCTTCTTCAGGGGGGAGAAGGATTTAGGATGAGGTGGGTGCCGCGGGCGAACTGGCCGGCGCCCGAGTTTCCCCCGCCTCACCCTGACCCTCTCCACCCCCGAGGGTGGAGAGGGAGTCGGCACTGGATGATATTACCCTTCGATCTTGGAAAAATCCGCTACTCTGCCAACCAAGGCCCAGATCTGCCCCAGAAGCCGCAGCCTAGCACGCCTTGTGTACCTATTTTCCACGTTGACCGTTACGTGCTCAAAAAAATCATCTAGTGGCCTACGTAGTTTGGACAATTCCGCCATTGCTCCAGTGAAATCTTCTCGCTCTAGAAAGGTGACGACGGCGGGTGTGATCTCCAACATAGCATTTGCGAGTTCTTTCTCCTGATACTGCTCTAATTGTTCCAGAGGAAACTCCCCTTTCCCGTATTGCTGCAAAGGAAGCACATCTGTGCGATAGTCCAGACCGTCCTTCCTCCCCTCGATCTCCGCAATCTTGGAAGCTCGGCGATAGGCGATCAGCAGATTGGCACCATCATCGGTGAATAGGAACTCTTGAAGTGCCCGAGCCCGCTCGCGCAACAGCACTAGATCGTCGATGTTGCCGAGCGCAAATACCGCGGCGACGAGATCATGCCGGATGCCTTGATCCCGTAAGAAGACCTTCAGGCGATCGGCAAAAAAATTGAGCAGTTCCGCTTCGTTCGCGGGCGACCATGCATGTGCTCCGGGACCTGGTTGAAACCCCGGTGATAAATCCACTTCCCGAAGGGCTCCGCGAATCACACCCGACAAAGGTATCCGTAAGTCGTTGCCGAGAATGATCCGGATCACACCCAGCGCCGCCCGACGCAGCGCGAAGGGATCCTTCGATCCAGTTGGCTTTTCGCCGATCGCGAAGAACCCGGCTAAGGTATCAATTTTATCAGCGATCGCCACCACAATACCGAGAAGATCCGTCGGAATTGTGTCGCTGAGGCCAGCCGGCGCGTAGTGCCGCCCGATCGCGTTGGCAATCTCAGGTTCTAGGTGGTCATTGAGTGCTAAGTAGCGCCCCATGACCCCTTGCAGCTCGGGGAACTCACCAACAAGCGCGCTCGATAGATCAGCCTTAGCCATTTCAGCGGCTTGAAGCGCCATATCACGTGTATGGCTATCGTAATACTTATCCACAAATCCAAGAAGACCGCGGGCCACATCTACCATTCGATAGGCCTTGTCATAGATCGATCCGAGCTTGGCGTGAAACACCCGCTCCTTGAGCTTCTCGATCCGGCTCCGTAGCGTCGTCTTCCGATCCAGATCCCAGAAGAACTGTGCATCCGACAGCCGCGCGCGCAGCACGCGCTCATTGCCGGCGACCATCGCCGCCCCGCCGTCGCGGGTTTCATTGTTGCCGACCACGATGAAGAACGGCGCCACCTTCCCGTCGCTCGTTTCGCAGGCGAAATATTTCTGGTGGGTCCGCATCGAGACGGTCAGCACCTCGCCCGGCAGATCCATGAAGCGCGGTTCGATCCGGCCGATCCGCACCACCGGCCATTCGACCAGCCCGGCCACCTCGTCGAGCAGGCCGGGATCGTCCTTGACGCGCAAGCCCTGGGCGGCGGCCAGTTTGGCGCCCTCCTCCAGGATGACGCGCTTGCGCTCGGCCGGGTCGAGCATGACGTAACCTGCGCGTAGCTTTGCCTGATAATCCGCGAAATCATCGATTTCGAACGGTTCCGGCGCCATGAAGCGGTGGCCGCATGTCTCGGCATTCGCCGTCAACGCCGCACCACCGCGATCGAGTACCCAGGCAAGCGGCACAATCGTGCGGCTGCCCGGCCGGGTCAGAATCGCCAGGATATTATGCAGCGGCCGGACCCAGCGCACAGTATGTTCGCCCCAGCGCATCGATTTCGGCCAGGGGAAAGTGTCCAGCACCTCGGTCAGGAGCGGCACCAGCGCGGCCTCGATCGATTGGCCCGCCGCCCGGCTGACCGCGAAATGGAAGCTGCCCTTGCCGGTGTCGCGGATTTCGGTCTGGTCGATCGAGGCAAGCCCGGCCGAGCGCAGGAAGCCGGCGATCGCTTGTTCGGGTGCCCCAACACGCGGGCCTTTCACCTCGATTTCGCGATCGGGCTGGCGCTCGGGCAGGCCCTCGACCACCAGGGCCAGGCGGCGCGGCGTGACATAGCTGCGCGCCGAACTGCCGGAAAGCTGCAACGCCGCGAGCTTGGCCTCAACGAGGCGACACAGATCCTCGGCCGCACGCGCCTGCATGCTGGCTGGGATCTCTTCGGACAGAAGTTCAAGCAAAAGATCAGGCATGGCTCACGCGGCCTTGGGTGTGGGGTCGAGCCATTTTTCGCAACAACCCTTGGCCAGCGCCCGGACCCGGCCGATATAGCTCGCCCGTTCGGTCACGCTGATCACGCCGCGCGCATCGAGCAGATTGAACACATGGCTCGCCTTCATGCATTGATCATAGGCCGGCAGCGGCAGGCCCGCTTCCAGCAATGCCCGGCATTCCTCTTCCGCGTCGCGGAAATGCTGGAACAGCTTGGGCACATCGGCATGCTCGAAATTATAGGCGGAGAATTCCCGCTCATTACGCAAAAAAACATCGCCATAGGTGATCCGGGCCGGGCCGGCCGCCCCGTTGTAATCCAGGTCATAGATGCTCTCGACGCCCTGGATATAGGTCGCCAGCCGCTCCAGCCCATAGGTCAGTTCGGTCGAGACCGGCGCGCATTCGATGCCGCCGACTTGCTGGAAATAGGTGAATTGGCTGACCTCCATGCCGTCGAGCCAGCATTCCCAGCCGAGACCCCAGGCCCCGAGCGTCGGGCTTTCCCAATCATCCTCGACAAAGCGGATATCATGCAGGCTCGAATCGATGCCGAGGGCAGCCAGCGAGTCGAGGTAAAGCTGCTGACTGTTTTCCGGCGACGGTTTCAGGATCACCTGAAACTGATAATAATGCTGCAAGCGGTTCGGGTTCTCGCCATAGCGGCCATCGGTCGGCCGGCGGCACGGCTGAACATAGGCCGCGCGCCAGGGGTCCGGGCCGAGCGAGCGCAAGGTCGTCGCGGGGTGGAAGGTGCCGGCGCCGACATGCGTGTCGTAAGGTTGCAGGATGACGCAGCCTTGCTCCGCCCAAAAGCGCTGCAAGCGCAGGATCAGCGCCTGAAAGCTGATATCAGACGGGGGGGTCGATGCCGCCAGCATGCCGGAAATATCCTTGGATCGATCGAAAAGCCGGCTGCGACGGTAATTCGCATGCCCCGGAGGGTCAACCGCGCCGCGGGCAATCCTGCCGCCCGCAGGCGGCGGCCGATGCGCCGACATAGGTTCGGCACACGTGGCATTTGGTCATGTCCTCGATGCCGCCGACCGCGGAACCGCCGCGCGGCGGCGCGCGATGGCGCCCGCTGACGGGATTGTCGTCTTGATGCGGCGGCACGGCGATCTGGCGCCAAAGCCGCCAGATCCCATAGGCGGCAAGCGCCAGGACCAGGAGTTTGATCAGCATCGAACCGGTCTAGTCACCCGCGGCGAGCCGGTCAAGCGCCGTTGCGTTTTCCGCAATCGGCACTGTTCGGCGGCTAGCGTTCCGGCTACCCTCGCGCGGAACGGCCTCGGATGGTCCGCCCCTTTCGGACATATCCAACATGGCGCGCCCGTCACTCACGCTCAATCGGAACCAGATCTTTCTCAGTGTCTCGGCCACCCTTCTGGTGCTCGCTGCCAGTTTCTATACGCTGATCAGCACATTACCGGGCAACGCGGTCCTGACCGAAGATGAACTCTGGGCCGCAAGTTTGGCGAATTTGTCGTTCTTGAAATCGATTGCGTTCGTCGTGCGCTTCGACAATCACCCGCCGCTTTACTACATGCGACTCAATCTGTGGGCACTGGCCTAGCATAGCGACCAGTGGCTGTAATCGAATTCGGCGTTCTGGCTGCTGGCGACCGTTGGCTGTCTCCAGCGCGCCACGGCCTATCGCAATGGGGTGACGCCCAAGGTGCCGGATTACGTGGCGTTGATGGCGGAATTTCGTCGTCATATGACGGCCGGCGATTGCCTCGTCGCCGTTCAGGGGCTGGATGCGTTCTGGGGGATGGCGCGTTATTTCGCCGGGCCGGTGTGACTGGGGCAAAAGTCCGGGCGATCAGGCTGGGGCGCAGCGGTCGGTAACGATTTTCGGCAGTGGTGGGACTGGGTTTGTGACCGCGGCGCCGAGGCGCGTGCCGAGATATTCCCAGAATGAGATAGCGAGCTTTCGGCATGTT
>JBAVTK010000572.1:0-16445 GCA_049696095.1 Aliidongia sp. | reverse complement strand
CGCGTAATCTCCACAGCGCTCATCCGACACATCCTCCGACCGAATCAGAGCATCGAATCGAAATCAGCCCGCCTTGGCATGCCCCCAAGAGGCAACCCCCAGAGTCAGCAGTTCCGAAGGCTGGTATAAGGTGCGCGGTCACTCTTTCGTTCCAGAGAGGTCAGCGAGGATCTCGATGGCGGAGCGCCGGAACGCGATTCGGAAACTCCGCAATCGAGTTCCAGTACGCTTCAAGGCGCATCATCGTCGAAAAATCAGGCGGTCATAGACAAAAGCCACAGCCTGATGTTCCAGCCATCGGGCGCCCTCGGCGGCATATGCCTGGATATCCGCTGGAGGCAGCGCCGAGGCCAAAAGTTTTTGCAGGCGGATATAGACGTGGCCCTCGGTCGCTTCTCGGATCTCGCCGGCGGCAGCGTACCCAGCGTCGACGAAACCGATGATCTTAGCCGCGTCCCGATAGTGGCCATCGAACGCGCCGAGCAGTGCCCAGAGCTGTAGGCAGGTCCGCACCGGGTAGCCGCTATGCTCGCATAACAGCGACAATGCTTCATCGGCCAAGCCCCGGACGTCTGCCCCCTCGTCGCTCGCGATGAGATATGAGGCAAGATTGTTCAATGCCCGCCCCAGATATGACCGTTTTTCGGTCGACCGCAGACGGCTCACGGCCTCGTCCCCGCGCTCGACCGCGCCGTTTATGTTTCCGAGAGCAAACTCCAATTCAGCGAGGTTCAGCCGGATGATATCTTCGCGATCGGTGTCGTTCAGTGTCCCGGCCAATTCGAGCGCGCGGGCAAAACAACGATGAGCCTCAACTGGTAGCTTCATATGAATCGCGATAATCCCAAGACCGGTCATAACCGCCAATAGCGACTTTCTGCGGGCGCTTACCAGCAAAATCGCCTCGGCTTCGTAGAGCGCGGCACTCGCCTCGACATGGCGGCCGAGGAAAGCGTAGTTGCCCCCGACGCCGGCCAGGGCGGAAGCCATGTTCAACCGGTCGCCCAGCTGACGATAAAGCTCGGCCGACTGCTCCAGCAGCGTCAAGGCCTTAAGATGATTGGAATCCTGCCACAGGCCGCCGGCCTGTCTCAAGAGCCGCGCGGCGTCTAGCGTCGGCGTTTGCTGGTCGATGAGCACCACGGCCCGATCCGCGTAACGCCGGCCCTCGGCCAGCAGACCCAACCTTTCCCAAAGGCGCACCGCCGTCCCCGCGAGGCTCACGGCAATCTGCGCTCGTTCCGGGACGGCGAATGCCCAATCCAGCGCCGCCCTGGCATTGTCGATTTCCGGCCGATACAATGCCAGCCAATCGGACTCGGGCGTGGTTTCCCATGTGTCGTCCGCGCGCTCGAACAATGCCGCACAACATTGTGCATGCCGTTCGGCGATCACCTCGTTTTCGCCGCTCGCCTTCAGCTGCTCGGCGGCATAGAACCGTAGGGTTTCCAGCAACCGGTAGCGCGGCGGCTCTCCGGTTTCGACGGTCAGCAGCGATTTATTGATCAGTCGGCCGAGGGCATGGCGGACCTGCCAAGGCGAAGTCCCGCCGCCGTCAGCAAGGGTAACCGCGGTTTCGAGCGAAAACGTGCCGGGGCAGATCCCCAGCGCTCGGAACAGCCGCTGATCGGCCAAATCGAGCAGGCCATAGCTCCATTCCACCAAATCGCGCAGCGTACGGTGTCGAGATTCGGCCGCGCGCGTGCCGATGGCGAGCATATTCAGCCGTTCGTTGAGTTCCGTTCGAATGCCATTGATGCCGAGCAGAGGCAGCAGGGCCGCGGCCATTTCCAACGCCAGCGGAATTCCGTCGAGGTGCCGGCAGATATCGGCCACCGCATGGACATTGCGGGCGTCGAGGACGAAGTGCCGATCAGTCGCTTGCGCCCGCTCGACGAACAGCTGGATCGCGCCGAACTCGGCAACGTCGTCGGGGTTGACTTTCGCCCCGACGGCCGCGATCGGTGGCAGTTGCAAGGGCGCCAGGCGATAAATCTTCTCGGCGGCGACGCGCAGCACCTCCTGACTGGTCGCGAGCACCGACAGGCCCGGGACGCGCGCCAGCAGCGCATCGATCAGTTCGGCCGCTTCCGCGACGAAATAGTCGCAATTGTCGAAGATCAGGAATATCTGCCGCTGGCGCAAGGCGACCGCGATGCTTTCGACCGGCGTATCCGAACCATGCAGCGGCACGCCCAATACGGCGGCAGTCACGGTTGCGATCATTTCCGCCTTCGTGACGGGGGCCAGATCGATCAGCCAGACCCCGTCAGCGAAGCGGGGCAGCAGCTTCCAGCCGAGGCTCAAGGCGAGCCGGGTCTTGCCGGTGCCGCCAGCGCCGACCAGCGTCACCAAACAGTGCCGATCGAGGCAGTCTTCCAGCCCGGCCAGGTCGTCCTCACGGCCGATCATCGGCACCAAACGCTGGGCCAGATTGGTCTTCGGCGCCGCGCCGACGAGGTCGGGTACCGGCAGGGTCGGCGCTGTTGACTCGGCACTCAGCAATGTGACCGCCGCCGCGAATTGATAGCCGTTGCCATGAATGGTCTTGATCGCGTGGCGCCCGAGGAGCTTGCGCAAGGTCCCGATATGGGTCGCCAGGTTGTTCTCGTCGATCACACTGCCGAACCAAACCAGCTTCATGAGTTCGTCTTTGGTGACGACTTGGTCGAGATGCTCGACCAGGGCGATCAGCACGCGCATGGCCGTCGGGTTCAAATGGACGATCTTGTTGCCCCGGCACAGGCATCGCAGATCCGGAAACAGGCGATAGGCATCGAAGCTGTAGCCCCGCTCGAAACCCCCATCCCGGCTCACTCGATTTCCCCTTTCCGCATCACCCAAACATCTTATCGCCGCGGCCAGCTAGGCAAATCGCCCGTTCGACGTACGCAGCGGTGTATCTTTGGCGGATAACCGGCATGACCTCCGCCGCTGATCGATAGGATCGGCAGCCTCGCTTCTGGCTGTTTCATACAAAAATCTGAATAACATTCTGGAAGATAATGTGACCGAAAGCACTTAAAAACTTCGGAGTAGGCATTCCTCCGAGAGAGCCCACGCCGGAAGACCGGGCAAATTGGACTATCGCATGACTGATCATGACGCGCTTGATGTTGGAAAGGTCTCGCCGCACGATCCGGTGTCCGCGGCCGCGCGGTTCCACGTATGCGAAGAGTATCCGGTCGCCGGTGCGGCAGGGGTGATCGGCTCGATCGATTGCAGCGTCTCCCGGAATCTGAATTCTGGACAGTTCATCCAAGTCTCTGAACGAGGACGTAGAAGAATTAGAGCCTAGTGTGCGGGTATGACCATTCAGCGCGCATTTTCAGGTCTGTCCGTGAAGATCGTTTCGCTGACGGATTCCGGCGAGGCGGTGCCCGCTTTGTCCAACCCTTGAGGTGCAGCCGGATGTTCCCACAATTTTCTTTCGCATCAAGACGGATGTCGATCCGACCGTCGTGGTCTACACTGCCACTGCGCCGCCGTTTGGCAATGGGTGCTGGATGTGCCACCGTGCTGGCCACGATCTATGCCGTCATGTCCCATTCGGTATCACCTGTAGCCCCCACCCAAGTAGGAGGTAGCACGGCGCGCGCGGCGCTGACCGTTACGGTTGCCCCCGCCGACCGGCATCCAATGGCCAATACGCTTCTTGTGACCGGTTCCCTGGTGCCGTGGGAGGATCTAGCGATCGGCACCGAAGCGGCCGGTCTCACGGTGACCCGCGTGCTCGTCGATGAAGGCGATAAGGTTGCCGCGGGCCAGATGCTGGCCAAGCTCGACGATAGCGTCATCCTCGCGGAGTTGAAGCAGAAACAGGCGCAAATCGACCGAGCAAAGGCGGTGATCGGCCAGCAGGATGCGGCGATCATCGATGCTGAAGCCGCCGCGCATAATGCCGGGAACGACGCGGTCCGTGCGCACGAGCTGATCAAATCAGGTAACATCTCGGTGCAAACGACCGAAGCGCGCGAAGCGACGGCGACGACAGCGCGCGCCCGTGTGCAATCGGCACGCATGGGGCGCCAGGCCGACATGGCCGACGTGGAACTTGCCGAGGGGATCGAAGCCGAGTTGCAGGCACGGCTCGCTCAAACTGAGATCCGCGCGCCCGCCGCCGGCATCATCACCAAGCGGCTTATCCGGGTCGGTGCCGTCGTCAACAGCTCGACCGACTTGTTCCGGATCGAGCGCGACGGAATATTGGAGCTCGACGCCCAGGTGTCGGACCGGCTTCTCGCCCGCGTTCGGCCCGGACAACCGGTGAGGCTGTCGGTATCGAGTGCCGATGGTACGCCAATCATCGCGACGGTGCGCGCGATTGCCCCGGTTGTTGATGCGTCGTCCCGGAATGGGGTCGCGCATATCAGACTCCCGGCCGACACCCAGTTGAGCGCGGGCATGTTCGTGTCCGGGCAATTGGTGCTCGCTGAGACCGAGCAGCTGACGCTACCCGAGGGCGCCGTCCTCCCCAAGGATGGCGGGGCGGTCGTCTTCGTATTGAGTGACGATGGCCGCGTCGCCGAGCGGAGGATCGAAGCGGGGTTGCGCAGCGAGGGTTTAATCGCCATTCGCGAAGGACTCGGCCCCGAAGACCGCGTCGTCCAGACCGGCGCCGGTTTCCTAACCGATGGCGATCAAGTCAGAGTGGTCGAGCGCACGGCGAAATAGCGCCCTATCATTTGCTTGGCTGGTCCTTCGGAGCCCCTGTCCAAGAGATCGACACTCAGCACCCTTGCATGATGTAGCTCGAATCGCTGGCACAGATAGGACCATTTATCGCGGCTCGACTGAAGAATTTCAACCAACCTAGCTAACGAGGAAAATCATGGCGAATCCATTCGATGACAACAACGGCGCCTTCTTGGTTCTGGTCAATGACGAGGGGCAGCATTCATTGTGGCCAGTCTTCGCCGATCCGCCGGCCGGCTGGAAGAACGCATTCGGGCCCGAGCACCGGCAGAGCTGCCTCGACTATATCGAGCAGCACTGGACGGACATGAGACCAAGAAAAGCTGCCTGACGACGGCCATCTCGGCGGCATGACCAGGCGATTTGGTCATGCCCGCCCGGAGTGCTCCGCGCCGCCTTCGGCGTGGATGCCTTGACGCCGCCGAGCACCCGGCGATCCTCGACCGGTCGTGCTGCCATCGCCTGTGTGCCGTCGAGGGCGGCGTAGAAGTTGGCCTCGGCTGACACAGGAATTCGGTACCATCCCGCGGGCCATCGCCGCTTTGCGCAATATAATGGTCGATTCTGTTGCAAATAAGCCCGTGTCAGTTGCCAAAAATTGCGATTTTGTTGCCAACCAACCGTATAATTCCCTGATTAGCATCGAATTCGGCATTCCCTAAAATGCCGTGTAGATTGCAAAATCATCAATTGACAATATTTTATCTTCCCCGGCACTGTCACGCGCTCAGTGTCATTCATACGGGGTACGAGGGTGGCAGGTGCCGAGGACGAACTTGCTCGATTCGTGGCCCAACTCGATGCTGCGGAATCCCTAGCGGAAATTGAGGCCGCCTTTGCCACCGCGCTCGAGCGTTTCGGTATCAAATATTATACCTATCACATCGTACGGGCGGCCAACTCCCCAGGGCGGTTGCCCTATGTGATTTCGAGCTATCCTCAAAGCTGGGTCGAGCATTATTTTTCGCAGGGCTATCTTGACGATGACCCTATCGTCGGCGAGGCATTGCGTCGAAAACTGCCATTTGTTTGGTCCAACATCGCGCAGCCGGATGATCTTAGTCGCCGGCAGCGGACATTGATGAGTGAAGCCCGGGACGCCGGCCTGAATAACGGCGTGACAATTCCGCTTAGCGGGCATGGAGTCGAAACGGCGGCGGTAAGTATCGTTATTCCAGGCATGACGGCGGAGGCAGAGTCATTTATCAACGATAATAAGCATCTGCTGCATTTGATGTCCCTGTATTTCCATTATCGAGCGGGCACCTCTCTTCTCCAGGCATCGCTGACCGCCACGTCGGCTCGGCGCCGGTCCGTTTTGTCGCCGCGCGAGCGGGAGGTCCTCGAATGGATAGCCCAAGGGAAATCGGCTTGGGAAATCGCGTCAATTCTCGGGATCTCGGTGAAAAGCGTCGAATTTCATGCTGACGGCGCAAAGGCGAAGCTCGGCGTCTTCAGCCGCACACACGCCGTCGTAAAGGCGCTGATGATGGGTCTACTCACGGTAAAGTAATTTCCGTCGAGCATGTGAATGGAACAGCGTCTTGTTACCCTTGAGGGCGGCCAAAGCCACCTTCGCCTTGAAGGCCGGTGTGTGGTTCCGGCGGGCTCGTCTCGTCATCTTCTCTCCCGATCCGCGGCGAAGATCGCCGCGGATCGGGCAGAAAATCCAATTATCCTACCGTCCAGATTCGCCGGGCCAGCTCTGTCGATTCGATCCTTAGCAAGGCCCGTGCTTAGCTACAGGCGGCTTGTAACAGCCCGCAACCTCGACCGCTTCCCAACCTCGGTTTGCCTTTCTCACCGAGTCGAGCGGTCTCGGGAACCGTGAAAACTCACTAGATTTGGTAGTTTTTCGGCCAAAACTTGCATATCTGCTGACTTTGCGCCAAGTTCTAGGTCTCACGCCACAGCGGCGCGTCCATAGACCTGTAGGAGCCGCTCGCACCAGAGCCCAGAAATGCAAAAGCCCGCCTTGAGGGGCGGGCCAATACATCCGGCGAAGCCGAGGAAAGCTCTGATCTGACAATCACGAGCTTCCTTGAAACCGCTCCAAAACGCAAGCTAATTCTTGCCACGGGGTTTCTTTGTCCGAGTTTGGCCGCGTCCTCAAACGGGTTCGTCATAACCCAAGAGGAGATGCGCGCCGTGCGTTTGCGCCAACAAACCCTATTGCCTGGTTTAGACCCCGAATCGAGCGGCCCTTTGCCGCCGCATGCCATGCCTATCGGCACCGGCCAGCATCACCAGCTCGTGCCGACGCTGCCGGGTATCGCGGCTAGGCGCAGCTTCGCGCCGTCGCCGGTGTGGCGTCACAGCGTTGCCAAGGCGGTTCGCTTCCAGCCGATGACGCGCAAGGAGGCGGCGCGGCTGTGGCACGAGGCCAGGCGTTTCGAGCAGGCGACACGGCAGCCGGGCCGCCAGGATGGCGCCCTCGGCCGCAACGGCTTGGCCGTGCTTTACGTGCTGCTGTTCGATTTCCTGAACTACGTGACCGGCCGGCTGGACCCGGCGGTCGACACGATCGCGGCGAAGGCCAATATTAGCCCGCGCAGTGCGGCGCGGGGTTTGGTGGCCTTGAAGGCCGCAGGCGTCGTCAGTTGGGTTCGGCGATGCGTCACCGAGATCGGCTCGGCCGGACGCGCGGTGTTCAGGCAGCTTTCCAATGCCTATGGAATGCTGCCGATCAGTTGTTGGCGCCGGCATCAAGCGCCGGCCGAGCCGCCGGCACCAGAGACGGGAACTTGGGGCGATCATCCGCCGATGCCGTCGGCGATCGCGCAGGCGGCTAGCGCCACGACGCTGGCCGAGAAGCTGGAGGCGCTGGAGAGTGAGCCGCGCGATAGCCTTGCGGCCGCGCTGGCGCGCTTGGGCCGGGCTGTGGATAACTGCGCGCGCCCGTCAGTTTTACCGGGCTGCCAGACTGGCAATGAAACCATACCCAAGTTATCTATTCTGGGCCAACCCCTGAATAATTCAAGCCACAGGAGCAGGGATAGAGCGGAGTCGAGCTAGCCGCTCGACATTGCGCGCGCCCGCAGCGCGCGCCCACCCCACACAATCTCGCTCACCAAGTGACGACAAGGCACTGGGCTAAAGAAAGTTTGCCTTCAAGGGCAACCCGACTTTTCGGTCTGAGAAAACACGGCCAAAGCTCACGTGGTACCAAGATTTTCGAAAGGAAGAGGCTCATACGCCAATGACGGGCCAGCGCGGAGCCATTCACCAGCCTTTCGGCCGGGCATGGCGAGGATTGCGAGCACTGCGAGCACTGGACGCAGTCCCATCAACCCCACTCGGCCATGCCTCCGGCAGGGTTTGGGGTTTGAGTAGCAGCGGAACAGAAAACCGACATAAGCGGTTCTCAAAACCCACGAGAAGGCTCAAGCGTCGAGAAGTAGGTTTCGAGACAGTGTTTCGATAACCCGTAAACCACCAAATCCCGTCGATGCTGACGGTCTTGCGGCTCTCTCTCGGAAACGTACGTTTTCGAGAAGCATCGGCACAACAGCGGGATTCCGCCGTTTTCTTGATGTCTCGCCCTTATGTCGGTTTTCTGTTCCGCTACTACTCAGACCCCGTCGAACAAAGGGCAATTATGGCAATACGGATTGCCAGCAATGCGGCAATTAGGCAGTAAATCAGGCGGGGAGAGGTTCCGCGGACCGGATGACCTGAATCGTGCTTGCGCGCCGCTTGGCTTCCGAAAGCTCATATTGGAGTTGCATCCTCAGCCAGGTTTCGGCGGTGCTCCACCCGGCTTTCTCAAGCCGGGTGGCCATTTCAGGCGACACCCCACTGTGACCGTTCAGCAATGCGGCTTAAGGAAATCTTCCCGAATAAGCTCGCCGGGGTGCGCGGGATTGTACATGTCGAGGCACTCTTTACTCTGAAGAAACATCCTTCAGAGCAATCATAAGTGTCATTGGGTTGGCGGGCGATTCCTGGAAGCCGGCACTTTCGTAGAATCGCTTTGCTGCCGGCGACAGTGCATGCACCAGAAGGCCACGAACGCCGATGATTGCCGCCGCGTGCCCTGTCCGCAGAATGGCATCACGCAAGAGCAGCTTGCCGAGGCCCTGCCCCTGGCAGCTTTGATCAACGGCAAGCCGGCCGAGTACCGTCATGGGGATGGGATCAGGCATATTACGGCGGACCCGACCCGGGGCGTCGATCGTCGCTATAGCCCCGGAAGAGAGGCTGTAATAGCCGATGACACGTTCACCCTGGCAAAGAACATAAGTTCGGGAGGCGCCGCTTTCATGATTGGCGCGGGCACGGCGCCGGAGCCAATCGTCGAGCATAGACTCCCCGGATGCGAACGCGGCCAGGTCATGGCCGGGAGCCAGCAGTCCGGGAGCGCCGATCGGAGGCGGCGGAAGATCGGTTATTCCCACGGTGCCCGTGTCTGCATGAGTTTCTGGAGCTTCTCATTCGGAACAGCCGGCCCGTCGAGCAGCTCGATAAACCGTTCATAGGTCTCGCTATCCACGCGAAACAGTGTGCGGTCAAGCAAGGCTTCCTCTGCTGCGCGCCGCGAGGCTTCAAGCATGAAATCCGAGCGGCTCTTGCCCAGCGATTCAGCCGCACGGTCGATAAGCGCCCGCTCGATCGGCTGAATACGGATGTTGATGGTCCCGCTCCGGCGGGTTTCGGTCGAAGGATGTGGCATGAGAGTTCTCCAATCTCTACCAGTATATTAGCAAAGAAGTGTGTACATTGTCAATACACAAAGAGCGTGATGGATGGCTACGGCCCGCAAACTCTAATTGCCGCATTGCCAGCAATTAGGCAACAGATGTGACTGTCTATTCGACAAGGCGCGTGATATGTTGCCAGCAATACAAGAATTTGGCAAAAATACTTGCCAAATTGCCAGCAATTAGGAGTCTCATGTACACTGTTGCAATCCTCAGCCAGAAAGGCGGCACCGGCAAAACCACACTCACGCTGCATCTAGCTGTTGCCGCCGAGCGGCAAGGGCATTCTGTGGCTGTGATCGATCTTGACCCGCAGGCCAGTTCGGCCGGCTGGAAGGACAGCCGCGCCAGCGACAGCCCTTATGTGATCGCCCTGCCTCATAGTCGCCTAGTGCAAGCTCTACAAGCCGCGCAGGAGGGGCGAGCCGACCTTGCCCTCATCGATACAGCCCCGCATTCCGAGGGCGCGGCGTTGGCGGCGGCCAAGGCCGCCGATGTTGTTCTGATTCCCTGCCGTGCCGGTATTCTCGATCTGCGCGCGATTGGCACCACGGCCGAGCTGGTGAAGCTGGCCGGCAAGCCCGCCTATGTCGTTCTTAATGCTATGCCTGTGCGGGCAACCCAGGTACTGGCCGACGCGCGCGAAGCCGTTGCCGTTCATGGTCTTGAAGTAGCCCCCGTCGCCATGCAGCAGCGAGTGGCTTACGCCCATGCCCTCACGGCCGGACAGACGGCTCAGGAATACGAACCAGACGGGAAGGCGGCCGAGGAAATTGCGCAGCTTTACCTGTGGCTCCGCACCATCTTACCCCCTGCCTGATTGCCAATCTGCCATATTGCCAGCAAGTCGGCAATATGGCAGATTGGCAAGGTGGCAATCAGGAGGTTTTCATGGCGAAGCGCCCAAGTCTAGCCGACAGTATGCGCAAGTTGGAACCGGCGGCCGTGACATCGCCGGCAGCATCGGTTCCGGCAGCCGAGCGGGAAGCGGCGGCGCCCAAAGGCTATTATGCGGCGACCAGGGCAGGGCGGAAGAAGGTAACGGCCGCGCTCGAACCGGATGCCCATAAGCAGCTCAAGCTTTTGGCTGTTGATCGCAGCCAGACCGTCGAAGACCTGTTACGCGAGGCCATAAGCGACCTGTTCCGGAAATATGGCAAGCCGCCGATCGCTTGAAATAGAAAAAGAGCCGAGTGTCGCCACGCAGGCAACATATCCTTGATCGGCGACCACCACCCGGTCGATATCGCGCGCCATGGCCGGGTCGGCACAGGCGGGATTCAGCTCGGCATGGCCGATGGCCTTCAAGGGGGTGAATTGCTCGACCGTGTGCCAAGAACTCCGTTGGTTTCAGCCTCGGCATCGAAGGCGCGCAGGCCGCGCCGCCGCCAGCGCATCATGAGATCGGCCGGCTCCGCTTCGGCGTTACCAAAGCGGAGTTGATCGGCCAGGTCGAGGAAGGCGCCGAGGAGGGTTGCGCGATCGTCCTCGACGAGTTCGACCAGGCCGGCTTTGGAGACGAGGCCGCCCAGTTCGATGAGGTGGCGGGTTCGCTCGCGTCGTGCCTTGGCCCAGTCCCGCATGTCAGTTCGCGCCTTGATATCGCGGAGTCTAGCGGAGAGAGCCGCCAGCTTCTTCAGCCGGCGATCCAGATCCCGGAGTTCCTGAAGCAGGGGCGGTAGCTTCTTCCTGTCCGGCAGCGCCTTTGCTCCGCTTGCCCGACTTTCGTCCGGTCTGAAAGAATGTTTGCCCGCGCTCGGTCCACCTCGCGACGGCTTCGGGCTTGTCCCTGGCTTGATCGAGAGCAGCGAGCAGGATGCCGGCGATGGCTTCGACGGTGAGGGTATCGGCGCCGGTTGCGGCGACCAGTTCGCCGAGCTGCATGGTGCGCCTGATCTTCAATTCCCGTGCCCGCTCTTGCAGCGCCTTCAGTTCGCTGTCGATGTCGCGCGGCTTTTTCATTTCGGTTCCCCTTGGTCCGTCCGATGCGCTATTGTACCCGCACTCGCGGACCACGTCACTCGTCCTTAGTGAATTTGTCAGATTTGCCGATTTTTTTTGAGTGCGCGCTTATACGTCACTGCGTGACGTGCGCTTAGAAGAGCGCTATGCTGTCCGGCATGGCGATCTATCACCTTCATGCTAAACTGATCAGCCGGGGCGATGGCCGCAGTGCCGTCGCGGCGGCGGCCTACCGCTCGGCTTCCGAGCTTGAAGACGAGCGGCTGGACCGCACGCACGACTTCACCAACAAGACCGGTGTGGTGCATTCCGAGGTGCTGTTGCCGGAAGGCACACCGGCCCGGCTGTTGGACCGTGCGACTCTGTGGAACGAGATCGAACGCATCGAAGTACGGAAGGACGCGCAGCTTGCCCGCGAGATCGAGTTTTCGATTCCGCGCGAGCTATCACAAGCAGAGGGCATTCGGCTGGCGCAGGATTTTGTGCGTGAACAGTTTGTCGATCGGGGAATGGTGGCGGATCTGAATGTGCATTGGGATATCGGGCCGGATGGCGAAGCCAAGCCGCATGCGCATGTGATGCTGGTGACGCGTTCGGTCGGTCCCGATGGATTCGGCAAGAAGGTGCGGGAGTGGAACCGCACGGAGCTGTTGCTGGAGTGGCGGGAGCGCTGGGCATCGCTGGCGAATGAACGGCTGGCCGAGCTGGGGCTTGATGTGCGGATCGATCATCGGTCGCACGCCGGGCAGGGCATCGAGCTGGAGCCACAGAACAAGATCGGCCCGGCCGGCGCGCGGCGTGAGGATCGGGGTGAGGAAGCCGAGCGGGCGGAGGATCATGCCGAAATCGCCCGGCGCAACGGGGAACGGATCATCGCCGAGCCGGAGCGGGTGTTGGTGGCGATCACCCACCAGCAGAGCACCTTCACGCGGCGGGATCTGGCGCGGTTCGTCGATCGGCATACGGCGGATGCCGAGCAGTTCGCGGCGGCGTTGGCGGCGGTGGAAGCCTCGCCCGAGCTGGTGCGGCTCGGGTTGGACGGCAGGGGCCGGGACCGGTTCACGACCCGCGAGATGCTGGCGATCGAGCAGCGGCTGGAGACGGCCTCGCTCGATCTGGCGGGGCGGCCGGGGCACCAGGCCGGCGCCGGGGTTCAGGCACGCGCACTTGCGGCGGCCGAGCGGGCGTTGGCGGGCGAGCAACTGGCCGCGTTCGAGCATGTCACGGCCGGGGCGGATATCTCGGTGGTGGTCGGCTATGCCGGGACGGGCAAGAGTTCAATGCTGGGGGTGGCGCGGGCGGCATGGGAGGCAGCCGGCTACCGGGTGCGCGGTGCCGCCTTGTCCGGGATCGCGGCCGAGGGGCTGGAGGGTGGCGCCGGCATCCAGAGCCGGACGCTGGCCAGCCTGGAGCATGGTTGGACGCGCGACCGCGATCTGCTGACGAGCCGCGACGTGCTGGTGGTGGACGAGGCCGGGATGATCGGCTCCCGGCAGTTGGAGCGGGTGCTGTCGGCGGCACGGGCGGTCGGGGCGAAGGTGGTGCTGGTCGGAGACCCGGAGCAGCTTCAGGCGATCGAGGCCGGGGCGGCGTTCCGGGCGGTGGCGGAGCGGGTCGGCTCGGTCGAGATCACCGAGGTTCGCCGGCAGCGGCTGGAATGGCAGCGGGAGGCGACGCGCGAGCTGGCCACCGGCAGGACGGCAGAGGCGCTCGATCGGTACGAGGCGGCCGGGATGGTGCGGGAGCATGCCACGCTGGATGCGGCGCGGGCCGGGTTGGTGGCGGGCTGGGACGCAGCGCGCCGGCAGCAGCCCGAGGAGAGCCAGATCATGCTGGCGCATCGGCGGGTCGATGTTCGGGCGCTGAACGATCAGGCGCGTGCCTTGCGGTGCGACGCCGACGAACTGGGGGCGGACCATACCTTGCCGACCGGGCGGGGCGAGCGCGCCTTCGCCGAGAGGGATCGGATTTATTTCCTGAAAAACGAGCGGTCGCTCGGGGTCAAGAACGGCACGCTGGGTACGGTCGAGCGGATTCGGGGCGAGGGGCTTGGTGCCTCGCTGGTGGTGCGGCTGGACGGTCCCGGAGGCGCCGGCACGGGCCGGGCGGTGGCGTTCGATCTGCAGGATTATGCCGAGATCGACCATGGCTATGCGGCGACGGTCCATAAATCGCAGGGCGTTACGGTCGATCGGGCTCATGTGCTGGCGACGAAGGGGATGGATCGGCATTCGGCCTATGTCGGACTGACGCGGCACCGGGACGGGGTGTCGCTGCATTGGAGCCGGGACGATATGGGCGATCGGCAGGGTATGGCGCGGGTGCTCGGCCGGGAGCGGCTGAAGGATACCAGCCTGGATTACGGCCGGCCCAACCAGGCGCCGACGCCATCCTATCGCTTTGCCGAGCGGCGGGGCTTGGTTCCGGAGAGCGAGATCATCCTGCATGAGCGCCAGGCCCAGGCGCTGCGACCGGGCCGGTTCGCCGGCATGAAGCTGAGCACAGCCGCGTTGCGGGCGCCGGCCGCGCCGGAGCAAGAGTCGGCCCTGTCGCGGGCGGTAGGGGCTTATGCCCGTGCGGTAGCGGACGCGCAGCGGATGGGTGCCAGCGGGATGTCGGTCCTGCCGCACCAACGGCAGGAAATCGAGAAGGGGCTGATGGCGATCGAGGCGGCGTGGCCGGGGATCAGGGCGGATGCGGTCGCGACTTTTGCCGACCAGCCCGCCTTGATCAGGATGGCGGTGGCGAGTCTGGCCGGGCGCGAGACGGCGATCGGCGCCATCATGGCGACGCAAGCGGAGCGCCGGGCGCTTGAAACGGATGCTCGCCAAATGGTGCGGGATTGGGCCGTGCTTGAGCGCGGTTACGACCAAGCCCGGCGGGAACGTGATTACGAGGGTGCAAAGGAGATAGCCGGCGGCATGAAGGTGTTGGCCCAGGAGCTGAAGCGCGATCCGCAGCTTGAGAGCCTGCTGCGGCAGCGCGGCCGCGAGTTCGGCATGGAAGATGGCTCGCGGCTGGACCAGATGATGCGCGGTGCCGGCTGGACGCCGGGGCAGGAACTGGATCATGGGCCGAGGCGCGGCCGTGGCATGGGGATGGGGATGTAGAGCGCCATGAACGAGGCGGGTGACGACGAAGAGCAGGCGGCACGGGCGTTCGAGGCCCTGTGCTCCGAGCTGGCCACGCAGGGGCAGAAACTCGACCTGCTCTGCCGGCTGGCGCAGGAGGGCCGGGCGCCTGATTACAGTCCGACCCTGGATGACATGGCCAACACGCTGCAAGGGATGAAGGCCCGTCTGGCAGCGATCGAGGGCACCCCGGCGCTGACGCTGACGCCGGCAATATATCGGGATGAGATTGAGGGGGTGGTCCGTCTCGCCACCGCCACCGCCCGCGACACGATGGGGCGCGCGGTCGAGGCGCAGACGGCGGCGGTCGCGGATCTGCAAAAGACCGTCGGACGGGTCTACGAGGGACGCGATCAACGTTATTTGCTGATCTTTATGGGGGCGGTCAGCATGGTGGTGGCGATTATGCTGTGGTGCGCGCTGGTGGCAACGCTGCCTTGGGGCATGGGCACCTGGCTGGCGGCTTTTCCGCTCACGGGCGGAGACCGATGGGAGGCCGGGTGGATACTCATGCGAGCTGAGTATCCTGAAGTGTTTGACCGGATGGCGAAGCTCTCTAACACCTGTGGCGACCGGACAGTCGATGTCTGCATTGCGGCGTTGGCCCCGCATCCCGCCGAACCGCCCGCGCCGGAAAATAAATCACCGCCGCCGGCCGCCCGGCCGAAATCGCGGTAATCGCGCTCAGATCACCACGCGCTCGACCTCATCAAGGCTGATTTCATCGCGGCGCCGGTCGTAGAGCTGGGTGGTGCGGGTCGAGGCGTGGTTCGCCATCGCCGCCGCCTTTTCCAGCGTGCCGCCATTCTTGAGATAGGCCGTGATGCCGGTTGCCCGGAAACTGTGATTACCGATCTTGGTCTCGATGCCGGCGGCCGTGCGCCGACGCTCGATCATGGCCCAGGCGTTCGACTGCGGCAGGGGCGTGCGGGTGAGCCGGCCGGTGCCGCGCCCGATCGTGCGGAACAGCGGCCCCTTGGGATCGTCGCGCAAGTCTGCGCCGTCGAGATAGGCGATCAGATAATCGTCGAGATTATGGTGGCAGGGCATTTCATGCCGCTTGCCGCCCTTTTCGCGCAGCCGCACCCAGAGTCGGCGATTCTGGGTATAGACATCGGCGACGCTCATCCCGAGCGCCGCACCGATCCGGGCGAAGCTATAGACCATGAGGCCGATCAGCGCGCGGTCGCGCAGGCCGGCCGAGGTCGTGACATCGATGCTATCGAGCAGTGCCCGCGCTTCGGCCGGGTCGAGCACCGGGGTCTTGCCGGATTTGACGATATGGGCCGGGCCCCGCACCGAGCCGGCCGGGTTGACCGGCACGATCTGGCCGACGACCAGCCAATCGAACAGATGGCGCACGGCCGCGAGCTGCTGCTTGACCGTGGGAGCGGACAGCGCCCGCGTTTGTCCCTCGATCCAGGTCGCGACGTGGAGCGGCTGCACGGCGGCGATCGACGGCACGCCAGCATCGGCGCACCAGGCCAGGAACGCGCCCACGGCGCGGCTATAGGCGCGGCGGGTATGCGGGTTGCGGATGTTGGCCGCGAAGAATTCGAGGAAGCGGATTCCGGCGCGGTCGCCGGCGGCGGCGACGAGCGTGGGAATGCCAGGGGCGACGATCAGAACAACCTGATTCATATCGGCAGATCGTCCCCTGAAGCGACGAGCGCCCCGTTGAGGTCGAACTTCTTCCAGCCTTCGCGGGTTGGCTTGCCGTAGTAGTCTGTGTGTGCCCAGCTTTCGTAGCGCGCAACCAACTGCCCCTGGCCGTCATATTCCTCGTGGGTCCAGCTTTCTTGCTGTCCACCATGGTGGCTATGAAACTCGGTCTTGAGGATGTGGGAAGCAGGAATCCCGAATATCTTCTCGAACGTTGCCATTGCCATCATCCCCTTTCCTTGGAGCGTGATTCTAGCATCCCTTCAATACGTGATAAAGGACATTATCAGATATA
>JBAVTK010000571.1:0-11479 GCA_049696095.1 Aliidongia sp. | reverse complement strand
ATTGGGGACTGCGCTTTCCCATGGAGACAACACCATGGCCAAAAAACCGACAGCACCGTCCGGCTCGGCCGATCCGGCGGCGGAGATCATCGCCGTGGCGATGCGGCTGGCCGCTGAACGGGCCTGGAGCGACATTCCGCTGGCGGAGATCGCGACGGCGGCCGGGCTCAGCCTGATCGATCTCTATCGGCTGTTCCCCTCGAAGCTCGCGATTCTGAAGGGCTTGATCAGACAAGTCGATGCCGCAGTGCTGTCGGTACCGGTCGATGGCGAGGACCGGCCGCGCGACCGGCTGTTCGATGTGTTGATGCGGCGCTTCGATGCGCTCAGCGCCAGCCGCCCGGCGCTGAAGCGAATTATCGAGGATTTGCGGCATTTGCAGCTCGGCGCGTTGCCGGCTGGGTTCGCCATGGGCAATTCGATGCGCTGGATGCTCGAAGCGGCCGGAATTTCCGCGTCCGGCTGGCGCGGGGCGTTGCGCATCCGGCTGCTGGGTTTCGCCTATTTCTCCGCCTTCCGCGTGTTCCTGGATGACGACAGCGGCGATCTGACCCGTACCATGGCCGCGCTGGATCGGGCGTTGCGCCGAGTCGAGCCGCTGCTGGCGCTGGAAACCTCCGACAAAGGCGCTGCACCCATCGCGGAATCCGCCGATTCTTGATCTTGACCACGCCAGGCGGGCATTCCGGCGATATTCCCAACCACGCAAAGGATGCTGGATGATGACCGAGAAACCTAATGCGCCGTTCGAGATGGATGTATCCAAGCTCATGGCCGAGTTCAAAGTGCCCGGCGTCGATCTGGGCACGATCATGGAGACGCAACGCAAAAATATCGAGGCCCTCACCAAGGCCAACCAACTCGCCATCGAGGGCGTGCAAACCATGATGCGGCGCCAGGCCGAAATTCTGCGAAGCGGTTTCGAGGAAGCCTCTGCGGCGATGCGCGATATCATGCAGACCCATTCGCCGGAAGACCGCATCGCGCATCAGGCGGAAGTGGCAAAGCACTCGGTCGAACGTGCGCTGGCGAATGCCCGTGAACTGGCTGAGATCATGGCCAGGGCCGGCAATGAAGCGTTCGACGTGCTGCATCATCGGGTCGAAGAAACGCTCGACGAAGTGCGCGACGCCGTGGTGAAGAAAGGCCCAACCCCGCGCAAGTGACGTGCGCGGCGCTAAAGATATCTGGCTTACGTAGCGCGCGACCTCTCCGCCTCGTCGCCGCTCCTCCCCTGGAGCGGCCCCAACGGCATTCACACAATTCTCCAACATAGATCACGACGATCAACAATATTCGTCATGGCCGGACTTGTTCCGGCCATCTACCGTCGAGCCGCTTCAACTTGTGCTTCAGGCAAATGCGGCGGCGGCCCGACGGGGGTGACCGGAACAAGCCCGGAGATGACGGGAAAAGGGAAGCCAACGGAAAATACCACAGTGAAATGTGTGAACACCGTAGGGGTGGCTCTCGGGGAGAGCTGTCGGCGGCTGATCGTGGAATCCAAGCCTTACGGCCGCGCGAGTATCGCACCGGCTGCAATAATATGGATTCGCGGCGGCCCGAATTTCGCGAAATCCCGCGATGGTAGAATGTCGCAGAGCCGTACGATCGCCTCGGGCGTGTTAATTTACGACGTACACTAAAGTTATGATAATTCCAAATTATCCCCTTGCCTTTTTGTCGCACCAAAGCGACGATATTCCTGCCGACGAACGAAGGGCAGAGTTACAGAATAGAAACAATAATGCCCTAAGTCATGGCGCATGAGTGCGACCAATTATTTAGAAGTTTTGAGTAATTGTGCTTTCGCATCTAATGTTTGTTAACAAAACGCTTCGCGAACCAGTGGCATTTACCAATTTTTGGGGATTACTTTAAACTTCAGCTTGGAGGTTGTCAGAATGTTGTTAAAAAAAGGTATTTCCTATTTGTCGCTTGGCGTTATTGCTGCGTCATATGCTTATATGGCACCGGCAGTTGCGCAAGAGACAACTGTCGACACCGCACATCAATCGCCTTTGGGCGAGCAGGGTTCCGCAGAATGGCAGAGACTGCTCACACGCCAGCGGTTCGCGCCTGCCGTATCGTTCAATAATACGACGATCCCCGGCGAGCCCCTCAGTACCTATGGCCGGTTGTTCGCCTGGAGCAACATCGCGCTCGACACGACGGCGATCGACCACACACCGCCGGCACCCGGCCAGAATTACACGTTTGGTCAAGCCTTTGGACCGCCCCGTGCGGCGCGTGCCATGGCGATCGCTCACATCGCCATGTTTGAGGCGGTAAACGCCATCACCCCGAAATTCCACAGCTATACGGGCTTGGCCGAGGTCAAGGACGGCGACGTATCGACGGATGCGGCCATTGCACAAGCGATGCATGATGCGCTGGTGTTTGTCTACCCGTCGCAGAAATCGCGCCTTGATGCCCTGTTGGCGTTCGATCAAAAATTCATCAAGGCAAATGCCAAGGCAAACGCCGCGGGCACGGCACTCGGCGCGGCTGCCGCGCAATCGATTGTTGCACTGCGCAGCAATGACGGCTCGCAGACTCAGGAGCCGATCGTCGGGGTCAATTTCTTCCCGCTGGGCGGTGTTCCCAACTGGGCGCCCGATCCGATCAGCCAATCGACGACGGCGCTCGGTGAGAATTGGTTCCAAGTCAAGCCCTTCGTGATCCAGAAGGCCGATCAATTCCGGCCGCCGGTGCCGCCGAACGAGGCCAGCCAGGAATATACCGACGCCTTCAACGAAGAGGTGACGCTGGGCGGCGATCCGAACTTCGGCACGCCGACCACCCGCACCGCAGAAGAGACGCTCGAAGGGATCTTCTGGACCTATGACGGTGTGCCCAATATCTGCGCCCCGCCACGTCTCTATAACCAGATCGCTCACCAGCTTGCGCTGTCGCGAAAGATGACCTCGGTTGAGGACACCGCCCAGATGTTCGCGGTGCTCAATACGGCGATGGCCGATGCCGGCCTTACTGCCTGGGAAGCCAAGTGGCACTACCAGTTCTGGCGGCCGATCACCGGCATCCGGTGGGATACCGCGCAACCCAATACCCAGGTCGTACCGCAGCCGAATTGGACTCCACTCGGCGCCCAGGAGACCAACACGACGAACCGGAACTTCACCCCGCCCTTCCCGGCCTATCCGTCGGGTCATGCCACCTTCGGCGGCGCGGTCTTCGAAGTGCTGAAATCCTACTTCAAGGATAACGAGTCCGTCACCTTCATCTCGGACGAGTTCAACGGCCAGAATTTCAGCGACACTGGCGTTCTGATGCCGCTGGAACCGGTCACCTTCCCGTCGCTCACCGCGGCCGACCAGAGCAATGCCGAAAGCCGGATCTGGGTTGGCGTGCATTGGCAGTTCGATGCCGATATGGGCGATGCCGCCGGCATATCCATGGCCGATTTCGTCCTGGCCAACTCGTTCCTGCCGATTGATCCGAACAACGGTGCGCCGACAGGTTTGAGCGCGATTACGCAGAGCGCCCAGAAATAGAACGTTCCAAAAGCTGAGTGCCGACGAAGGCCGGGGGTGAAACCCCGGCCTTTTGTCTGAGGAACGCACCGTGCCTCCGGTGCTACTCTGCGGCGAAGGCGGCCAGTTTTGCGGAGCGGAACGACGCCAGCAATTGTGCCTCGGCGCGCTTGGCCTCGATCAAGTTTGCTTCCTTGACATGGCCATAGCCGCGGATCCGTTCGGGGATCTTGGCCAATTCCACCGCAGTTGCGTAATTGTCTTGGCTCAAGCGCTGAATGATTTCCTCGGTGACGGCAAGATATTCGCCGATCAGCCGCTGCTCGGTCTTGCGTTCCTCGGTGCGGCCGAACAGATCCCAACGCGTACCCCGCAGGTGCTTGAACCGGGCGAGGAGGCGGAATGCCCGCATCATCCAAGGGCCGAAGCGCTTCTTGATCAAATGACCGGTGATCGGATTGCGTTCGGCCAGCAAGGGCGGTGCCATGTGGAACTCAAGCGTATAATCGCCCTCGAACTGTTCCGACAGGTTCTTCAGGAACCGACCGTCGGTATAGAGCCGGGCGACCTCATATTCGTCCTTATAGGCCATCAGCTTATAGAGCGAACGGGCGACCGCGTCACTCAAACCGGTGCGGCCGGGCGTCCGAGCCGCTTCGGCGCGAGCGACCCGGTCGACAGCCGCCCGATAGCGTTCGGCATAGGCTTCGTTCTGATATTCGACCAACTGACGCACGCGTCGCTCGATCACTTCCTCAAGCGTTTCCGACAGTTTGCGACTGCTGGTCCCGGCGGATTTCGGCCGGGCGATCGCTTCGACTGCGGCGAGATCGACCGCGGCGCGGCGACCCCATAGGAAGGATTGCTTGTTGAAATCGATCGCAACGTTGTTGAGCGTGATCGCTTGTTCGATCGCCTCGGCCGACAGCGGCACTAGCCCCTTCTGCCAGGCATAGCCCAGCATAAACAGATTGGCTGCGATCGAATCACCCAGCAACGCCACAGCAAGACGCCCGGCATCAATGAAATCGACCGCATTCTTGCCGACCGCTTCGACTAGAGCCTCATGCGATGCGCTGGTCGGAAACTGCAGATCCGGGTCCTGCGTAAAGCCGCCGGTGATCGTCTCCGCATTGTTGACGATCGCCTTGGAAGAGCCCTTGCCGAGCTTGCTCAGCCCATCGGCACTGGCCGCGACCAGCAGGTCGCAACCCAGCAGCAAATCGGCACCACCAGCCGCGATACGCACTGCCGCGATATCTTCCGGTCGCTGAGCGATGCGGATATGGCTGAACACGGCGCCGCCCTTTTGGGCCAAGCCGGTCATGTCGAGCACCGAGACGCCCTTGCCTTCGAGATGCGCCGCCATGCCGAGCAGCGCCCCGATGGTGACGACGCCGGTGCCGCCGACGCCGGTGACGAGGATGCCATAGGGGCGGACGAGTGTCGGCAGGGCCGGGACTGGGAGCGGGCCGAAATCGCCGCTGTTCGGTTTGGATTTCTTCAACTGACCGCCATGGACAGTCACGAAGCTAGGGCAGAAGCCGTTGACGCAGCTCATATCCTTGTTGCACGAAGATTGGTCAATTTCACGCTTGCGGCCGAATTCAGTCTCGACCGGCACGACCGAGAGGCAGTTCGACTTCTTCGAACAATCACCGCAGCCTTCGCAGACTTCCTCATTGATGAAGACTCGCTTAGGCGGATCGATCATCAACCCGCGCTTACGGCGGCGGCGTTTCTCTGCGGCGCAGACCTGATCATAGATGATGATCGTGACGCCCGGCGTCTCGCGCAAGTCGCGTTGAACCTCGTCCAACTTGTCGCGGTGATAGACCGGGGTATGCGCCGGCAGCCCAGTATTCGATGCGTAGCGGTCGAGATCGTCGGCGACGACGACCAACCGGGCAACGCCCTCGGCCCAGACCTGCTGTGCGATCGAGGCGACGGTCAGCGTGCCGCCGTCATGGCGCTGGCCGCCGGTCATGGCAACGGCATCATTGAACAGGATCTTGTAGGTCATGTTGACCTTGGCGGCGATCGCCGCACGGATCGCCAACGAACCGGAGTGATTGTAGGTGCCGTCGCCCAGATTGGCGAAGAGATGCTTGGTTTCGGTAAAGGGCGCCTGTCCGATCCAGGGCACACCCTCTCCCCCCATCTGGGTAAAGGTCTCGGTCTGCCGGTCAGGCATCCAGGTCGCCATGTAATGGCAGCCGATGCCGCCGACCGCACGGCTGCCATCCGGCACCTTGGTCGAGGTATTGTGCGGGCAACCGGAGCAAAACCACGGAACACGGGCGACCGCCGGGTGGAGTTGCGCCAGCTGCGCTTCCTTGGCGGCCAGGAACTCCAGCCGTTCGGTAATGCGTGGGCTGGTATGGAAGCGAGCGAGCCGCTGAGCGATCGCCTTGGCGATCGTCGCAGGCGACAATTCCGACGGTGAGGGCAGTATCCAAGCACCGCTTTCGTCAAATTTCCCGACAACCCGCGGCCTGACATCCTCGCGCCAATTATAAAGCTGCTCCTTCAGCTGATTTTCAATGACCGCGCGCTTTTCCTCGACCACCAGAATTTCTTCCAGCCCTTCGGCGAAGTTACGCATACCCGTGCGCTCAAGCGGCCAGGACATGGCGACCTTGTAGACGCGAATGCCGATTTGGGCGGCGTAATCTTCGTCGATGCCCAGATCCTCAAGCGCCTGCCGCACATCAAGATAGGATTTGCCGGTCGTGACAATGCCGAAGCGCGGCTTCGGGCTGTCGATCACCACGCGATCGAGCTTGTTCGCTCGAGCGAAGGCCAGCGCCGCATAGAGTTTGTATTTGTGCAGTCGGTATTCCTGATCGAGCCCGACATCGGGCCAACGGATATTGAGCCCGTCCGGCGGCAACTCGAAATCGGTCGGCTGGACGATGCTGACCCGATCGGGGGCAACATGAACCGAGGCCGAGCTGTCCATGGTCTCGGCGATGGTCTTCATTCCGATCCAGCAGCCGGAGTAGCGGCTCATCGCCCAGCCGATCAGCCCGTAATCCAGGATCTCCTGAACACCAGACGGGTTTAGCACGGGGATGCTGGCATCCATGAAGCCATATTCGGATTGATGCGGCAGGGTCGAGGATTTACACGCATGGTCATCGCCCGCCAGTACCAGCACGCCGCCATGGGGCGAAGTTCCGGCAGCATTGGCATGCTTGAACACGTCGCCGGTGCGATCGACGCCCGGTCCCTTGCCATACCACATGGCGAAGACGCCGTCATAATTGGCGCCCTCAAACATATTGACCTGCTGGCTGCCCCAAACCGCCGTCGCCGCCAGATCCTCGTTCAGGCCCGGCACGAAGTGGACATTGTCCTCCTTCAGGTATTTGCGGGCACCCCACAGGCTCTGATCGAGCCCGCCGAGCGGGGAACCACGATAGCCGGAAATGAAGCAGGCTGTATTGAGCCCTGCCGCAACATCGCGCTGCCGCTGCATCATCGGCAGACGTGTCAGTGCTTGGGTGCCGTTCAGATAAATACGCCCTTGTTCAAGCGTAAATTTGTCGTCGAGCGTGACCGCTGCTAGTGCCATGGGCGAGCCCCTCCCGGAAGCTCCGGCTTAAGATATGTGCTCAACCCTAGACCAAGCCCATATCCGCATCAATCACAGACGAAATCGTCGAAAAAAAAGCAACGAACCGATGGAGTTTGATCAAGCAGTTGCGTTCATCGGACGTTCCGGCCCGTCGGCTTGGTAATATTCTTTCGGGTTCGACCGGCCGTCTCGGCTCAAGCCGCGGTGCCGTGTGTGGCCAGTCGCGCATCGACCGCCTGTCGCAGCGGCGCTTCTGCGCGGTTAAAGGCCTGAGCGGCGGCGACGGCCAGTGTCCAAGCGGCTTGAGCATCGCCGATGCGGCAGGCGTTGACGATTTGGCGGGATAATTGTTCGGCGTCCGTCAGGCCGTAATTCGCCGACATGCCGGCAATGTCGTGAGCCGCGCGGCGCAGCGCCTCAAGATCACCCATGCTGCGGGCGGCGGTGAAGGCGGCCAGACGAATCTTGCCGTCGGCGAAGAACGCGTCGAGCATGGTGATGAGCCGATCGGGCGGAACGATCGCCGCCAGTTCGGCAACGCGCGCCGGATCGACGCCGGGCGAAGCGTCGCTCGTCGGCTCGACGGCCGGGACCAAATGGTTTATTGGGACAACTGTGTCGCCATCGCCCCAGCGCCGCAGCGCACGAGCCAGATCATGCGATCTGAGCGGCTTGGCGATATAGTCGTTCATCCCGGCCGCGAGATACTCCTCGCGGTGGCCGGACATGGCGTTTGCGGTCAGCGCGATGATTGGCACCCGGCCGGCGGAGCCGCGGAGCGCACGGATTGCGCGGGTTGCCGTTAGCCCATCCATTCCGGGCATTTGAATATCCATGAAGACAAGATCGATCCCGCCGCGCTCGACGAGCGCCTTGGCTGCGGCCCCATCCTCGACAAGTTCGACGCAATAATCGTAAGGCGCGAGCATCGCGGTCACGACGGCCTGATTGACCGGGTTGTCTTCCGCCACGACGATATGAAGCCGCCGAGCACCGGGTTGGGGGCCGATCGCTTCGGACGGTGGTAATGCGGGTGGCGCCGCTACAATGCGAGCCGGTACATCAATGCGGAAGGTGCTGCCCCGCCCGAGGACGGTCTCGACCGAAATGGTGCCACCCATCAACTCGACCAATTGCTTCGAGATCGCCAGGCCAAGCCCGGTTCCGCCATATTTGCGTGAAATCGAGCTGTCGGCCTGGGTAAAGCGCGAGAACAGGCCGGGAAGTACGTCGGGCGCGATTCCGGGGCCGGTATCCGCGACGGTTACCGACAATATCGTTTGCTCAGCCGCTCCGGGGCGCACGCCAAACTGCAGCACGACGGTTCCGTTTGCCGTGAATTTTACGGCGTTGCTCAGCAGATTCAGAATGATCTGCCGCAGCCGCGCACTGTCGATCTCGATCCAGTGCGGTAAATCGGCACTGCGTTCCAATTTTAGCGCGCAGGATTTTTCCTGAGCGAGCGGTTTCATGATCGCAAGGATGCTTTCAGTGAACTCAGCTAAATCCAACGTGACATTGTCAACGACAAGCCGTCCGGCTTCTAGTTTCGAGAAATCGAGAATATCGTCCAATATCGCGAGCAATGCTTCGGCCGAATTGCGCGCCGTATCGACGTATTTCTGTTGCTGCGCCGAAAGTTCGGTGTCGAGCAGAACGCAGATCATGCCGAGCACGCCATTCATCGGCGTCCGAACCTCATGGCTCATCATCGACAGAAATTCGGACTTGGCGCGATTTGCCGCCTCGGCTCCGTCCTTTGCCGCTCGCAGCGCGTCATCGACGGCGCGGGCCGCGGTGACGTCGCTGAGGGTAATGACCCCGCCGCCTTCTTCCAGCCGCTCATGGACGAGTTCAATCGCACGCCCATCGCGCAGGCGCCGCTCGATCACTTGGCGCTCATTTGCGTCGCTGCCCCGGCTCAGCAGCATCGCCACCCCCTCCTCGACGCTGTTGGTGCCGAGTTCGGCGCTTCTCTTACGCACGGCGGCATGGCTGAGCCCGCCCCGCAGAAAGCCCGGCGGGAAGCCCAGCATCTGCTCGTAACGCCGGTTAAAGGCGCGCAGCCGGCTCTTGGCGTCGTACAGAACGAGACCTTGGGTCATGTTGTTGAGGGCGACATCAAGGACGCGGTTTTTATGGAGCAACTCGCCACGGCTGTCCTCCAGCGCGATTCCACGTTCGCGCGCCTCGCGTTCGCGATCAACGAGCTGGCGCGCGAGCGGCGCAATCCGGTCACGCAAAACCAGCGAGCCGCAAATCACGATAATGATGAGAATCGGAACGGAGGTCAGGCCGCGCGCCCGCACCGGCGCGAAAAGTTCGGCCGTATCGACCTTGACGTCGATGGCGAGGCCCAGTCGCGGCAAGGGCTCGAAGGCGGCAATCACGCGGATGCCGCGGCGGTCGAATGTGTCGATCGTCCCGGTCAACCCGGCCAGCCCGTTGGCGACGGGTAGCAGGCGTCCACCCTGCCGTATTGCGCCAACCAAGGGCGAGGCGGTCATTCGGTTAGGCAAGCACTCCATGCGGCTTTGATCGTTGGACAGCGTTCCACAGATTGCACAATTTCCGCTGGCAGCGAGGCTGGCGGACTGAACCAGGACCGTATCGAGTGCAGGCAGTTCCTGTTCGACGACGATCTTGCCCAAAACGCCCCGATTGCTCACCAGATCGGTGCCTACATCGATCAGCAAGCGCTGATCCCAGACCAGTCGGGCACCGGGTATGTCGTCGAGTGGTCGTGCGAAAACCGGTGCGGCGGCGAGGCGGCCGCTCGTCGCCAAGAGGTTGCCGGCCGCATCGACCACTCTAATCCCGCGAATGTCGCCACCGACAACGCTGTCGATGCTGCCCTGGAGCGCTTCAAGGGCCATTCCGTCGTCCCGGGCGACCGTTGCAGCCTGAACCGCATCGAGAAGGCCGGTGCGCGTTGCCGCCTGGCGGGCAACCGCGACCCGCTCATCGACCATGGTTTCGAAGACCGAGCCGAGCGTGCGTACGGTTGCCAGGAGATTATTACGTACATTATCCTCGATACCGCGACGCATCGAGACCAGCCCGATGCACCCGGCCATGACGCTTACTGCGACCAGAAGGAGCATACCGCTCGACAACAAGGCCGCAGCCGGGTCGCGTGGCGGGAGAGCCCGCTCGTCCGACGGAAGACGGCAATGCCATAGCCGCAGGGTGAAAAACAGTAATCCGGCGGCCACGGCGATGGGCATACGGTTCACGAACTGCAATCCAAAGACCGCACCGATGTCCAGCAATCTTTCGAACAGGCTGCCGAGCGCAATCACCGCAATCGTGCCGATCAGGATCTGGATCGCCTGGCGGCGGCGCGTCAAGCGCTGCGCCGGAACCAGCATCAGGACAATTGCCGTCAAGAGTGTCGCGACGGCGGCACCGATCGTGGCACGCCCGGCGACGGGGTCGGGCCCGAGCCAGGCGTGTTCGTTGCGCCAATCGATGCCGAAATCGAGCCCGAACAGGCTCTCGCCCACACTTAACGATGCGAGGATCGCGGCCAGTGCCGCAATGATGATGCGGGTCCAGCGCCACGACAGCGGAAGCAACGCTGCGATCGAAACCAGTGCAGCGAGGACAGCCCCCTGTGCCGGGATCGGGTCACTGCCGCTGAAAGTACTGATCAGATCCGGTCTGGATGTCAGCCAGCCAGCAAGGATGAGTAGGCTGGCCGCGAGATAAAGACCAGCGGGCAACCTCAGAACAATGCTCAGTCCCAGATCACGCCCTGCCATGGTTTCCAGCCGATCCTTCCTCCAGCGTGGCTCAAGGATTGAAATTTAACCTTAAATTTCCGATAACAATCGAGCGTGACGCCTCCCTAAATGAGCGATGAATCCACTTAAACCGGCCGTTTGGTAGAAAATTCCTCTCAAAGACGACTTTCCGACCCGACTCATTCCAACCGGAGAGAAGAGCAACGAATGCCGATGGTTTTTCTCAGAGTTTGACCGGGAGTCGATCTGCGTGCACCACCCCCTGACTAATCGCCATGTGATGGGCTTGACGGCGGCGAATGTGAGTCAGGCAAAGGTCCGTTCGACAACCCACCTGCGGGGCAAGACGACGAAGCTCTCGGCACCATTGGAGCGCTTGATGATCTCGACGGTGAACCGCTCGGTCGCGGACCTCACATGAAAATTTGTTCGTCGTCCGTTTGCTCATCGCTCCATCCTCTGAGGAATTGGAGCCTCCGGCGAACCCCGGCGCGGTTCAGTTGGAATCGCTACATGGAAAACGAGGGGGGTAGCTAGTGCGCCGAGTCGTTCATAATGCGGGGTACAACCTTTTCAATTTCACGCGCGCGTCATCGGTTTTGAAGCGCCAGTCGGCTTTGGCGTGCTTGCTGTTGCGGTCACGTTCCCAGGCTTCGACC
>JBAVTK010000570.1:0-11044 GCA_049696095.1 Aliidongia sp. | reverse complement strand
GCGCGGCGCCGGTGCTGCCGGCCGGCGGTGAGCGCATCGTCGCCACACCGCTCGCCAAGCGCATGGCGGCCCAGGCCGGGCTCAATCTCGGCACGATTGCCGGCTCGGGCCCGCATGGCCGTATCGTTAAGGCGGATATCGAGGCGGTACTCGCCAAGCCAGGATCGGCCAAGCCAGCCGCGGCGGCGCAATCGACCACCGCGATGGTCGCGGCACCGGCCCCATCCTCTGCCGGTCCGCTCGGCAAGGATCGCGTGGCGGCGCTGGCAGGCAATGCGCCATACCAGCTCGTGCCCCACACCGGCATGCGCAAGACCATCGCCAAGCGCCTGACCGAGGCCAAGCAGACCATCCCGCATTTCTATCTGACGGTCGAATGTGAGATCGACGAATTGCTCAAGATCCGCGCCGATCTCAATGGCCGTGGCGGAGATTACAAGCTGTCAGTCAATGATTTCGTCATCCGCGCTTCGGCGCTGGCATTGAAAAAAGTGCCGGAGGCGAATGCCTCCTGGTCGGATGACGGTATCCTGCTGTGGGATTCGGTCGATGTCGCGGTTGCCGTCGCGATCGACGGCGGCCTCATCACACCGATCGTCAAGCGCGCGGACACCAAGGGACTAGCCGGAATCTCGAACGAGATGAAGGATCTGGGGGCGCGGGCCAAATCCGGCAAGCTGAAGCTTGAGGAATTCCAAGGCGGCACCTTCTCGATCTCCAATCTCGGCATGTTCGGGATCAAGGAATTCTCCGCGGTGATCAACCCGCCCCATGGCGCGATCCTGGCGGTCGGGGCGGGCGAACAGCGGCCGATCGTGAAGAATGGCGCGCTCGGCATCGCCACGGTGATGAGTTGCACCTTGTCGGTCGATCACCGCGTGGTCGATGGCGCCACGGGCGCGCGCTTCCTTCAGGCTTTCAAGAGGCTGATCGAAGATCCGCTGTCAATGCTGTTGTAGAGGAGTTAGCGCTCCCCACGCATCCGGCCAGACTACGTTGTTCTCAAATTCCTTCGCCCTCGATGGAAACGTTCAACGATATTCGTATTGGCCGGGCTTGTCTCCATAGGCGCTAAAAGACGCGTATCCCTACCCGTCATGCCCGGGCTTGTCCCGGGTACCCACGTCGGACCGCAGCACATTTTGCTTCAGGCAAACGCGGCGGCGGATCGACGTGGGTGACCGGAACAAGTCTGGTCGTGACGATAAAAGAGCTTTGAATCGTTGAATTTATGCTCAGATCATCAGGAGGCATCAGACCATGGCGGAGACCTCATTCGATCTCATCGTGATCGGCGGCGGCCCCGGCGGCTATGTCGCGGCGATCCGCGCGGCGCAGCTGAAGCTCAAGGTCGCCTTGGTCGAACGCGAGCATCTGGGCGGTATCTGCCTCAATTGGGGCTGCATCCCGACTAAGGCGCTGCTGCGCAGTTCCGAGATTAATCATCTGCTGCATAATCTCGACGCCTATGGCTTCAGCGCCAAGGACATCACCTTCGATCTCGGTAAGATCGTCAAGCGCTCGCGCGGTATCGCCGGCCAACTGGCGGCCGGCGTCAAGCATCTGCTGAAGAAGAACAAGGTGACGGTCTTCGATGGCGCCGGCCGGCTCGACGGCGTGGCCGGCGGCGCGCGCAAGGTCAAGATCGAGAAGGACGGCAAGCCAGTCGCGGATCTGACCGCCAAGAACGTCATCCTGGCGACCGGTGCCCGGGCGCGGATTGTCCCCGGCCTCGAACCCGACGGCAAGCTGATCTGGAGCTACAAGGAAGCGATGGTGCCGGCCGCGATGCCGAAATCGCTGCTGGTCGTGGGCTCGGGCGCCATCGGCATCGAATTTGCCAGCTTCTACCGCAATCTCGGCGCCGAAGTAACGGTGGTCGAGATGCTGGACCGGATTCTGCCGGTCGAGGACGAGGAAATCTCGGCCTTCGCGCGCAAATCCTTCGAAAAGCAGGGCATGAGGATCATCACTTCCGCCACGGTCAAGGACGCCAAGCGCGGCGCCGATTCGGTGACCGTGACGATCGCCGGCAAGGACAAGACCGAGAGTGTCACGGTCGATCGCGTGATCAGCGCGATCGGCATCGTCGGCAATGTCGAGGGGCTCGGGCTCGAAGGCACCAAAATCAAAATCGATCGGACCCATGTCGTGATCGATCAATATTGCTTCACCGGCGAGCCGGGCGTCTTTGCCATCGGCGATCTGGCCGGCCCGCCATGGCTCGCGCACAAGGCGAGCCACGAGGGTGTGCTGTGCGTCGAGCAGATCGCCGGGGTGAAGGGTGTCCATCCGCTCGATATCGACAATATCCCCGGATGCACCTACTGCCAGCCGCAAATCGCGTCGGTCGGGCTGACCGAAGCGAAGGCCAAGGCTGCGGGCCACGAGATCAAAATCGGCCATTTCCCCTATATCGGCAATGGCAAGGCGATCGCGCTGGGCGAGACCGAGGGCTTCATCAAGACCGTGTTCGACGCCAAGACCGGCGCCTTGCTGGGCGCCCATATGATCGGCGCCGAGGTGACGGAGCTGATCCAGGGCTATGTCGTCGGCAAGACGCTGGAGACGACCGAGGCCGAATTGATGGCGACGATCTTCCCGCATCCAACACTTTCCGAGATGATGCATGAGTCCGTGCTTGACGCCTATGGCCGGGCGATCCACTTCTAGCGGGTACGAAAACGAAGGATCTTGTCATGACCACGGCCGAGGGCGCCGCCGCGCCGCGCCATCCGGAGAAGCTCGCCAACCCGGATCGCCCGCCGCCGCGCAAGCCGGAATGGCTGCGGGTCAAGGCGCCGACCAGCCCGGAATACCACCAGACGCGCAAGCTGATGCGCGAGCTGCGCCTGAACACGGTGTGCGAGGAAGCAGCCTGCCCGAATATCGGTGAATGTTGGAAGCAGAAACATGCCACGGTGATGATCCTGGGCAGCGTCTGTACCCGCGCCTGCGCCTTCTGCAACATCGCGACCGGCTTGCCTGACAAGCTCGACCCGCATGAGCCCGCGCATGTCGGCGCCGCGGTCGCCGGGCTTGGGCTGGAGCATGTCGTCGTCACCTCGGTCGATCGCGACGATCTCGACGATGGCGGCGCCGAGCATTTCGTCCAGACCATCCGCGCGATCCGATCGCAAGCGCCGGCCACGACCATCGAGGTGCTGACCCCCGATTTCCTGCGCAAGCCGGGGGCGATCGAGGCGGTGGCCAGCGCCCGGCCCGATGTCTTCAACCACAATCTGGAAACCGTGCCGCGGCTTTATGCGAGTGTGCGGCCGGGTGCGCGCTATTTCCATTCGCTGCGGCTCTTGGATCTGGTCAAGCGGGTCGATCCGTCGATCTTCACCAAATCCGGCATCATGGTCGGTCTCGGCGAGGAAAAGGCCGAAGTGCTTCAAGTGATGGACGATCTGCGCGCCGCCGATGTCGATTTCCTGACCATCGGGCAATATCTTCAGCCGACGCCGAAGCATCACCCGATCGCCGATTGGGTGACGCCAGAGGAGTTCGAGTCCTATCGCAAGCTGGCCTATGGCAAAGGCTTCTTGATGGTCGCGGCCAGCCCGCTGACGCGGTCCTCCTATCACGCAGGCGCGGATTTCCAGCAAATGCGGGCGGCGCGCGCGGCCAAACTCGCCGCCGCCGGCTGAGCCGCCATGGCGAAATATGCCGAACAAAGGCTGCTGCCCTATACGCCCGAGCAATTGTTCGATCTGGTCGCGGATATCGAGCGCTATCCGGAATTCCTGCCCTGGTGCGTCGGCGCCCGCATCCGCGCGCGCGACGGCAATCAGGTCAAGGCCGACCTCGCCATCGGCTTCAAGATGTATCGCGAGCGCTTCACCTCGGTCGTCCAGCTTGAACCGCCCGGCCGCATCCATGTGACCTATTCCGACGGGCCGTTCCGCTATCTGGAAAATCACTGGAAATTCGAGCCCGGCCCGAAGGGCGACTGCCTCGTCGATTTCTATGTCGATTTCGAATTCAAATCGATGCTGCTGCAACGCGTGATCGAAATGCTGTTCAGCGAGGCGGTGCGCCGCATGGTCGCTGCCTTCGAGGGCCGGGCGCGACAGCTTTATGGACCGGGCACGCCCGGCATTGCGGCCGAGATCCTGCCGCGGCATGGGTGAGGGATGGCGGTCTTTCTGGCCCGCGACCGTGCTGTGGAAAATTGGCTACGCGATCACGTCGGGTCTGCCTACGGCGCTCTCAAAGCAGATCCATAGCGCGCCCTCACGACCGACCAGATTCGCGCGAGGCTCGCGGGCGCGAACATCACAGCGCTACCACGAAACGGTGAAACGGTGCCCGGTACCGTCGTTTTCACGCCGGAAGCTGACGAACAGTTTGCGGCACTCTATCGCTATATCGCAGATGCCGCATCGCCGGAGTTAGGTCGCCGTACAGCTACCCACGGCTCTTGTTGGCACCCGCTACGCCTAAGATTATGAACGGCAGTTGACAATTCCCCTGGTGGCGGTTATACGACTATCATAATGCAGTATAAGTATTCTCCATATCAACACTAAGGCGAAGGTTTTTAGCGGTAAGAGTTGTGTGGAGTATAAACCTACCGTAGGGGATAAGAAGTGTCAGACTCGGAACTTCACATAGCGTCAGCACACGCCGGACATCGCGAAAAGGGGACGGCGCGTGACGGGGATGAATTCAGTGCCTTGGAACAATTGTTCACCGAGGAGGGAATTCCGGTTTCTGGTGACGGGGCGGTTTTGCTCCTAACCCCGGCGGGTCACCGGACTGTCAAGTACCACCAGCCGCCGAGAAACAGGGGGAATTTCAAATTCGAGAGCGGCGAGCACGCCGCCATCGGGGACAGTATCACCCTGCGTTTTTCGACGAACGACCCGGGCACGCCGGCCTCGGATGTCGCCCTGAACCTTCTCAACCGCCTGGCACTGACCTACGGCCAGATCGTGGCGCTCGGTGGCGACTTTTATGGCGACCCAGGTCGGCCGATCGCCGATGGCAGCAGCCCCGAGGATCGAATCGCGCGCTTCACCAACGACTTCAATACACTGGCCATGCTGCCGGCGTCGAAGGACGAAGCGACCCAGATCCTCGCCGTCATGCAGACTGAGATCGACGCGGTCAATGCGGCCATCGCCGAAGGGCGCGATCCGCACGTGGCCTATGAGGCGCTCGGTGACTCGCTGTCAGACCGGTGGGCCATGATTATCGGCAAACGCTACCTCGCCCTTGCCGTCAGCAATTGGGATCATTTCGGCGAATGGGCAGTGCTGGCGTACAAGGCCGGTCATGCCGCGGCGCTTCGGCAGGCGATCGCCGCCCATGCCGGCGGCGGCCGCGGCGCGCTGGAACTGGCCTATGCCATGAACGCCTTCGCCGATCATTTCCTGTCCGATCTGTTTTCGGCCGGCCATATGCGCACGCCCCGCAAGCAACTCGCGGACCATATCTCGGCCCTCGGGTTGGGTTCCTACGTAAGTTCGTTCCTCTCCCGAGTAATGCATGACGAGGACAGCAAGTTCGGTCTGAACGTGACCAATGGTCACCATGAAATCTGGCGCGCCTATGGCGACAAGCGGTTCTTCGACACAATTGACCTCACCAACCGCAATCACGTCAAGCAAGCAGTCCAGGCTTCGGCCGACGAGATTTTCGACGCATTCATCCGGGGCGGCGCGCCGGCGCCCGAGGACTATGTTGCGCTCAACCGGATCGTTAACCTGTCCCAGGTTTCAGACCCGTCGAACCGCGCGAATTATTCCCCGCTTTTCGTCGCGGCGGACAATACCGTCCTGCGACGCACCAACGTCAATGACCTGAACGACCGAACCTGGACCAAGGACTGGTGGGGCGTGACCACGATGTGTGAACTCGTGGGCCACAAACCAAACAATCCAACCGGTTATCTGAGCCCACCGAACGTGCCGCCGATCATTCAGGACGATGGCTGGCAGAGCCATACGCCGGTCTCGCCCCATTGGGTCGATGGCAATGCCGTCCGCTACGCCTTCAGCTACGCCAACGTTCTGAACGAATCCTACACCGGCCCCTGGTCACATTATGTGGATTTATCAGGGTCGTATTTCCCAACCTTGACCGTGCCCGTCGACCGCACCGGAGCCGCTTCCACGCGGCGGATCTTTCGGCAGTTCCGCGATGGCGCGCCGATGCTGGTCGGAACCATCGGGGACACCACCACCACCTTCATCGATAACACGCCGTGAGCCGGAGGCCGCCCATGTCCATCACCGTGACCCTCAAACTCGCCACCGGCGAATCGCTGGATGGCGTCCCGCTCGTATTGTTGTCGGCCCGCACGCCCATTGCCCGAGCGACCACCGACGGCGAAGGCAAAGCCGTCTTTAACACCGATTCCTCGTCCGTCGGCGACTACCGCGTCCGCGTCGATGCCTCCAATCCCGCCGCCGCGTGAGTCCGTAGGAGTAGTTATGCCCGTGATTTCCGATGTTCCCATCATCGGGATCGTGGTGGCAGCTTTATCAGCCGTACACTCTAAAAAGCGATCTTTTCTCGTGTTATGAAATAATTTCGTTGATTATTCTCATTGCATGTGTGACCTATGGGTTTCTTACGTATCAAGTGGAGGTTTATTGTGACACGCACGTCTCCGGAAGGGCTTTTCGCCGACACCACACCAGGAAGTAGTTCTACAGGCCAGGACTCTCCAAAAATACCCCACAACGCGGCGCTGGCCGGTAAGACCCCAGGGGTCCACTATCTGCGCGTCAAGGGAAAAGAACAGTATATTAATATTAATAGCAGCGGCTGGGCAGAGTTTGGGTCTGCTGGTGCCACTCAGTTTCAATTTATTACGTATGAACCAAATCATTACATACAAATCTACGGCGGTGTTTGGGACGGTTACTACTTGAGCTACAATAATAATAGTTATGTTGGTGTGTATAAAGCCTGGCATGACGCTTGCTACTGGTCGGTAGAGCCGGAGGTCAATTGTACGCCTTATCCGGGTATGTATCCATCCGGGACTAGCGTGTGCGTTAACGGCAATAGAGACGCGAACAGCCAGGTCGTAATAGTCGTCGGCCAGTAAAAATCGGTCGGCCTTACCCGCTCTTTGAGCAAAAATCAGAGCACGATGATATCGGATAGAATCACCCGAAATCTGAATCGTGCTCTGATTCGATAGGGTAGAGCGTGATGTAGACCGTTCCGGAGTCTGCATCACCCCTGAACACCTATCAGTTTAGCATCGCGCCCCATAGTTCGGGCAATGGCAGGCATTTTGTCAGCAACCTGTTGATGTAGCGCAGGCCGGGGGTGAACCAGAGTTTCGACCAGAGTTTCGCAGAGTTTCGGTGACGCCTTATAAAACTCCTTCGACGGTCTCGCGTGACATGTGAGATCCCATGAGCCGGCAAGAGCGACACGCCGTGATCCAGGATTCAGCATAACGCCTCAACTCCAGCTTTGCCGCCTCGCGTCGCCCGATCATTCAGATTGGCTCATCGCCTCCCCGGCGCGGGACAGCACCGCGTCGAGCAGAGTCGGCGCCAGGAAATAGCCATAACCCTTCCAACGCGCCAGGATCGGCGCGATTTCGGCGATGAGCCCTCGCTGCTTCGCGGCGAGCAGGATGCCGGCGCTGCCGATGACCGGGATCGCAAGCCTGATGGCGGCCTTCCGGCCGATTGTTTCGTCCATCAGCGCCGGACACCCCAACTGGCGCGCCATGGCCAGTGCCGCGATTTCACCGGCGTCGAGATTGGCGATATTGGGCAATGGGATCGGTATCGGGCGTGACCGCAATTATCCCCGATCTTGCCGCGTCGATCAGGTCCGACACGCCTGGCTTCGCGGCATTGCGCGTGCATTCGGTAAAGACCGTCGCCGGAACCACGATCTCGCCCGCCACCGCCCGCAGCAAGCCAAGAAGATCACGCCGCCCGAACATGAAGTGGCCCGCTATCCGCGACGATGCGGGTCACGAGCGGAGCAGGGCCAAGTCGCTGTCAAGTTCGGTTGCGTCGTAATCCACCGCCGGAATGCCCATGGCGCCAAGGCGCTCGATGAAGGATTGCGGCGTCAGCCCGGCGAGACGGGCGGCCTTGCCGAGGCTAAGGGCTTTCTCGGCGAACAAGCGACAGGCCAATGTCACCGTGACGCCGCTGCCCAGCAGATGCTCATCAAGCGGCACGGCTACGAACAGCGGGTGGCCGTGCTTGGAGATCAACGACAGGTGACCTGCCTCAGCATTGCGCACGAGTTCGCCGGTGCGCTCCCGCAGGTCCCGAACCGTGAAGGTTTCCATCAACACGCCTTGGAAAATGTTACGCCACTTGATCGCACATCCGTGACGCCATCGCCAATATGATCGGGAATCCCGGAGACACAGGATGGAACTCAGGGCAATGCATATGTCATATCACCGGTGACGCTACTTCGCGAATCCAGGTCATTCCTTCCGCTTGGCCCTGGGCGAGACCGCCAGCCCGAGGAAGACCAGCACGGCCTGGTTAAGCCGCACGATGTCCTCGTCATCCAACCGCCCGATCCGCGCGCCGAGCTTGGCCTTCGGTACCGTAGTGATCTTGTCCGCCATCAGGCGGCAGGTGGCGCGCAACCCGTTGCGTTCATTTGGTGCCACGGCCAAGCGGAATAGCGGCGCTTCGGTCTCGTCGGTGGTGAAGGCGCAGATGGTGATGGAATCGGTGCTGTCGAAGCTGTCATCCTGCACGATAACGGCCGGGCGCGGCTTGCCCGCATAGTCTTTGCCGCCGGCGATCGTCCAAATCTCGCCTCGCTTCATTCATCGCCCCAGAACGATACGGCGTCGATGAAAGCCTGATCTTCCGGTGCCTGGACGCTCACGGCAACGGCAAGCGACTGGCGATGCGCCTCAGCGCGGAAGGCGGGGGCGCGAACGTCCGGCACCCAAATCTGGATCGGACGCAACCCCTGCTCGCGCAGGCGTTCGCGATGGGCGCGTACCTTCAGGTGCGAGGGCTTGGGCACGGGTGCTGGAACCATGACAATCTCCCATGGTCGGTTACATGTAACCTAGCATAATTCCCCGGGCCTGACCAGACGGGTGCGCCGCCTGCGGAATTCCACAAACGGCGAGGTTCCCCGGTCGGGCAGAACGGAAGGGGCCTCGTTCGCAGCCCCCTCCCACTTCGGCCTGATCGTCAGTAGGTCGCGAGCGCTTCACCTCGGTCGTCCACCTGGAGCCACCCGGCCGCATTCATGTGACCTATTCCGACGGGCCGTTCCGCTACCTCGAAAATCACTGGAAATTCGAAGCCGGCCCGAAGGGCGGCGGCCTGCTCGATTTCTATGTCGATTTCGAACTCAAATCGATGCTGCTGCAACGCGTGATCGAAATGCTGTTCAGCGAGGCGGTGCGCCGCATGGTCGCGGCGTTCGAGGGCCGGGCGCGACAGCTTTACGGGCCAGGGCTGCCCGGCATGGTGGCACAGATCGTGCCGCGGCATGGGTGAGGGAACCCGCCCCGTTTCTCACGTCGGGAGTGGGATCAAGGCTCGAATCAAGCAGTGGCACAATAGCTCGGCCTTTGGGAGTTCCCCGGGAAAAAGGAGCCTGATCTGACTGACGGAGAACTCACCGCTGGCGAACGGTGGCAGTGTGATCGGGAGCGCCATGGCCATGTTGTATCGATAATGGCTATCGCCGCGAATGGTAATGAGTCTTAGGTCACACCCACCGGATGCAGCAAATCGGCCGGCGGATGTGGGCGTGGCCCCATTTCTCGAAATAGGCCCTCACAATGCCGTCCCACCGTACTGATGGGCGCTGGGGGCCTTCGGATCGAAGAACGACTGCCAACGGCGTTGCCCCGCCGAGGATGCCTTCGGCAGCGTCGCGGTCGACGATACGCACTCGGAGACCCGCCACGTTTCCGCCGACCGGTCGCGAGACGACAAGCGTGCCTTCGCGTCGGTCAGGTCGCACCAGTCGCCACCGGCACCTGTCAAGGCTTCACGAACCGATAGGCGAAGCGGTCGGTCTCGCCCTTGATTGAGGGATCGAACGCCTTGATCGTGTGCGGATCGTCCTTCTTCGCGAGCATGGTGCTTTCCGCGTCCAATACAAAGCCAGCCGCCTCCACCTCCTTGCGAACGGATGCAGGCTCAATGCGATGCAGCGACTGGGCGTCGCTCGTGCCCGCCCCGACGGCGGCGGCGTGGTCTACGATGACGTAGGACCCACCAGGCTTCAGCCGCTCGTAGACAGCTCGATTGAAGTGGGCCGCCGTCGCGCCCCTGGCTTGGATCAGCGTGGTGTGGAGATCGTGGTAAAACAGGTGCAGCCACAGGACATCCGCTGGCTGTGTGGCCTCCGGCATCGCAACGAGGTCCGCCGAGACGGCTTCGACGTTCTCTCGGCCCGGCTCCTTCGCAAGCGTCCGCATGCGGCCGACCGGATCGTTCTTGAAGTCGGCCACTTCGGCCGGCACGAAGCTGTAGACACGTCCTTCGGGTCCCACAATGTCGGAGAAGAGACGGGTCCAGTCGCCGTCGCCTGGGTAAACGTCGATGACGATGGAGCCCGCATCTACTCGTGCGAACCGGATTAACTCGGATAGCCTCGATTGGTCGTACATTGGGATCTCCTTTACGGTTTGGCATCCGACGAGCGCGCGAACCATGGCTGATCCACCGTCTACCCCGATCCGATGACCGCAGATGGCCAGCGCTACGCCAGCCCGGACGCGTCCATCTGCGAGGCCCGCGCCAGTGCTTGCGTGTCGATATACTCTCGGATGTTCGTCACTTTGCCATCTCGAACGGTAATGTCGAAGACCCAGTCGTCCTTGAACGGCTTATTCGTGGCTTTGATTTTCCCCGTAGCGACGCCGACGACCAGAACCCGGTCTCCCTGCGCTACGAATTCCGGGGGCTCTGGGTATGAAGTTTCAACCTCTTCGGCCGCCTTCTGAAGCACAGCCGCCAATCCCGCGTGCCCGCGGTGCGTGCCGGCCAGCGGCCAGTCCTCGCCTGGAATGATCCACTCAATATCCTCGGCAGCCAACGCCAGCAGAAGTTGCTTA
>JBAVTK010000569.1:0-4139 GCA_049696095.1 Aliidongia sp. | reverse complement strand
GGGCTTGTCCCGGTCACCCACGTCGGTCCGCCGCCGCCTTTGCCTGAGACAAAATATGCCGCGGCACGACGTGGGTACCCGGGACAAGCCCGGGTATGACCGACAGGAGGACGCGCTAGCTTCGCGTCTAGGGAGCTTGCCCCACCGGCTGTTGGGTCAGTAGACAAGTTCGTCATCTTCCTTGCTGTCGACCATGACGATCTCGCCACGCGCCGCCAGATCCTTGGCGAGCTGAACCATGTAGGTCTGCGCCTCGTCGACTTCGCGCAGCCGAACCGGCCCCATCGCCTGCATTTCCTCGCGCAGGATCTTGCCGGCACGCTCCGACATGTTGCTGAAGAACAGATCGCGCAGCCCTTCCGAGGCGCCCTTGAGCGCAATTGGCACCTTAGCCTTATCGGCGTTGCGCAACACGGTCTGGACCGCCATCGGATCGAGCTTCGACAGATCCTCGAAGGTGAACATCAGGCTCTTGATGCGTTCGGCCGAATTGCGGTTGCGCTCTTCGAGCGCAGTGATGAAGCGGGTTTCGGTATTGCGGTCGAGATTGTTGAAGATTTCCGCGATCATTTCATGCGCGTCGCGCCGGTTGGTGCGCGCCAGATTCGACATGAATTCGGTGCGGAGCGTACGCTCGACATCGTCGAGCACATCCTTGTTGACCGCCTCCATGCGCAGCATCCGCATCACCACTTCCATGGCGAAGCCTTCGGGCAGCTGCCCGAGCACGCGGGCAGCATGTTCCGCCTTGATTTTGGACAGCACGACGGCAACGGTCTGCGGGTATTCGTTCTTGAGATAGTTAGCCAGCACCGTTTCGTTCACATTGGCCAGCTTGTCCCACATGGTGCGACCCGCGGGACCGCGGATTTCCTCCATGATGCTGTTGACCTTGTCGCGCGACAGCACTTTGCCGAGCAGGCGTTCGGTGCTCTCGTACGAGCCGACGAGCGAGCCGGTCGAGGAAATCTGTTCCGAGAAATCGACGAATAGGCGTTCGACCATATTGGCGCTGATCGTGCCCAGATTGGACATGCTCTGCGAGATTTCCTTGATTTCCTCGTCATCCATCAGGGCGAAGAGTTTGGCCGCGTGCTCCTCGCCGATAGCGAGCATCAGCATGGCCGCTTTCTCGGGGCCGGTCAGGGTGCGGAAATCCTCGCGGGCGCGCATTGTTCAGCCCTCGGCCGGATGGTTTGGGATCGGGCAACGGGTCATCATCATGGGCTCTGATACATCCAGCTTCGGATGATCGCGACCGCCTCTTCGGGATGCTTGTCGACGATTTCGCCGATCTTCTTCATTGACGAGGCGCGGACGCGGCCTTCGACCTGGCTGATATCGATCATGCTTTCCGATTGGTCATCCATCAGCGCCATGGCGGTGCCGGACGGGCCGGTCAAGGCGCCCATGCCCATCGGCGCCGGTAGGGCGGCCATGCCCATCGCGGCCTGTTCTTCCAGCATGCGCTGGCTCGCCAGCGCCGCCTCGCGCGTCGTCTCCAGCATGCGCGTGACCAGCGGGCGGACCACGAGCAAGATGATCAGGATCGCCACAACCGCCAACACCAGGGTCTCGGTCGCACGGAACAAATCCTGCTTATTCATGCCGAACAGGATCGGCGGCGGTTCGCCCAAAGCTTCCTCGGGCTGGGCGAAGCGCATATTGACGACCTCGACCTGATCACCGCGTTTTTCATCAAAGCCAATCGCTGATTGCACCAGCTTTTTTAGCTGGTCCAGCTCTTCGGTGCTGCGCGGCTGATAGCTGCGCTCGCCGGCTTGATTGGTCGCGTAGGTGCCATCGATCAGCACCGCCACGGACATGCGCTTGACCAGGCCGGTTTCGCGCGTCTGGCTGGTCGTCTTGCGGCTGATTTCGTAATTCGTCGTCTCTTCGACTCGCTTGGCGTGATCCTTGCCGGGCGTGGCGCCATTACCCTGGACCGAGGCGCCATCCGGCAGATTGGTCTGCACCGTGATCGGCGCGTCGCCATTGGCGGCGTTCTCATGCTCGTCATTCACGGTCTGGGTCGAGCGCACCACCTGCCCGTCCGGATCGAAGCTTTCCGAGGTCACGGTCAGCTTGTCGAAATCCATGTCGCTATTGACATCGACGCGGGCATGCCCCGGCCCGAGCGACCGTTCCAGCATCTCCTCGACCGAGCGGCCGACCCGTTGTTCATAGGCGACGCGCTGCTCGTCGGCATTGGACGACGCGGTATAGCCGTCATTGGGATCGCCATTGCCGCGCGCCAGCAGATTGCCGGCCTGATCGACGATGGAAATGCGCGTCGTTTTCAGCCCCGGTACCGCCGAGGCGACGAGGTTTTGAATCGCCGCAATCTGCTGCTTGCTGAGCGGTGCCGCACCGCGGAGCTTGAGGATGATCGAGGCCGAGGGTTCCTGCTTGTCGCGCGAGAATAGTTCGCGCTTGGGCAGGACCAGATGAACCCGTGCCTGCTCGACCAGATTGATTGCCGAGACGCTTTTCTCCAGCTCGCCTTCGAGCGCGCGCATCTCGTTGACGCCCTGCTGAAAGCTGGTGGTGCCGAGCGCGTCGTTCTTGTCGAAGATTTCGTAGCCGATCGAGCCGCCATGCGGGATACCGGTCTCAGCCATGGTCAGGCGCAGCCGGGCGACCTGATCGACCGGCACGCGGATCGTACTGCCGTCGCCCACAACCTGATAAGGCACATTCATCGCATCAAGCTTCGAGGCGATCTGGGCGCTGTCCTTGAGATCGAGATCGGCATAGAGCAGGCCATAGGAGGTACTGGTCAGCCGCGTCATCAAAAAGATGAAGAAGCCGATCAGCAATACAGCCGTGCCGCCCAGGGCGGCCAGCCGCACTGGGCCGAGCTTCTGTATCGTTTGGAGAAAGGCGCCCACCGTACAGTCTCTCCGCTCGTCGAGCCGGGCGCCAAGGCGGCATGATGGCCTGAATGGCGACCGGACAGGACGAAGCTAGTCCTGTCCGAGTAAACGACCGGTTAACCCCGGCAAATTCTGCCTAGCGCCAATATCGGGCACCCAAGGTGGCCCGATCGGTGCCGCAGGGAGCCGGCCCAATTATTCGATTTTGTCGCCACGATACTCTTGCAGCCGCGTGGCCCGCAAGCCGGCGAGACCATGGCTTTCGATCAGACGCTGCCATGACAGGAATTCTTCGATCGAAAGCTTATAGCGTCGGCATGCCTCTTCGAGACTGATAATGCCGTTGCGCACGCCGGACACGACCTGTGCCTTGCGTCGGATCACCCAGCGCTTGGTGTTCGGGGATGGCAGATCGGTCGCGACCACGCCGCCCGGCGTTTCCCCCGCGACCGGCCGTACGGCCAAGGCGGCAGGCCCGCCGTCGCGCGCCATCCCATGCAGTTCGGGCAGGTTCCTCATTAGGACATCGTCGCCGGTTTCGACTAAAAAAGCGTTAAGCCGCTCCGAAAACGGACAGTAGCACTTCTCGGTTCAACCGATTGGCGCGCGACCGGTCAGGCGGACGATCCGCCCCTGCCGCCCTTGCGCGCCAGCGGATGGGCCGTCGTCACCAGCCGGGTCAGCCGGTCGGCATCGACATGAGTATAGATCTCGGTCGTTGCGATATCGGCGTGGCCCAGCATCTGCTGCACGCTTCTTAGGTCCGCGCCATGCGCCAGCAGATGGGTCGCAAAGGCGTGGCGCAGGACATGGGGCGAGAGCTTGGTCGGGTCAATCCCGGCTTCGAGGGCCAGCGCCTTCAGCAACTGGCCGCAGCGGTTGCGGGTCAGATGGCCACCGGCACCGCGCGATGGGAACAGCCAGCGCGCCGGTTTACCTGGTTCAAGGAACACCATGCGGATCGCCAGATAGGTGTCGAGCGCCGCGCGAGCGCCGCCGCCGATCGGCACCAGCCGTTCCTTGCCGCCCTTGCCGCGCACCGTCAGATACGCCGCACCGCGCGCCACCGCGGCCAGCGGCAATGTCACCAATTCGGAGATGCGCAAACCCGAGGCATAGAGCAATTCGAGAATGGCGCTAAGGCGCAGCCCCTCCGGGGTCTGATTGCGTCCCGCCGCGGCGATCAGCGCCGTCACCTCGGCCTCGCTCAACAGCTTGGGCAGGCGGCGGCCTTGGCGCGGCCCGTCCAGCCCCGCGGTCGGG
>JBAVTK010000568.1:0-7163 GCA_049696095.1 Aliidongia sp. | reverse complement strand
AGCGCGCTCATCGCGCTGGCCGCGCCCGGTATGCGACCCGCCGCGGTTTGGCGCTCTGCCGGGATCGCGGGGCAGCCATCGGCATGGGCTGCCGTCAGCCTCACGTGATTGTGCCTCGGTAGCTTCCTTGCTATATCAGCCGCGCCTGGACAGGGCAGGGCACCTGCCTTGCGGAAGAAGAGGACGGCATGAAAGTTAAGGTTCTCGTCACGCTGAAACCCGGCGTGCTCGATCCCCAAGGCACCGCCATCGGCCACGCGCTGGGCACGCTGGGCTTCGACGGCGTGCGCGGCGTGCGCCAAGGCAAATTCATCGAGATCGATCTGGCCGAGACCGACCCCGAGGCCGCGCGGGTGGCCGTGCGCGCCATGTGCGAAAAGCTGCTGGCCAACACCGTGATCGAGAATTATGCGATCGAGCCGGCATAGAGGGTATTTGCGATGAGATCCGCCGTCATCGTCTTCCCCGGCTCCAATTGCGATCGCGATGCCGCCGTGGCGCTGGAGGATATCACCGGCACGCCGGCCAAGATGGTCTGGCACCGAGAGACCGAGTTGCCCGCGGTCGATCTGGTCGTGCTGCCCGGCGGCTTCAGCTATGGCGATTATCTGCGGTCGGGCGCCATGGCGGCGGTCTCGCCGATCATGCGCGCGGTCAAGGATGCGGCCGACAAGGGCCTCGCCGTGCTCGGCATCTGCAACGGCTTCCAGGTCCTGACCGAGGCCGGGATGCTGCCCGGTGCGCTGATGCGCAATCGCGATTTGAAGTTCATAAATCGGGTGATCACGACACGGGTCGAGACCAGCCAATCGATCTTCACCAATAAATATGCCGCAGGCGATGTCGTGGCCGTGCCGATCGCCAATTCCGACGGGAATTATTTCGCCGACGAGGCGACGCTCGACGCGCTCGAAGCCGCCGGTCAAGTCGCGTTCCGCTATTGCGATGCCGAGGGTCGGGTCACGCAAGAGGCCAATCCGAACGGCTCGATCCGCAACATCGCCGGCATCTTCAACAAAACCAAGACCGTGCTCGGCTATATGCCACATCCGGAACGGGTCTATGACCCGCTGCTCGGCGGCACCGACGGGCTTCGCCTGTTCCAGAGCCTGGTGGGAGCGCTTTCTTGAAATTCATCCCGGAAATCACCGACGAGATCGTGGCGCAGCACGGGCTGACGCCGGAAGAATATGCCCGCTGCCGCACGATCATGGGCCGCGACCCCAACCTGACCGAACTCGGCATCTTCTCGGTGATGTGGAGCGAGCATTGCTCGTACAAATCCTCGAAAATCCATCTGAAGACCCTGCCGACCACCGGCCCCCGCGTCATCTGCGGGCCGGGCGAGAATGCCGGCGTGATCGATATCGGCGACGGTCAGGCCGCGATCTTTAAGATGGAAAGCCATAACCACCCTTCCTTCATCGAGCCCTATCAGGGGGCAGCGACCGGGGTCGGCGGCATTCTGCGTGACGTTTTCACCATGGGTGCGCGGCCGGTTGCCAATCTGAACGCCCTCAGATTCGGCAGCCCGGATCATCCCAAGACGCGGCATCTGGTGGCAGGCGTCGTCGCCGGTATCGGCGGCTACGGCAATTGCGTCGGCGTACCGACTGTCGCCGGCCAGACCGATTTCCATGCGAGCTATAACGGCAACATCCTGGTCAATGCCATGACCGTGGGTCTGGCCGATGCCGACAAAATCTTCTATTCGGCCGCCGCCGGACCGGGCAATCCGGTGATCTATGTCGGTGCCAAGACCGGGCGCGACGGCATCCACGGCGCCACCATGGCATCGACCGAATTCACCGAGGAATCCGAGGCAAAGCGCCCGACGGTGCAGGTCGGCGATCCGTTCACCGAAAAGCTGCTGATCGAAGCCTGCCTCGAACTGATGGCTGGCGATTCGATTGTCGCAATTCAGGATATGGGCGCGGCCGGCCTGACCTCGTCCTCGGTCGAGATGGCCGGCAAGGGCGGGCTCGGCCTTGAACTCGATCTCGACCAGGTGCCGGTGCGCGAGACCGGCATGACCGCCTACGAGATCATGCTGTCGGAGAGCCAGGAACGCATGCTGATGATCCTGAAGCCCGGCCGCGAGGCCGAGGCGAAGCGGATCTTCGATAAATGGGAACTGGATTTCGCCGTGATCGGCCGCGTCACCACGACCGGCCATTTGGTGCTGAAGATGGCCGGCGCGGTTCAGGCTGATCTGCCGGTCGAACCGTTGGTGAGCGAAGCGCCGCTCTATGAACGCCCCTGGGAACCAACGCCAGCCCAACCCGAAATTGCCGCGGCCGAAATCGCCGCACCCGACGATCTTGGCGCCGCGCTGAAGCAACTGCTCGCCTGCCCCGACCTCGCCAGCAAGGCCTGGATTTGGGATCAGTACGACAAGACCGTGATGGGCGACACGATCCAGCAGCCGCCGGGCGATGCGGCATTGGTTCGAGTTCACGGTGCGCGCAAGGGGCTGGCGCTCACCACCGACTGCACACCGCGCTATTGCTTTGCCGATCCGGTGCGTGGCGGGGCGCAGGCTGTGGCCGAGACCTGGCGCAATATCACCGCGATCGGCGCGACGCCGATCGCCATCACCGACAACATGAATTTCGGCAATCCGCAGAAGCCGCGGATCATGGGCCAGTTCGTCGGCTGCATCGAGGGCATGCGCGCCGCCTGTCTGGCGCTCGATTACCCGGTCGTGTCGGGCAATGTCTCGCTCTATAACGAGACCAACGGCCAGGGCATTCTGCCGACTCCGGCGATCGGTGGGGTCGGGCTGATCGAGGATGTCGCCAAGGCGGTTGACCTGCGCTTCAAGACCGCGGGCGAGGCCGTGATCTTGATCGGCCGGACCAAGGGGCATCTCGGCGCGTCGCTTTTTCTGCGCGAGATTGCTGGTCGCGAGGATGGCGCCCCGCCGCCGGTCGATCTGGGGGCCGAGCGCGCTCATGGCGATTTCGTGCGCGGCCAGATCCTGGACGGCGCGGTGACCGCCTGCCATGATCTGAGCGATGGCGGGTTGCTGATCGGTCTCTGTGAAATGGCGATGGCCGGAAAAATTGGTGTCAAGATCGAAGCGCTGCCGCGCAATCTGCCGCTGCACGCGGCCTATTTCGGCGAGGATCAGGCGCGCTATCTGGTGACGACCGCCAACGCCGATGCGCTACTCGCCGCGGCCAAGGCGAAAGGCGTGCCGGCACAGCGGATCGGTACGACCGGCGGCACCGCCGTAAAAGGGCCGGGCCTCGGCACGATCCAAGTCGCGGAACTTACGCGCATCAATGCCGAATGGCTGCCGAGTTTCATGTCGGCCGCACAATAAGGGAGACTCGCCATGGCAATGGACGCCGCCGAAATCGAGGAAATGATCAAGGAAGCCCTGCCGGGCGCCGAGGTGCGGATCGAGGATCTGCGCGGCGACGGCGATCATTATTCCGCCTATGTTCGCGCCGCCGAATTTGCCGGCAAGTCGCGGGTGCAGCAGCATCAAATGGTCTATGCCGCCCTCAAGGGCCGCATGGGCGGCGCGCTGCACGCTCTTGCCCTGCAAACCTCGGCCCTGGACAGTTGAGGCCGAAACCCCATTTATTGCCATTATCGACCCACCAGAAATCGAGAGAGCGATGAGCGATAACGCTGTATTCGAGCGGATCAAGGAAGAGATCACCACCAATCCGGTCGTGCTCTACATGAAGGGCACTCCGGTCTTCCCGCAATGTGGCTTTTCGTCGATGGCCGTCCAGGTGCTGAGCCATCTCGGCGTGAAGTTCAAGGGCGTCGACGTGCTGGCCGATCCGGCCATCCGCCAGGGCATCAAGGATTTCGCCAACTGGCCGACCATCCCACAGCTCTATATCAACGGTGAATTCGTCGGCGGTGCCGATATCATCCGCGAGATGTACCAGACCGGCGAACTCGAAGGGTTGCTGCATGAAAAAGGCGTTGCGCACAGCCATCAGCACTGAGATCGCGCAGCCTCACGTCGACCCTTCAGACTGGGCGTCACGCTTTGGCATGACGCAATCAGCCTTTCGGCCGACGTGAGCGGGCGAACAGAATCGGTGCATCGCGTTCCATCGTTTCGGTCACCTCGACCTCACCGAAATGACGGGCGAGAAACCGCGTGAGCGTGGGTTTGCTATAGACCGCGACATGCTCAGGCTCGTCGAGCGGATTGAGGCAATTGTTCGGAACGAACACGAGAACACAGCCCTCTGGACGCAGCACCTTCTTGATCTCGCGGATGAACCGATCGCGTCGAATGATGTGCTCCAGCACCTGCGACGCAATCACGACATCGAACGGCGCCTCGGTTTCCGGCAGGTCGTGCAGCGAACCTTGGATCATGTTGATCCCCTCGCCCGCCAGTCGTCGGCAGGCATATGCCGAGTGTTCCAGCCCAACGAGTCCAGTATAGCCGCGATTTTGCAAGTGACGCAAAATGCCGCCATTGCCGCAACCGATATCGAGAATGCGCTGGTCCGGTGAGGTCAGCGATTCGATCAGCCGGTTCTTTTCCGGCCAATGACGGCTCGGGCTGTCCCAGCTTTCCGCTAACCGTTGATCCCAATAGGCTGCCGAATGGACCTCCCGCCTGCTAAAAGCCAGGTGATAGGTTAGCGGCATCCTTTGGGCTATGAAATTTCGAATCCGCCATGGAATAATCGACATGAAACACCTTGTAACCGATGCTTTACTAAAGGTAGCCTTTAGATACAATTTGAAATAACATACATCAAATCTTCATGGAAACCTCGATGATAGCTCGGACACTTTGTTATGGGGACCAAAATCGCTATTGTCCAGCCTGGCGATGATCGAGGCGACACACCATGAGCAGCGCCACTACATCCGGCCGGAGCGAAGGATAATGGCGCAGGCGATTCTCGTCCTCGGGATGCATCGCAGCGGTACATCGGCCCTCACGCGGATTCTCAGCCTGTGCGGCGCGTCCCTGCCGCGACACCTGATCGAGCCGGCCATGCAGAACAACGAAGCCGGTTTTTGGGAACCGGGCGAAATCGTCGCCTTGCATGACGAGATCCTCGCGGCGGCCGGATCGTCTTGGCATGATCCACGGCGTTTCCCGGCGGCTTGGTTCGATTCGGCGGCGGCCGCGCCGTTCGAGGACCGGTTGGCCCGGTTGATCGAAGCCGAGTTCGGTGCTGCCCCGCTGATCGTCATGAAAGATCCGCGCTTATGTCGGATGCTGCCCTTATGGCGCAGGGTGCTGGCGCGGCTCAAGATCGAGCCGCTCGCGGTGATCGCGATCCGCCACCCGCAGGAAGTCGCGGCGTCGCTCCAAAAGCGCGACGGCTTCGGCGACGGTATTGCGCTGTTGCTTTGGCTTGGCCATTTTCTGGCGGCCGAACATGAAAGCCGCGATCTTCGCCGCTGCTTCGTCACCTACGACCAGCTTCTGACCGACGGTCCCGGCGTTGCCGAACGGATCGGCCACACGCTCGCGCTGCCCTGGCCGCACCCGCCGCAGCAGGCCGCCCCCGAGATCGCGGCCTTCCTGTCCGGCGCATTGCGCCATCACATCCTGGGGGACGTTTCACTCCTCGCCCGGCCCGATTTGCCCCGACAAATCATCGAGACCTATCGCTGGGCCCTTCAAGCCGCGTCGGGCGAAGCACCGCCGGCGACGATCCTGGATGAAATCCGCGATGAGATCGACCGAGCCGAACCGCTCTTCGCGCCCGCGATCGATGCGCTGAACGCCCAAGCGCAACACCAATCCGCCGAGTTGCGGCGCTGGATCGATGTCGCGGTCGAGCGCTATACGATGATCGAGCGGCTGTTCGCCGATATCGGCGTGCTACAAGCGCGGATCGAGGTGTTGAGCGCGGCGGTGACGGACACTACGCCCGGCGGTGGCGCATCAAGATCAGAAACATCGACTGAATGTTGAGAGCCACCGCGGCACAGACCATAAACATCCGGTCATTGCTTGGTCAGCGCATGCCGTCCGCCGTTGCGATCACGCCATAGAGATCGGGCCGGCGGTCGCGGAACACGCCCCAGGAATCGCGTTGGCGCCGGATCCGGTCGAGATCGAACCGCTCGATCAACACCGCCTCGTCCTCGCGCCCGGCTTCGGCCAGTTTCTCGCCGGTCGGGCCGGCAATGAAGGACGAGCCATAAAAATTCGTCGCCGCGGCCGCGCCCATCTCGCGCCCGACCCGGTTCGAGGCGACGAGCGGCATGAGGTTGGCGCCGGCATGGCCCTGCATGACGCGCTGCCAGTGGTCGCGGCTGTCGAGGCTGGCATCCTGCGGTTCCGAGCCGATCGCCGTTGGGTAAAACAGCAATTCCGCCCCCATCAGGGCCATGGCGCGCGCGGTCTCGGGGAACCACTGGTCCCAACAAATGCCGACGCCGATCCGGCCATGGCGCGTCGGCCAGACTTTCAGTCCGGTATCGCCGGGGCGGAAATAGAATTTCTCCTGATAACCCGGCCCGTCCGGAATGTGCGATTTGCGATAGAGGCCGAGTTGTCGTCCATCGGCGTCGATCACCATGACCGAATTGTAATAGGCATTGTTGGCGCGCTCGAAAAAGCTGACCGGCAGCACGACCGCCAGTTCGCGCGCAAGGTCCGCAAAGCCCGCCAGAACCGGGTTGCCCTCGGCCGGGCGGGCCGCGGTGAACCAGTCCGGCACCTGATCTTTGCAGAAATACGGTGTTTCGAACAATTCGGGCAGCAGAATGATATTGGCGCCGAGAGCGGCGGCCTGACGGACCATCGCCTCGGCCTTGTCGAGATTCGCCGCCCGGTCGTCGCTCATGGCGAACTGGGTTGCCGCCACCGTCACGTCGGTCATGCTCGCTCCTTCACCGGGCCGGCCGGCTGCTGCTGGGTGATGCAATGGATGCCGCCGCCGCCTTCGAGAATGTCGAGCGCCGGGATCTGGACGATGCGGCGCTCGGGGAAGGCCTTGGCCAGAATCGCCGCGGCAACTTCATCCATCGGATCGTCGAAGGATGGCGCGATGATCGCCCCGTTGGCGATATAGAAATTGAGATAGGTCAGCACCAGCCGCCCAGCCGCCGTGTCGCGCCGCGCCGGCAACGGCAATTCGATGATGTCGAGCACCCGGCCGGCGGCATCGCGCGCGGCGCGCAGCCGGTGCAGATTGTCGGCGAGCACGGCG
>JBAVTK010000567.1:0-1754 GCA_049696095.1 Aliidongia sp. | reverse complement strand
GCCTAGACCGGTCTGGGTGCAGCCCGAGGGCAAGGGCTGCATAGAACCAAAGGGCGTCTGCGCGGCCGCTGGAGTCGACAGAGTCGCTGCGACGGCGAAGCCACCCAGGATCGCGCCAATGCGCATTGCAGGGGGCAATCGTCTATTAGCGGACTCGCTCGCGGGAGCGGACTTGGCGCCGAAAATTTGTTTAACCATTTTTCCCCCATAAACGGTGTATTCGCGAGGCCCGCTCGCCTCGCCTCAAAAGCGGCAGGTTTGGCAAGCCTATCATCGCGCGACCCAGAAGTCTGTGTCCCCTTTGCAACAGTGCACCGAGAAACAGATCCGCATCCGGCGGTGGCCGCAGAACCTCACGCAACATTCTGGGGCAGCCCTTGGAAAGGCTTACCTCCAAACAATTTGATTGGACTATTGCGCCCGGGCGACGGCTTACATATGTTGTTGGACGATGAGCGGTGGACTCACCAATCGCTAACGACATAATATCCTCTCGGAATGAGATTATGAGAGAACGTTGTATTTTCGCAACACTGGAACACTAAAGGCCCTGTCGGGCTCCCCATTGTGCGAAAACTAGTTGCCCGCAAGGTCGCAAATGTACCAAACTTGAAAACTCCGGAGCCGGATCCGCATTTTAATTGCGTTCCCGGCGAAAGTTTTTTAAACGGTCCTGGATAAACGATTGCTTTGGGCCTTTCGGACTCGGCTTGCACAAGAGGTATCGCGCCATGCATCACGCCAATCTATTTCTCGCCGCCGCAGCGGTCTTGTTTGGGTCCGTCGCGGCGCTTAGAGCAGAGCCCCTCCCGGCGTCGAATTCCACTGAGATCACCACGCGCGGCCTCGGCCCTTCAGAGAACACCGTGCCGGCGGACGCAACGCCGGCGCCCACGCCTGTGCCCGCTTCGTCACCGGTTGCCGAGATCGCGGTGGACCAAGGGATGAAGGGCGCGCCGCAAGAGCTCAAGTCTGACCCAATTCCGCATGCCGTGCATGCTGGTGTGCCGCCGCACCGGCCGGTCACTAATCGTGCGCGGCTCGGTTGTTGTTGCTCGCATCTCTCGGCACGCGTGGCGAAACGCGCGATGCCTCGGCGCTTTGCGGCGCCCCAGGCTGCGGTGTGGCTTGTTGCGTCGCGCGAGCCGCAGTATGTGCTGCTCGGGGTCGGCTATTAGTGATTTCGCCGGTTTCGGGATCGCCGACTACAACCACCGACGCTAGAGCATCCGCAATCTCACCCCGGCTGATATTTGCTTCGGACACTGCCAGACCAGCCTCCTCGAACGGGAAAGGATCAACCGACAGACCGTTGCCAATCGCCGCTTGCACGGCGTCGCGGCCAACGCACGGCCTCCACGGCCTCAGGGCCCATGGCTGGCAGGCGGGCGAGGGATACCAGCCCGGGGCAAAGCCAATTTCGGAGCTATCCAGAGGCATGGAACGCTGCTCCGGTCTATGAGAGGGCCATCGCGCTTATTGGCCAACAGATTGACGGAGGAGTAGGCACCTCTGGGAGGCGCTGAAGGGGTTGCCTCAGAAATCCGGTTGGTTGTGCAAGGCGGTGTTCCTTGTCGGCACGCTCGTCGTCGTCGGCTCAGCGGCCGTGCAATGGGGCGCGTGCGCCGTTGCTTCCCTGACAACGCCATCGTTCCGCGCTCTGTCGTGTGAAAGATCCGAAGGAGAGAACAATGCCTTCGCGGTATCGTAAAGCTCTACTCAGGCAGATCGGAAAAGGAATAATCCAAACTGGC
>JBAVTK010000566.1:0-12771 GCA_049696095.1 Aliidongia sp. | reverse complement strand
CATCCAGGACCGATTCTTGGCCAAGCGGTAGCGTTATCACCCGACGGCCATAGGCATCGACGACTCCCGAAATGCCGCCATTCGCCGCGCGAATCAAAGGTAACCCTTCCTCGAGGGTGCGGAGCCGGGCGAGTGCGAAATGTTGATCGGGACCGATACTGCGGCCGAACCAAGCGTCGTTGGTATCGTTCAGAAGCCAGCCAGGCCGATCCGCTTCGTCAATGACCGCATGCGGGAACACCGCTTCATAGCAAATGATGACCGCCACTGGCGGTAAGTTTCGGAGGTGCAACGTCCGAGGTCCGGGGCCTGTCGCCCATCCCGGACCTCGGTCGGCCACGGCCGGGATGAAACCAAGCAACCAGCGCAGGGGAATATACTCGCCGAACGGCACGAGGTGCGCCTTGTCATAGCTGGCAACGATCTGGCCTTGCGATGAGATAGCGGCCACACTGTTGGTTTCCTGCCCCGTTCCACCGTCTCGATGGGCGAGCGCAGTTCCGGTCAAGATGAGTCCGTCCGGCGGCGCCAACGCGCCGATTCCGGCCGCGAGTTGCGGCTGGTCATCGAGGTAATAATCCACCGAGGATTCCGGCCAGATCTGGGCGGTCGCCATCTCGGCACCGGGCCGACGCGCCAGGCCAACCGTCTTTTCCAGGCGAAGCCGACGGTCCTGGCCGTCATCGCGATTGGCGACGTCGGTTTGAACGATGCGTAACCGCACGCCAGGAACATCGCCTGAGACGCCATGAGCGAGCCGTTCACGACCCCAGAAAACCCCGGCCAGCAGCAGACCGGCCGCCAGGGCGACCCCATCGAAGTGCCACCAGCCCGCACGGCCGAGCCGGGGCGGATCGCCCAATCGGGCCGGCGCCGCCGCGATCAGCACAGTACAGAACCCAAGTCCGTAGACGCCGAACAGCGACGCCGTCTGCATCAGATCGAGGGCCAGTGAGGAATCGTTCGACCAAGTGTATCCGATGAGCGCCCACGGAAAGCCGCCGAACGGGATTCGGCCACGCAGCCATTCCGCGAGCGTCCAGCAGATCGCGAAAAGCCAGATTCGGCTAAGGCCGCGTGCCGGTAGCGTGCGGTAGAGGCCGCAAGCCGCCGCCGCGAACAAGCTCACAGCTGCCGGCAGGCCCAGAACCGAGACCGGGATCATCCACCAGAACTGAGCGAGATCCACGAACATCGCGGCCGCTACCCAACTGAGATTGGGGACAAAGAACCCCATGCCCCAAAGCCAGCCGTCAAAGCCCGCCCGCCGCCTGGTCGGTGCCCCATCCAACAGCCATAAGAGACCCGTGAAGCTCGGTAGCAGCAGCGGCACGAGATTGAGCGGCGGCATGGCCGGGGCGGCCACCAGCCCCAGCAACAGCGCCAGACCGGTTCGCCGCCAACCGGTAGAGTCGCGGACCTGAGCGGCAAGACGAGGCAATGCCGCCCGCCAACCTCGGTTGGCGAGTCGCAACGCGGTGGTCTCAGGCATGGTCCTCCACAGATTCCGGCGCCCGGCGCACGCGCAGGCGACGGACCCGTCGCTGATCGGCATCAAGCACATCGAACAGCAATCCAGTCGGATGCCCGATCGTCTCGCCGCGATTGGGGACGCGCCCGGCCAGCATGAAAATCAGGCCGCCGACGGTATCGATCTCCTCTTCCATGTCCGGCGGGAGCAGCTTGCGATCGAGCAGTGTTGCCAGTTCTTCGATCGGCGTGCGAGCATCGACGATCAGGCTGCCATCCGGCCGCTCCATGATGTGGATCGCTTCCGTCTGGTCGTGCTCGTCCTCAATCTCGCCGACAATCTCTTCGACCAGATCCTCGATGGTGATCAACCCGTCGATGCCGCCGAATTCATCGACCACGAATGCCATATGGACGCGTTCGGTGCGCATCTGCGACAGCAGATCGAGAATCCGGGTCGAGGGCGCTACGAACAGCACCTTGCGCAGTAGCTTCGCCATGGTGGTGGTGCGACCCGCCGCGACGAATCCCAGGATATCCTTGACATGGACCATCCCGATGATGTGATCGAGATCGTCCTGATAGACCGGCAGCCGCGAATGGCCCTCTTCGACCATGCGGCGGACGACTTCGGCAAAGGGTGTTTCGACATCGATCGCAACGATATCGACGCGCGGAACCATGACGTCCCAGGCGGCCAGATCCTTCAGGCGGAGCACGTTCTCGATCAGCAGCCTTTCATTGCGCTCGATCGCCTCTTCCAGGGTCTGTGAGCCCCGCTCCTCCGACCCGGCTTCCGGCGGGAAAATCCGCCAACGCCGCAGCCGGTCCCACAGCGAGCGTCCTTCCGGACGCGGCAAGGGTGGCGTGTCAGCCATCGTCGCCCGGCATTACTGCGTACGGGTCGGGAATACCCAGCGCGCTCAGAATCCGGGTCTCCAAACCCTCCATCCGCTCCGCTTCCGCCTCGTCCTGATGGTCGTAGCCCAGCAAGTGCAACACCCCATGGACGACAAGATGCTCGACATGGTGCCTAAAGGGCTTGCTCTGTGCCGCCGCCTCGCGCCGGCAAATCTCGAAGCCCAATGCGATATCGCCCAATTCGAGCGGCACGCCGGGAAATTCCGCCCGCGGCGTTTCGCCGGCACGGGTTTCAGTCGCCGGGAATGACAGCACGTTGGTCGGTTTGTCCTGACCGCGCCATTCTCGGTTGAGCGCCTGCATCGCCCGGTCGTCGGTCAGCAGCACGCTGATAGTGGCGGCGCCCAGATCGATGCAGGCGGCACGTGCCGCGCGCGCGATCACACTTTCGGCATCGCCCAGCGCGCCGTTCCACTCATCCGCCTCGATCATCAGGTCGATGGCGATGGAGTCGATCCCGTGATCTCGTATGCTGGCCATAATCTAAACGGAAGCAGTCTCGGTCCCGCCCGTCTCGGTCGCGCGTTGCGCCCGATCACGGGCTTCGTAGGCCCGCACGATGCGCATCACCAGCGGGTGACGGACAACGTCAGCCTCAGTGAAACGGACGATGCCGATGCCCTCGACGCCGCCCAGCGTTTCCAGCGCATCCGTCAACCCCGAACGCGTGCCGCGCGGCAGATCGATCTGACTGAGATCGCCGGTGACGGCCATCCGCGCGCCCTCGCCCAACCGAGTCAGGAACATCTTCATCTGCACCGGAGTCGTGTTCTGCGCCTCATCCAAAATGACGAAGGCATGGGCCAGAGTGCGACCGCGCATGAAGGCGAGTGGCGCTACCTCGATATCGCCATTGCCCAGCCGCTTGATGATCTGGTCGCCCGGCAGCATGTCGTGCAATGCGTCATAGAGCGGGTGGAGATAGGGATCGACCTTCTCCTTGAGATCGCCGGGCAGGAACCCCAATCTTTCGCCGGCCTCGACCGCCGGACGCGACAGGATGATCCGCTGCACTTGGCCGGTCATCAGCATATCGACCGCCGCGGCGACCGCGAGATAAGTCTTGCCGGTTCCGGCCGGGCCAAGACCGAACACCAGAGACTGGTCGCGCAACGCCCGGATATAATCGCCCTGGATGACGCTGCGCGCCGAGATCTGGCGCTTGCGTGTGCGGATCGAGGCCGGTTCGGCCAACAAGGGCAGGGTATCATCCTTGGCCTGCGCCTCGGCCAGACGCAACGCGGCATCGACATCGGCCAAATCGACCGACAGCCCGCGCTTTAGCCGATCGTAGAGTCCGCCCAGCACCAGACGCGCGCGTTCGATCGATGATGCGGCACCGCCGATCGCCACGAGATTGCCTCGTGGGACCAGCGACACGCCGAGTTGCCGTTCGATGCGATCGAGGTTTTGATCCCGTTCACCGAACAGCGGCGCCAACAGGCCGTTATCGTCGAACTGCATCTGAATCGGCGCTTCGGGCCGGGCCCGAAGCGGCAAGTTGCCGGAAGGCAGGGTCTGCGTCATCCTGCCCCGTCCGTCGCCCCAGCCGGCGACAGCTCGCCGCCGAGGCTGTTGAGCGTTGCGTCCGTGATCCGGACGTCGGCGATCCGGCCGGTTCGATGATCAGGCACTTCGGCATGAACACCTTGGCCATAGGGGCTGCGCCCAATCAGCTGACCGGCATGCCGGCCCGGTTTTTCGAACAGCACAGGAAGTGTCCGACCGACCTGCGACGCATTGAAATTGCGCTGCTGCGTTTCCAGCAAGTTCTGCAATTCACGCAGCCGTTCCTGGGCGACGGCTTCAGGGATCGCGGCGGCCATAAGAGCGGCTGGAGTGCCGGGCCGGGGCGAATAGCAGAAGGAAAAGGCGCTGGCAAAGCCGATTTCGGCGACGAGATCGAGGGTCGCCTGGAAGTCGGCATCGCTTTCCCCCGGAAATCCGACGATGAAATCGGACGAAAAGGCCATGTCCGGCCGCGCATCGCGCAACCGACTGATGATCCGCCGATAATCGTCCGCCGTATGCTTGCGATTCATCGCCTCCAACATGCGGTCGCCGCCCGACTGTACCGGCAGATGCAGGAGTGGCATCAATTGCGGCAGCGCGCCGTGGGCCGCGATCAACTCGTCATCGACATCGCGCGGATGCGAGGTGGTGTAGCGCAGGCGAAGCAGTTCTGGGATTTCGGTCAATGCCTGGAGCAGGCGAGCCAGACCCCAGACACCGCCATCGGGCGCGTCGCCATGATAGGCATTGACGTTCTGGCCCAGCAGAACCAGTTCGCGCGCGCCGGCCGCGACCAACCGCCGCGCTTCCGCCAGCACGGCCTCGACCGGCCGGGAATATTCGGCACCGCGCGTATAGGGCACGACGCAGAAGGTACAGAATTTATCGCACCCCTCCTGCACGGCCAGAAAGGCCGACACGCCCGGCGCCTGATGCGATTCCGGCAGGAAATCGAATTTCGACTCGGCGGGAAAATCGGTGTCGAGCACGCCGGTGCGCGAGCGACTGGCACGTGCGACCATTTCGGGCAGGCGATGATAGGTCTGGGGACCGAGCACGATATCGACATAAGGCGCGCGGCGCATGATCTCCGCGCCTTCCGCCTGGGCCACGCAGCCGGCAACCGCGATGATCATGGCATCTTGTTGAGCCTGTTTCAGCGGCCTCAACCGGCCCAAATCGGAAAACAGCTTGTCTTCGGCCTTTTCACGGATATGGCAGGTATTGAGAATCACCATGTCGGCGCCTTCCGGACCGTCGACCGGTGCGAAGCCCAAGGGGGCAAGTACATCGACCATACGCGCCGAATCGTAGACGTTCATCTGGCAGCCATAGGTCTTGATGTAAAGCTTCCGGGTCATGCGAGTGCTCCGTTTGTCAATGTGGCCGAGTCGCGGCAACGGCGCCGATCAGGGTATCTCGTTCCACCGGTTGTGGCATCGCTTCGGTCGCCGGAAGTCGTCCGGCATTGGCGGCAGCCGCCCCATCCGAGATGATCCGCCAGCAATGGTCGGCGAGTCGCTTGCGGGAGCCGAACTGGTCGAGCGTTACCGGCGGATAGAATTGCACAATCACATCGACGGTTCCGAAACCGATCATCCGCCATAAATGGCCGACCAGTTGCATATCGCCATACCATGCGAAGAACGGCCGAAAATCGCGCCCGATCGGGATGCCGTTCAACCGAGTATAAGCGACGCTGACCGGTTGCACCGCCAGCGCGCGCCCGTCGATCCTCACCTCGGCCGCGGCGAAGAGCGCGCTTTTGAACGGCCTGACATGCAGGCTGTCATTGCTGGTTCCCTCGGGAAACAGGATCAGATTGCCGCGCTCCTGAAGCCGCTGCGCCAGGCTGTCGCGCTGCTCGACAGCGTCGCGGGCACGCCGGTTGATGAAAACCGTCCGCTGGAGGCGGGCCAGCAAGCCGAACAGTGGCCATGTGCCGACCTCGGCCTTGGCGATGAACGATGCGGGGATCATCGAACCCAGCACTTCCATATCCGTATAGGAGGCGTGATTTGCAACGAACAGAACCGGCTCGTCCCTCAATTGGCGGCCGCGTATTTCAACCCGCAGGCCGAGCAGGGTGGCGGTATGGCGATGATAGAACAGCGGCAGCGACACCGCCAAGCGCCAGTTCCGCGCTACGGCCAGCGCCTGGAGCGGGATCAGGCACAAGGTGAAACCGAGATAGGCGGTCAGCCGGACCAAGCTGAGGCAGTGAGCGACCGGGCTGGTCAAGGGACACCAGATAGAGCGGGAATCGGACCGAACATGCCCGCTCAGCCCTGATCGGGCCGGGCGTCCAGCGGGACGGCATAGAGTTCGAGACGATGGCCGACCAGCTTGTAGCCGAGCTTTTCGGCCACGCCCCTTTGTAATTCCTCGATCGCCTCATTCTGAAATTCGATCACTTGACCGCTTTGCACATCGATCAGATGGTCGTGATGATCGGTCGAGCGCTCTTCATAACGCGCACGGCCATCGCCGAAATCATGGCGCTCCAGAATGCTGGCATCCTCGAACAGCCGGACGGTGCGGTAAACCGTAGCAATGCTGATACGAGAATCGACCAAGGTGGCACGGCGATAGACGGCCTCGACATCCGGATGATCGTCGGCCTCTGACAGCACACGAGCAATGACCCGGCGCTGATCCGTCATCTTCAAACCCTTTTCGATACAAACACGTTCGAGGCGCGAAATCATCCGTCAATCCGCTATCCGCAGTTCTGCAAGTATCGAACTATACCGGATCTGGGCGTCGGAGCCTATCGGCATCAGACGCCCGATCCCATCATTTCACGCAACACATCCCGGCAGAGGGTGCCAGTGACAAGGCGACCGGTATCGCCGCCTTGATCGATACCCGCTGCCCTCAATCGTCGCGGTTTGCGCGCGTGCCCAGCCCGATCTCCTTAGCCAGCTTGCTGCGCTGGAGGGCGTAATTGGGCGCCACCATCGGATAATCCGGCGGAAGATTCCAGCGTTCGCGATAATCCTCGGGTGTCATGTCGTAGGCTGTCTTCAGGTGCCGCTTCAACATCTTCAGCTTCTTGCCGTCTTCGAGGCAGATGATGAAATCGGGTGTAACCGACTTTTTGACCGGGATCGCCGGCTGCAACCGTTCCGGCACCGGTTCCGGCACCGTGCCGAGTGCGGCCAGCGAACGATGGATTTCACTGATCAGCACAGGAAGTTCATCCGTCCCGACAGCGTTGTTGGAGACATGCGCAGCGACGATCTCAGTGGTCAGCCCGAGCAAGTTCCCTGCGTTGAAATCTTCGGTCATGCTTCATTGCCTTAAGGTAATTCGAGTTTCACAACATAGGACGAAGTTCGATGCAAAACAATAAGCAGTACTGGTGATTTCCGCAATCCACATTCCCGCAAAAGTGCTGCTGTCCGAAAAAAAGTCCAACATTACGCGCTCGACAGGATAGGTTGCGGCGATCAGACCGGGTCGCCGTGTCGTCTCGACTAAGGCAGGTGGCGCCGCAAGAGATGAGCGGCGACCCGCTTATTCCCCGGTCGCCGGTAATAGTCCCGCCGGACACCCTCTTGGCGAAAGCCGAGCCGGACATAGAGGCGTTGCGCCGGCACATTGTCTTCCGCGACCTCGAGGAAGGCATTGGCGGCACCCGCATCGGTGCCTATATCGATAAAATCCTCGATCAGAGCGGTGCCGACCTTGCGGCGCCGCGCCGCCGGAGTCACAGCGACCGTCAGCAATTCGGCATCGTTGGCGACCAGCAGCAGCAGGGAAAACCCGAGGGGCCGGTGGTCGCCGAACAGGCTGTCGACCGCGATCCGGCCGGCGGCACCGGGCATCGCCAGAATATCGGCAATCGCGCGGGCGTCCCACGCCTCGAAGCCGAAGGCATCGCGGTGGATCTGGACCGCGAACGGCAGATCGAGCGGCCCCATCGGCCGGATCCGGATACCGTTGGGAATCATGGCGGCATCCGCTTCGCCATTGTGACGTCGGGCGCGCGCAGATAGAGCGGTACCGGGGCCAGGCGGCCGATCCCGGCCGCGCCGAATCCGGCCGTCAAGCGGGCGATGTCGCCGGCCCGGATCGCGGTGCGGCAGAGCGGCCGGTGCGGTTCGGTCGATGGCAGGTCGGCGTCGGTCAGAATGATGAAATTGTCGGGTGGCAGCCAGCGGTCGAATTCCGCCAGATCGACCGAAATCGGTGATCCGACGGCCGCGCGCCGGGCATCGAAGAGCTGTGTGAAGACCGGCCCGCGCCGGCTATCGATCGCGACCGCCACCATCCGTCCGGCGCATTGTTCCTCGGACAGGCCGGCGAGCAAGGCCTCGAAGGCGGTCACCACCACCAAGGGCCGTTCGGCCGCGAGTGCCAGGCCGCGCGCCGCGGCCAGCCCCAACCGTAGGCCGGTGAAAGAGCCTGGCCCGACCGTTGTCGCAATCGCGTCCAGATCGGAAAAATCCAGGCCGCCCTCGTGCATGACGCTCTCGATCTGCGGCATCAGCGCCTCGGCCTGACCGCGCGCCATCGCGGCGAAGCGCTCCGCGGCGAGCCGGCCGTCGCGCCAGAGCGCTGCCGAGCAGGCCGCGCCGGAACAATCGAAGGCGAGTACCCGGCAGAGGCCAGCCTCGCTCATCGCGGCCTTTTCATGGTAGGACCGGCCCTGTCGTACCGCAGGATGTCGTCGAGACCACAATGCTGATTGAAATCGCCAAACACTCCCACAAGGTTCTGCTCGAGATCCGCTATGCGACCGAGGACAATTTCACCGGCCGGCCGGTCTATGCCCGACCGGGATGTTACCTCAATCCTGAAGCGGAAGCATTGCTTTGCCGCGCCGTGGCGCTGGCCCAGCCCTTGGGCCTGACGCTTAAGCTGTTCGACACCTTCCGCCCGTCGGAGGCGCAATGGCAATTGTGGAATCACACACCCGATCCCGAGTTTCTGGCCGATCCTCGTCGCGGCTCGCCGCATTCGCGCGGTGCGGCGGTCGATCTCACGTTGGTCGATGCATCCGGCGCGGAACTCGACATGGGAACGGGGTTCGACGCCTTCACCCCATTGTCGCACCATGGCAATACCGAGATTTTGCCCGCGGCCCAACGCAATCGACTGCTGTTGATGGGCCTGATGAGCACCGCGGGCTGGGATTTCTATCGCAATGAATGGTGGCACTACCAATTGTTCCAGCCGCGCCGCTTTCCGGTCTTGAGCGACACGGTCTTGGTCGTGCCGATGATGGGCGGGATGCGCGGCCGCTGATCCCGGCGGCTGCGGCTTCGCATCGTTCAGGCGAATTTGCAGACTTCGTCGAACTCGAAACGCGGGCTGCGCTCGAACAGCTTCGTCGGGTCGCCATATCCGAGATTGCACAGGAAGTTCGTCTTCAGCCTGCCGTCCGGGAAGAATTCGGCATCGAGCTTGGCGCCGTCGAATCCGGACATCGGACCGCAATCGAGGCCGAGGGCACGTGCCGCAAGCATGAGATAGCCGCCTTGCAGCGTGCCGTTGCGCATCGCCGTGGCGGTGATCAGCGCGTCGTTTCCGGCAAACCAGGATTTTGCATCGGCATGCGGGAAGAGCCGCGGCAATTCCTCATAGAACCGGCCATCGTTGGCGATGATCGCCGTTACCGGTGCCGCCATAGTTTTTTCCAGATTGCCGGCCGACAGCGCCGGCCGCAGCCGCGCCTTTCCCTCGGGCGTGGTGACGAAGACGACGCGCATCGGGCTGCAATTGGCGCTGGTCGGCCCCATCTTCGCCAGATCGAAGATCTCACGCAGCAGGCTTTCGGGAACGGGCTTCGATTGCCACCCATTATGCGTGCGCGCGGTGCGGAACAGCAGATCCAGGCTATGGGCATCGATCATGTCGCGAGCTTTCTCAATAGGGAAGGGTGATTGGCGGGGGAGGTAGCACAAACGGCCGGGCGTCGTCACCTGCGCTCGGGATGCGGCCGGGGCCATGTCAGGAATGCGGCCTCGACTGTTGCGCGGCTTCGCATGACGATCAGGTTCCCGACAGCCCGAATCCACTTCCAAAATAGATCGATCAAACCCACGATCACAGGCGGGAGACTATATGACAAATCGCTCCGACACCCTCTCATGAAAATTCGACCCTCAAAATATTAGACTTGACTGAGATTTTGAGCTGGCCTCAAGGTAGGCTCGGCGCGGTAGGTTTTGGCGTGATGCATATTTGATGGACGTGGTATTTCCATCATCACGGCCGAACATCAGCCCCTTAACTATAGATTTACTATTTGTTAGGCACGAATTCTGTATGATACCGCGCCGCTATCGGCAGGCGGCCTTTACCGATCGTACCGGCACGGTGCATCCGAGCCGCGGCGTTCCGCCCGGTGTGGAAGTCTGATGATAAGAGGACCGAACGGCGACCATGTTTCCCGACGCTGGGCTCGACCGCGAGCATGACGATATTATCTACCCTTCGGCCATTCCGTTCGTTCTGATGCATATCGCCTGCTTCGCGGCGATCTGGTCGGGCGTTACCTGGCAAGCCATAGCAATCTGCCTGGTGCTTTACGGGGTGCGGATCTTTGCGATCGGCGGCGGATATCACCGCTATTTCTCGCACCGCACCTATTCGACCAGCCGGGGCTTCCAGTTTCTCCTGGCCTGCCTCGCCCAGAGCACGACGCAGAAGAGCGTGTTGTGGTGGGCGGCGAACCATCGACACCACCATCTCTTTTCCGACACGCCCAACGATGTGCATTCGCCCCGCCAGCGCGGCTTCTTCTACAGCCATGTCGGCTGGATCTTTACGCGTAAGCAGGATGCGACCGACCTGACGAGGGTGGCCGATCTGGCGCGCTTTCCGGAGCTGATGTGGCTGCATCGATTCGAGCAGGCGCCGTCGATCGTCCTCGCTATCGTCTGTTTTGCTATCGGCGGCTGGTCCGGGCTGGTGGTTGGTTTTCTGTGGAGCACCGTGCTGCTTTATCACGCGACCTTCTGCATCAATTCACTGGCCCATGTGCATGGCAAAAAGCGCTATGTGACCGGCGACGATTCCCGCAACAACTGGTTCCTGGCGCTTCTGACCATGGGCGAGGGGTGGCACAATAACCATCACGCCTTTCAGGGCAGCGTGCGCCAAGGTTTCAAATGGTGGGAGGTCGATCCGACCTTCTATATTCTGAAGCTCCTGAGTTGGGTCGGCATCGTGTGGGATCTGAAACCGCCATCGCCGGCGGTGTTGCGCAACGAGCAGCGTTTGAGCGCGCGGGTGATCCATCGCGCGGCCGAGCAATTGGCGGCGCGCTTCAGTTCCGAGCGAATCGTGGCGGCATCGTCCCGGCAACTGCCGAAGCGCGAGGAGTTCCTGGCCGAAGCCAAACGCATGTTCGCGCGCACTCGGTCATTGGACGACATCGTCGACCGCGCCTATGGGATCGTGTTGAGTTCCATGGCAGCGCAACCGGTGGCCGAGCAGGCCTAACCGCTGATCGGGTCGATCACATCTCAGCCGGGCGGCGCGTCGAGCGCCGCCAAAATCTGGGCCCGTGCGGCCTCCGGCAAGGTGGCGACCGCTCGCGTCACCGATTTGAGCTGCGCGCGCAGTTCGTAGATCTGATCGAGTAGCGACAGCACGAGCGGCACGGTATCCTCAGCCACCGCCATGTCGCGGCGCAGATCATAGATCAGGCGGACCCGTGCGACATCGATGGCATGAAACACCCAGCCGCCACCCTCGGCGGTTTCCGGCACGACCCAGCTTCGTTCGACCCAACCGGACAGTTCGACGAGTTCGAGATCTTCGAAGAGGGCGGTCACCGCCTCGGTCGGCATCATGATTGCATCGCCTTGCGCGGGTCGAACGGATGCTGCGGTGTCCAGCGTTCGAGAAAGGCGGTCAGTTCCGGCTCGGGCTCGGGAGACAGCACGAGCTTGAGATCGACATATTGGTGGCCGCCGGCGATACCGCGCTCCTTGAGGCGCAACCGCGTGCCGGTGTTGGAATGGGGCGGGATCGTCAGATGGACCGCACCCCGAATCGTCGGCACCTCGATTCGCGCGCCCAGCACCGCTTCGGTCAGGCTGACCGGCAGATCGAGAATGACATCCTTTCCGTCACGGCGAAAATACGGGTGCGGCGCGATATGGACCTCGATCAGCGCGTCGCCCGCCGGTCCTTGCGCCGGGCCGGCCATGCCCTGGCCGCGCAGACGCAGCACCTGACTATCCTCCAGCCCCGGCGGGATGCCGACATCAAGGATTCGACCGTCCGGCAGATTGAGTCGCCGCTTGGCGCCGTTCGCTGCTTCGAGAAAATCGACCGTCAGCGCATATCGGACATCGGCGCCGCGGGATTTGCCGCCCCGCTTCATTCTCTCGCCAAAGGCTTGGCCGAAAATACTGTCCCAATCATCCGGCCCGAACGCCTCCTCGGCGCGATATTTGTTGCGGCCGGCGGCATCGCCATAGCTGCGGTAGAAAGGACGTTCCGGCGGCCGCTCATTGCCGCTGCCATCGATTTCACCGCGATCGAAGCGGCCGCGTTTTTCGGCGTCGGACAGCAGGCCATAGGCCGCGGAAATCTGCTTGAACCGCTCTTCTGCTGCCGATTTGCCGGGATTGAGGTCGGGATGATGCTTCTTCGCCAGCCGGCGATAGGCGGTCCGGATCTCATCTTCGCTGGCGTTGCGCTCGACGCCGAGAATCTTGTAAGGGTCGTCCATGGCCGGCAGGATAGCGCAACCGACGTTAGGCCGCTACCGCTGAACGCGGGCGCCAGTACACCATCCGGCAGGAGGAACGAATCATGGAACAAACGATGCAGATCGCGCTCGTGACCGGCGCCGGCAGCGGCATTGGCCGCGCCGTGGCGCTGGCCTTGTCGGGTGCGGGCTAT
>JBAVTK010000565.1:0-1550 GCA_049696095.1 Aliidongia sp. | reverse complement strand
CGTCTCTCGTCAGGGCCGGACTTGTACCAGCCACCCACGTCGATCCCGCAGCCGCATTTGCCAGGTGCAGAATGTGCGGCTGCCCGACATAGCTGACCGGAACAAGTCCGGTCCCGACCTATGGTGTTTTTGGAGCCCATATGCCCCATATTTTGATCGTCGAAGCGCCTTATTATCAGGATATCGCCAACGAGTTGCGCGCCGGCGCTGTGGCGGCACTTTATGCCGTGGGCGCCACACATGACGTGGTGGCCGTGCCGGGCGCCTTCGAAATTCCGGCGGCGATCGCTCTGGCCGCCGGGCTTCATGGTCCCGCCGCCAGTGCCTATGACGGCTATGTGGCGCTCGGCTGCGTCATTCGCGGCGAGACGACGCATTACGACTATGTCTGCACCGAAAGTGCTCGCGGCTTGCAAGATCTGGCACTGCGTCATGGTCTTGCCATTGGCTTTGGTATCCTGACCGTCGAGAACGACGCGCAGGCCTGGGCGCGAGCCTCGCGAACCAAGAAGAACAAGGGGGCGGAGGCGGTCAAGGCCGCCCTCGCGATGATCGCCCTGAAACACGCTTTCATGGTTCCGGCCTGATGTCCGATCGGGTGAAAGGCCGCGCATCGCGCTCAGGCGGGCCGCGCAGCGCGGCGCGGCTGGCCGCAGTCCAGGCGCTCTATCAGGTCGAACTGACCGGTGTCTCGGGCACCGTTGTCACGGCTGAGTTCGTCAAATATTGGCTCGGTCGGGAAATCGACGGCGATGAATATTTGCCGGCCGACGAGACCCTGTTCCGCACCATCGTCGCCGGCGTGATCGAGCATCAAGCTGAACTCGATCCGGTGATTTCCGCCGTGCTCACCGCCGAATGGCCGCTTGAGCGGCTTGAGACGATCCTTCGCGCAATCCTGCGCGCGGCGGCGTTCGAACTGGCGCAGCGCATCGACACGCCGGCCCGCGTCGTCATTACTGAGTATGTCGATATCGCCCACGCGTTTTTCACTGGCAAGGAGCCGGGGCTGATCAATGGCGTGCTCGACCGGATGGCGCGACGCTGCCGGGCGGCGGAATGGGCCGGGGATGCCGGCTGAACTGGGCGAATTCGGCCGGATACAGCACCTGCTGGCACCGCTCGCCACGGCACCGGGCGCATTCGGCCTGACCGACGATGCTGCACTCCTCGAACTGCCGTCGGGTGAGCGGCTGGTCGTCACCGCCGACGTGTTGGTCGAAGGTGTGCATTTCCTGGCCGGCGACCCGCCCGACCTGATCGCGCGTAAGTTGCTGCGCTGCAACCTGTCCGATCTGGCCGCGATGGCGGCGGTTCCAGTCGCCTATGTCATGACCATGGCCCTGCCGCAGCGCTGCGACGATGGCTGGGTCGCCCGCTTCGCCCAGGGGCTGGCGGCCGATCAGGCGGAATTCGGCGTTCATCTGCTGGGCGGCGATTCGGTTTCGACACCGGGGCCGATCACGCTCTCGGTCACCGCTTTCGGCCGGGTTTCGGCCGGCGGCGCGGTGCGGCGCAGCGGGGCCCGGCCGGGCGATATCGTCTATGTC
>JBAVTK010000564.1:0-1746 GCA_049696095.1 Aliidongia sp. | reverse complement strand
GTAAGCGGGGCAAAAGGCCGGGCGGATTGATGTTTGGTCGGAGTGTCGGTCTTTGGTGCGACGTATCGACTCAGGGTAACGGTTGAGGGTTTGCCCGCTGGCCGATTTACGATTCTATGGCTGGATGTCGCCGCCCGATGATCTTGATAGTCTTTCTCCGGCCGCTCTGAAGGCGCTGCTGATCCCGCTTTTGGAGGAGATGGCGGGGCTGAAGCAGATTATTTTGGAGCAGCGCCAAGAGATCGCGCGTCTGAAGGGTCTGAAGGGCAAGCCAGATATCAAGCCCTCCACGCCGTCCGGGATGGACAAGGCGACGGAGAAGAAGTTGTCGGGGGCCGAGCGCCGCGAGAAGCGCCGGCGCGGGGCGAAGCGGCCATCCGTGCCGGTCGAGAACCGGGTGGTGGTGGCCGAGACCATCCCGCCGGGTTCGCAGCGCAAGGGCTATGAGAACTTCACCGTCCAGGACATCAAGATCGAGGTCAGTGTGGTGTGCTATCGCCGGGAGCGTTGGCTGACGCCGGACGGGCGAACGGTGGTCGCCCCCTTGCCGCCTGGGATCGGTGACCATTTTGGCCCCGAACTCAAGCGCTTCATTCTGGCCCAGTATTATCAGGGCCAGACGACGGTGCCGCGGCTGGTCGAGTTGCTGGGGATGCTCGGGCTGGACATCTCCAAGCGGCAGGTGGTGCGCATCCTGACCGAGGCCAAGCAAGCCTTCGTCACCGAGGCGCGCGACGTGTTGCGCGCCGGCCTTGCCCATGCCGACTGGATTGCCGTGGATGATACCGGCGCCCGGCACAAGGGCAAAAACGGCGTCTGCACGACGATCGGCAATGATGTCTTCACCTTCTTCGCCACCACCGGGTCGAAGAGCCGGGCCAATTTCCTCGGCCTCCTGCGCGCCGGCCACGCCGATTTTGTGCTCAACAAGGCGGCCTTCGCCTATATGCGCGAGCGCAAGCTCGCCGCCTCGGCCATCGCCAAGCTGGAAGGCAACCCCCAGCAACGCTTTGCCGATGACCAGGCGTGGCACGCCCATCTCAAGGCGCTCGGCATTCTGGCCTCCAAGCGCCCCCTCGACCCGGCGACAATCGCCACCGAAGGCGCCATGTGGGGCGCCATCATGGACCACGGCTTCATCAAGGATGCCGTCATCCTGTCCGACGATGCCGGACAGTTCAATGTCGGCACGCACGCGCTGTGCTGGGTGCATGCCGAAAGGCTGGTTCACAAACTCGAAACCTTCACCGCCGCCACCCGCAAAGCCAAGGACGATATTCGCGCCCTCATTTGGGCGTTCTACGCCGACCTCAAGGCCTATCGTGCCGCACCAGATCCGGGCCGAAAAAGCGAGATGAAGCAGCGCTTCAACCAGATCTTCAAGCGCCGGACCGGCTTTGCCACCCTCGACCGCCTGCTCGCTCGCCTCTACGCCAACAAAAAAGAGTTGCTCCGGGTGCTCGACCGACCAAAGACGCCGCTCCATACAAACGCCACGGAAAACGACATAAGGTGCCAGGTCACGCGCCGCAAGATCAGTGGAACCACAAGAAGCGACGACGGCAAAGAGTGCAGGGATGCCTTCCTCAGCATCTTCAAAACATGCCGAAAGCTCGGCATCTCATTCTGGGAATTCCTCGGAACGCGCCTCGGCGCCGCAGTCACAAACCCCGTCCCACCACTGCCGCAAATCGTCGCCGACCGCTACGCCCCAGCCTGACCGCCCGGACTTTTGCCCCACTTACC
>JBAVTK010000563.1:0-12241 GCA_049696095.1 Aliidongia sp. | reverse complement strand
GCGGTGAACATCGGGGAAGCCCTTGCCGATCTTTACTTTTCCCGATGATGCGGTGTGGAACGAGACCGCCCGGGCGGTCGAGTTCGGCATTGAGATCGGCGAGTATCGCGGCCGCGTCTCGGTGCCGCGCCAAGTGTTTCAGGCCCTGTTGTCGATGAGTCCGGTGCCCGAACGGTGCCTTGAAGCCTATCACCTCGAACGCGCCCGCTTCGAACGCGCCGCTGCTCACAAGATTACCCAAAGGCGTCTGACCGATGACGGGAATGTCGAACTGACGCTGAAGGATTTGCGCGACGGGGCGGCTTGAGTGTCAAACACGTATCCACCCGGCAAAATGCCGCCGATGACGCAGCCGCCTCGCTTCAGTGCGGCGGGAGACGATACGGTTTGGGCAGTGTTGGCAATAGTCGGTCGAATCGAACGCGTCGCTGAAATCCACTCGAATCGTCGGGCGGCGTTGGACGACCGGGCGTGGCGTGAGCATCAGGTGATGGCCTATCGCGCCCTGCTCGATCGGGCGCGGCAGCCAGCACCGCGCTATAGTGTAGCACCGATGAAGCGGGCCGATTTGCCGCGTGGCTGGCGGCCCCTGCCCGCCCTCGGCATTTTGTATGGCCGCTTCATCTGAGCGGCCGGAATTTTGGCATTGAATGCTTAGATTCAGCGGAAGGATCGTCATGAGCGAGAGTTGCACGAGTTACAACTATATACTGGAAGCCGACGCCGCGACGATACCGCTCGATCAAATCAATGTCGGTCATCCAGGCCTGTTCCGATCGAATCGCTTCACGCCGTTTTTCGAGCGGTTGCGCCGCGACGATCCGGTGCATTATTGCGCCGATAGCGCTTTCGGTCCGTATTGGTCGGTGACCAAATACAAGGACATCATGGCGGTCGATATCAATCACGCCACATTCTCCTCCGAAGCGACGCTGGGCGGCATCACGCTCCGCGATCAACCTACCGACTTCATTTTGCCGATGTTCATCGCCATGGACCCACCACGCCACGATGCGCAGCGCAAGGTGGTCAGCCCGATCGTGGCGCCGGAAAACCTGGCGAAACTCGAAGGGACGATCCGCGAGCGACTGATCCGGATTCTCGATGATTTGCCGCGCAACGAGGTTTTCGATTGGGTTGATCGCGTCTCGATCGAACTGACCACCCAAATGTTGGCAACACTCTTTGATTTCCCCTTCCAGGACCGGCGCAAGCTCACCCGCTGGTCCGATGTCACGACGGCCCATCCGGATTCGGGTATCGTCGCATCCGAAGAGGCTCGTCGGGCCGAACTGATGGAATGCCTCGCCTATTTCACCGAACTGTGGAATGAGCGGGTCAACAAGGCGCCGGGCAATGATCTCATCTCGATGATGGCGCATGCCGATGCGACCCGGAACATGCAGCCCCGGGAATATCTGGGCAATCTCCTCCTGCTGATCGTCGGCGGCAATGATACAACGCGCAATTCGATCACCGGCGGCGTGCTGTTCCTCGATCAAAACCCGCAGGAATTCACCAAGCTCAAGGCCAATCCGGCACTGGTCGAAAGCATGGTGCCCGAGATCATCCGCTACCAGACGCCACTGTCCCATATGCGCCGCACCGCGCTGCAAGACGTCGAACTCGGCGGCAAGACCATCCGCAAGGGTGATCGCGTGGCGATGTGGTATGTCTCGGGCAACCGCGACGAAGAGGCGATCGAGCATCCGAATCGCTTCATTATCGACCGTGCCCGGCCACGTCAGCATTTGTCCTTCGGCTTCGGTATCCATCGCTGCGTTGGCAACCGGCTGGCCGAAATGCAGCTTAGGATTACGTGGGAAGAAATCTTGAAACGTTTCCCGAAAATCGAGGTGATGGCCGAGCCGAGACGCGTCTATTCCTCCTTCGTCAATGGCTACGAGACTCTGCCGGTGCGTATTCCCGGCTGAAATTTCCGACCTCGCGGGATAGGATGATTGTCTGATCACGGGCGAGGGGGATTTGAAATTGCGCGATCCATTGCGGTGCTTGTTGGCACTGGGGGCGGTCGTCGTCGCGGCGACCGGATTTATCGCGTCGGCGATGGCACAGAATGGCGGCGACATCCCCGCCGATTTCGCCCCGAAGCTCGATGGTTTCGATTATGTCAAACGCGATGAGATGATCGCGATGCGCGATGGGGTGAAGCTCCATACGGTGATCATCATTCCCAAGGGTGCGGCCGGTGCGCCGATGATTCTCGACCGAACGCCCTATAGCGCAGACAAATTCACCGAGCGCGCCTCCAGCCCTCATGCCGCCCTGGCGCTGCCGATGTCCTATGGCGAACTGAGCGGGGCCGGCTACATCATCGTGGCCCAGGATGTCCGCGGCAAATACAAATCCGAGGGCGATTACGTCATGAACCGCCCGCTGGCGGGGCCCTTCAACCCGACCAAGGTCGATCACGCCACCGACGCCTACGACACCATCGACTGGCTGGTCAAGAATGTGCCGGAATCGAACGGCAAGGTCGGGACGATGGGCACCAGCTATGACGGCTTCACCGTGCTGATGAGCCTGGTCGATCCACATCCAGCACTCAAGGCCGCCGTCCCGTTCAACCCAATGGTCGATACCTGGATGGGCGACGACTGGTTTCACAATGGCGCCCTGCGCCAGACCTATGCCGACTACATCTACGAGCAGACGGCCGACAAAAGCTCGGGCAAGAATTGGAGTCCGCTGCGCTACGATGCCTATGAGACGTGGCTGTCGGCCGGTTCGGCCGGCGCGTTTGCCATCGCGAACGGCATGGACCGGTTGCCGTTCTGGCAGCGCCTGACGAGCCATCCGGCCTATGACGACTATTGGCGCGAGCAGGCGGTCGACAAGATCCTGGCCACACGCCCGCTCGCCGTGCCGACGCTTTATGTCCATAGCCAATGGGATCAGGAAGATATTTACGGCGCACTCGCCGCCTATGCCGCGACCGAGCCGAAGGATACGGCCAATGACCGGAATTTTCTGGTGATTGGTCCATGGCGCCACGGCGGCGGCAATGGCGACGGCTCCAGTCTGGGGCCGATCAAATTCGACGGTGACACGGCGCGCTGGTTCCGGCGCAACATCCTGCTGCCGTTTCTCGATGCCCATTTGAAGGATGGCGCGCCCAAGGCCGATATCGCGCCGGTCACGGCTTATGAGACCGGTGCCGATCTGTGGCGGCGCTATGCGTCCTGGCCGCAATCCTGTGCCGCCGGCTGTCCCTACACATCGAAACCACTGTTTCTCGCGGCGGGCGGCAAGCTTGGGTTCACGCCGCCCAAATCGGGGCCGGACTATGACGAATATGTCTCGGATCCGGCCAAGCCGGTGACCTATCGTCCGCGGCCGATTCGACCGACCTATGCCAGCGATTCGACCTGGAATCGGTGGCTGGTCGATGACCAGCGTTTCGCCGCCGACCGTCCGGATGTCCTGACATATACCGGCGAGGTGCTGACCCAGCCATTGCGCATTGCCGGACAACCGGTGGCGCATCTCGTCGCCTCGACCACGGGGAGCGATAGCGATTGGATCGTCAAGCTGATCGATGTCTATCCCGACGAGGTGCCGGGCCAAGTCGAATTGGGCGGCTACGAGTTGCCGATCGCGATGGATATCCTGCGCGGACGCTATCGCGACGATCCCGGCAAGCCCTCGCCGATTCCCGCCGGCAAGGCGCTCGCCTACACGATCAAGCTGCCCAATGCCGACCATGTCTTTCTGCCCGGCCACCGGATCATGGTGCAGATCCAGTCGAGCTGGTTCCCGCTCTATGACCGCAACCCGCAGCGCTTTGTCGACAACATCTTCTTCGCGCAGCCGGCCGATTATGTGAAAGCGACGCAGCGGCTGTTTCACAGCGCGGATCATGCGAGCTTCATCGAGTTGCCGGTCGCGCCATGACCCGGCAAGCCACGCTGCTCGGTCGTATTGGTCTCGCCCTTCTGCCCCTGCTTCTGCCGATTCGGTCCGCGCGGGCCGAGCCGCCGGGGGTGCTCGTGTTCGCCGCCGCCAGCCTGAAGAATGCGCTGGATGATGCCGCCGCCGGCTATCCCGCCGCCAGGGTGACGGTGTCCTATGCCGCCAGCGGCGCGCTCGCCCGCCAGATCGAGGCGGGCGCACCAGCCGCCTTGTTCATCTCGGCCGACGAGGATTGGATGGACGAGTTGGCGGCCAAGGGGCTGATCGACGCGGCCTCGCGGATCGATCTGCTTGGCAACACGCTGGTCCTGATCGCCCCGTCGTCTCGTCCGGTTCGCTTCGAATTCGGCCACGATCGCGATCTAGCAGCGCTCCTCGGCGATGGAAGGCTCGCCATCGGCGATCCGCAATCGGTGCCGGCCGGACACTATGCCGAGAATGCGCTAAATGCGCTCGGTCTCTGGCCCGGGGTCGCCGCGCATCTGGCGCGGGCCGAAAGCGTGCGCGCCGCGCTTGCCCTGGTCGATCGCGGTGAGGCGCCGCTCGGCATCGTCTATCGCACCGATGCCGTGGCCGATAGTGCCGTGCGCATCGTCGCCGAATTTCCGGACGGCAGCCACACGCCGATTCGCTATCCGGCCGCACTGATCGCGCCGGTGGCCGCCCCGGCGCGCGATTTCCTCGCCTGGCTCGGGTCTCCCGCGGCAGCCCCGTTTTTCGCCAGACAGGGCTTTATCGTGCCGGCTCGGTGAAGGCGCCATAGCGGGCGCGCGCGAAATTGAGCAGCGTGCCGACACCGCGGCCGCGCTCCTCGCGCAGCAATTCGGCCACGGCATCGCAATGCGCAACTTGGCCTTGGCGCACGAAGGCCTCGTGATTGGCTTCGATCCGGTCGAGATCGTAAAGATAATTGACCATCAGCCCATAGCTCTCGGCCAGGCCGCGCGGCGCGGTGTTGGCCAGGAAATTGATCTGCTCCAGGCGCGCGCCGTTGCCCAGATGGAAGCGGGCGACCGGATCGGCCGGTCCTTTGCCGTCCTTGTTCTCCGTGAGATAGACGGCCGCGAGCCGCAGCAACGGGCCTTTGAGTGCTGCGGCGGTAGCGGGGTCCTCGAACCAGTCGGACTTGGCCAACAGCCGCTTCAAGGCACCTTTGGTTCGCCCGCCACCGGCAAGTGCGGCGAGCGCGTCGCGTTCCTCGGCCTTCAGCACGTAGCGTGCGCCGCCGGCCAGCCGCCGCTCCAGCCAGGCGCGAAAGCCCGGCACGGGCGACAGGGTGGCGAAATGATCGAGACCGGGAAACTCCTGCTTCAGATCCTCGACCACCTGTTTGATCAGAAAATTGCCGAAGGAAATCCCGCGCAACCCGCGCTGGCAATTGCTGATCGAATAGAAGATCGCCGTATCGGGCACGCCGTTCGTTGGCTCTGGAGCGAGCAGGGGCTGGATCGCGTCGGCCAGCCCCGCCACCAATGCTACTTCGACGAAGATCAGCGGCTCATCGCTGAGCGCCGGATGGAAGAAGGCGAAGCAGCGCCGATCGGACGCCACGCGTCGGCGCAGATCGTCCCAACCCTGGATCTCATGGACCGCTTCATAGGCGATCAACTTTTCCAGGACCGAGGCCGAGGTGTTCCAATCGATTCGGCGCAACTCTAGAAAACCCCGGTTGAACCAGGAAGCGAAAAGATGCTTCAGGTCCGATTCTAGCGGCGCCAGCGTGCGCTCGGCCGGCAGTGTATCCAGAATCGCTTCGCGCATTGCGACCAGAGTGGCCGTGCCGGACGGTCCCATATTGAGCCGGCGCAGCAATTCCTGACGCGGCGGCTCGGCCGCCTCGGCGAGACGGGTTGCCGCTTCAGCCGAAGGGTCGGCCAGATAGTCCTGCGCCGCGGCGCGCAACCCGTCCGCATCCGGCGCGAAGCCCTCGGACAGAAACAGCAGAAAGACTCGGCGTTCCTCGGCGTCGAGCGAACGGTAACGCTCGATCAGCGCTCGGGCCAGCGCCGCACCCGACGCCTCGCCCCGTTCGCTCAGCAAACTGGCGGCCAGGGTGCGGGCCTGATCGAGCGGCGGCAAATCGGTCGGGATCTTGACCCAGAGCCGACCGCGGTCGGCGATTGAGGAGAGCAACCGGTCGAACCAGCGTCTAGCCATTATTGATCTCCCATTCGGATAGTCGCATGATGATCGCCTCAACGCCTCGGCACGGCAAGCGTGCGGCCGGGACGTTCAGGCCAACGCTTGCGCGGCAGCGTAATTCCCGCCAGACCATTGAGCCGGAAATTTGCGCGACGCGGCATCGCCCTTCGGTTTGTTCTGGGGAAACGTGATGGTTCGCTCGTCAATTGGCATCAAGCGACACCGGCTTGGCCGCGCCCTCGTCGCGGCGATCGGATTATGGGCCGTCGCCGTGGGCCCCGTTCCGGCGCAAGATCGACCGAACCAGCCCGCGAGTGCAGGACAGCTGCTTGATGAATTGGCCGGGAAGGACCGCCCCGCAGCGCCAACGGTGGTTCAGCGCGACACGTCCGATGCGGCCAGTGGCGTGCCATCGCGCGAGTCGGACCAATTGAGCCGATTGGGACTGGCGCCGCTTGACCCCGCGCACTTACCGCGGTTGCGCGATGGCCGAGGCAATGCGCCGCCGGCCGACGACGACCCGGCCGGCGTCGGGGCCACAATTTTCGCCACGGTTGTTTTCATTTTGGCCTTCTTCTTACTTAGCCGAGTATTTCGGTGATAGCACCGGCGAGTTGCGTCGCGTCGGCACCCGCGTTGACTGAATTTCAACCAGAGCACTTCTCGTAATTAAGTTGTATAAAATTTTACGCAAATGCGAAATACATTCCCGGGAATAAGCTTACAAATATAATTGGTTTCAGATGCGTTTCTGACTTCCTAGTAGCGTAAAGAAATGTCATTCTTCCTTCGGATCGGGAAAAAACCCGATCGGAACACGGGCCGTTGGTAAAATTAACTAATTCCCAAGGTCCGACACAGGGTGGTTGGATTGAATGGCTTGGCATAGCAAACATCGGAAGATGAATCGACTCTGACTGATCATTCGATCTTGGTGTCGAGCGCAAATCCACACAAAGTACGTTAAGACAAACCGCCTTTTCTTTTTGACGGGGGAGTAATCGTATGTTCGTTAAATTTAAATCGAAATGTTTTATGCTTGCGTTGGGCGCGTTGACGACGGCCGGCATGACGTCCGAAGCCGGCGCTCAGACCGTGCGACGGATGGTCACAACCGCAATCAACGATCACGTCACGGTCGCGTTGCCGGGCAACACCCGGTCCGAGGCCAATGCGCAGAACGACCAGGGAATCGTCGATGATTCGCTGCCGCTCGATCATCTCCAGATTCTGTTGAATCGTCCGCCGGAGATGGAAGCCGCTCTCAACACATTGATCGACGAGCTGCACGACAAGAACTCACCGCTGTTCCACCAGTGGCTGACGCCCGCGCAGTTCGAGGCGCAATTCTCGCCGGCCAAGGAAGATGTGGCCACCGTCACCGACTGGCTTTCCAGCCATGGCTTTCAGGTCAATGGCGTCGTCAATGGCAAGGTCATCGATTTTAACGGCACGGCCGGGGCCGTGCGTCAGACGTTCGGCACCGAGATCCACAACCTCAGTGTCGGTGGCGTTCAGCATATCGCCAATATGTCCGACCCGCGCATTCCGGTTGCGCTGTCCGGTGTCGTGAATGGCGTCGCTTCGTTGCATGATTTCCGTCCTCATACGAATTTCACACCGCGCTCGCAGTTCACCTTTACCGACGGCGGCACGACCGAACACGCGGTCACGCCGCAGGATCTAGCGGTGATCTACAATCTGAACCCGCTCTGGAGCGCTGGAATCTCCGGCCAGGGCCAAACCGTCGCGCTCATCGAGGACAGTAACGTCTTCTCGGCCAATGATTGGACGACCTTCCGCTCCCAATACGGCTTGTCGACCTTCACGGCCGGCACGTTCACTCAACTCCACCCGGCGCCGAAGACCGGCACCAATAACTGCACCAATCCCGGTGTGGTCTCCGGCAATGAATCCGAAGCGACGCTGGATGTCGAATATGCCAGTGCCGCGGCCCCGAGCGCGGCCATCGAGCTTCTGTCCTGCAAGGACACCTCGACGACCTTCGGCGGCCTGATCGCGCTGGAGAATCTGCTGAGCGAGGGCGGCACGCTGCCCGGTACCATCAGCATCAGCTTCGGCGAATGCGAGGAAGAAAACGGGGCGACCAACAACGCCCTCTACAGCAGCACCTATCAAGAAGCGGTTGCGCTCGGCACCACGGTTTTCGTCTCGTCCGGCGATGAAGGCGCGGCCAGCTGCGATGCGGACCAGACCAAGGCGACCCATGGCATCACAACCAGCGGCTTTACCACGACCGCCTTCAACGTTTCGGTCGGCGGCACCGATTTCGGCGATACTTTCGCCGGCACCACCGCCACTTTCTGGAACGCCACCAACTCTGCCACGTTTGAATCGGCACTCTCCTATATCGACGAGATTCCGTGGAACGACTCCTGCGCCAGCGCTCTGATCTTCCAGACCGAAGGCTTCACCACCGCCACAGGTACAGCCGGCTTCTGCAACAGCACGACCGGTAAGGCGGATTTCCTGACCACGGCCAGCGGCAGCGGCGGCCCGAGCGGCTGCTTCACCGGCACCCCCAAGACGACCGGCGAAGTCAGCGGCACCTGCGTGGGCAACCCCAAGCCATCCTTCCAGAAGGTTCTGGGCAATCCGGCCGACGGTGTGCGTGACATTCCCGACGTCTCGCTCTTCGCCGCGAATGGTGTCTGGAACCATTTCTATGTCTTCTGTGACTCCGACACGGCTGACGGCGGCTCTACCTGCACATCGCCGAGCACCGAGTCCTTCGCTGGCGGCACCTCCTTCGCATCGCCGATCTGGGCCGGTTTCCAGGCTCTGATCAATCAAAAGGTCGGTGCCCATCAAGGCAATGCCAACACCGTCTACTACTCACTGGCCAACACCGAATACGGCGCGGCCGGCAGCACCACCTGCAACTCGAGCCTTGGCAACAAGGTCGCCAGCAGCTGCATCTTCTATGACGTCACACAAGGCGACATGGATGTGAACTGCACGGGCAAGGTCAATTGCTTCCTGCCCAGCGGCACCAACGGTGCCCTGTCGTCCAGCAGCACCACCTTCGAAGTTGCGTTCGGCACGACGACCGGCTGGGATTTCGCCACCGGCATCGGCACGGTCAATGTCACCAACCTGGCAGACAACTGGCCCTAGTGCCCAGGGCGCGACAATAATCGTTGCGCAATGAGCGCCTAGAGCATCAATAAGCGGACGGGGCGGCCAAAAAGGGCCGCCCCGTTCCATTTGACCCAGGGTTGGCGGGGGCCGACAAAACCGGTTAGGCTGCCGCCCGCTCATTCCCCCCGCGCTGGAGGACCCCTGCCGTGCCGATCCATCCCCGCATTGATGCCTATCATGACGATCTGATCACTTGGCGGCGGGATTTTCATGCGTATCCCGAACTGGGCTTCGAAGAACACCGGACCTCCGCGATCGTCGCCGAGAAACTCGCCGGCTGGGGCATCGCGGTCGAACGCGGCCTGGCCGGAACCGGGCTGGTCGGGACGCTGCGCGCCGGCACCGGCACGCGCGCGATCGGCCTGCGGGCCGATATGGACGCGCTGCCAATGACCGAGGCTAACCGCTTTGCCCATGCCTCGACGATACCCGGCCGCATGCATGGCTGCGGTCATGACGGCCATACCACGATGCTGCTGGGGGCGGCGCGCTATCTGGCCGAGACGCGGGAGTTCGACGGCACCGTTCACTTCATTTTCCAGCCGGCCGAGGAGGGCGGCGGCGGCGCCAAGGTGATGATCGATCAAGGGCTGTTCGGGCGCCATCCGGTCGATGCCGTCTATGGCGTGCACAATGACCCGACCCTGCCGCTGGGCCAAGGCTCGGTCGTCGCCGGGCCGATCCAGGCGGCCTCTGATCGATTCCATATCGACCTGACCGGCAAGGGCGGCCACGCCGCCCGGCCGCATCACACGGTCGATCCGGTCGTGGTCGGCGCCCATATCGTGCTGGCGCTGCAATCGATTGCCAGCCGCCGGGTCGATCCGCTCGACAGCGCGGTCTTGAGCCTGACTCAGTTCCATGCCGGCGAGGCCGACAATGTCATTCCCCAGACGGCGCAATTGCGCGGCACTGTGCGGACGCTGGAAACACGGGTCCAGGACGAAATCCAGGCGATGATCGCCGAGATCGCCACCCGCACGGCCGCCGCCCATGGCGCCGTCGCCGAGTTGCATTACACACGCAACTATCCGCCGGTGGTAAATCATGCGGCCGAAACCGAGCGCGCGGCCCTGGCGTTGGCGCGGGTGATTGGACCGGATCAGGTGATCCGTCAGCGCCGGCCCTCGATGGGCGGCGAGGATTTCGCCTTCATGCTGCTGGAACGGCCGGGCTGCTTCCTCAAGCTCGGCCAGAATGCCGGGGCACGCGGCGGCATCTCGGTCCATCACCCGAATTACGATTTCAACGACGATCTGCTGCCGCTCGGCGCTTCGTTCTTCGCGGCCTTGGTCGAACAGGAACTGTCCGCGACGACCGGCGCGGGGGCATGATGATGACGGACGACGTCCCCGCCCCGCGCCTCGGCCCTGCTGCGCTCGCCCATCAACAGGCGGCGGCGGATAATCTCTATCAGCAGGCGCTTGAGTTGGAGGCGGCCGGCCTGATGGAGGCCGCCGGGATCGGCTTCGAGGCCGCCGTGGCGCTCGACCTGCTCAATCCCGAACTCCAGTTCCGCTGGGGCGGCCCGTTCAACGGCCAGGCCGAACGGCGCGCGACCTTCCTCGAAATGCTCGATCGGCTGAAGCCGGCCGCGCTGATCGAGACCGGGACCTACCGCGGCACCACCACCGAGTTCCTGGCCCGGCATTTCGCGGGTCCGATCCATTCGTGCGAAATCGACCGGCGCTGCTTTCTGGGCTCCCGTCGCAAGCTCGCCGGCTTTCCCAACGTCGATTTGGTGCAGAGCGATTCACGTCCCTTCCTGCGCTACATTCTGGCGCGGCTCCGGCGCCAAGCGCCGTTGCTCGTCTATCTCGATGCCCATTGGTGGGACGATCTGCCGCTCAGAGAGGAAATCGAGATCATTCTCGAGTCCGGTCATGAAGCCGCGATCATGATTGATGATTTCGAGGTGCCGGACGATCCGGGCTACACCTTCGACGATTTCGGACCGGGCAAGCGCTTCTGCCTCGATATGCTGAGCTTCCTCGCCGAAAACCGGGAATCGTCCTTCTATCCGCTGTTCTATCCGCGCGCTCGTGCCGAAACCGAGACCGGCGCGCGCCGGGGGGCGATCGTGCTGTCGACCGGGCCGCGCGTGACGGCGGCGTTGGAGGCCGTCGGGCGGCTCAGAGCGGGCGGGGTGATCTGAAACTCGCCTGGAGCGCAATGATTTCGGGTGACTTCACCCAAAATCATCTTGTTCTAATGTCGATCCCGAACGGCGATCCATCGCAGGTCGGTGAGGGATTGTTAAGGCGCGTCGGGCCAGGATGAGGTCCGACACATAAACGAGTCGAGCGATGCGCCTGAGGTTTTTACCGACCGAGAATGAATGTGAAACCGCTTTTTTGGCGGCCTTGACGCTTGATCCTCCGGTCGGGACGGACGATCTCGACGCGCTGTTCGTCCGGGCCAAGAACCCGACCGCCCTCGGGCCTGCCGAGCTTGTCGAGGCCGTGCTGCGGTATCATGATGCGCCGCCCGATCTGATCAACCAGGTGTTGGCCTGTCGTCGACGTGGTCCGGATCCGGTTCGGCTGCTGGCGGCCGGGCTCAAATCCGCGCTGAGTTTCGCCCGGCTGCCCGATGCCGCCCATTGTCGGCTGATGCTGATCGGACCGCCGGCCGCCGGCAAGACGACCATGATGGCCAAATTGGCCGGCCGCGGCACGGCACCGCCGGCCACCGTGTTCACGACCGATTGCGACCGGCCCGGCGGGATGGAACAATTGGCCGATCCGCTGAGCATTCTCGGCATCGAGGCGGCGCGGCTCGATATCGCCGCCGACTCGATCCCTTGGCCGGCCGATGCGACCGGCCCGGTCCTGGTCGATACCGGCGGCATTGATGCGGCCGCCGGCTTCGAGTCACTTGGCCGGCTGGCCCGCATGCTCGGTGCCGAGCCGGTCCTCGTGCTGCCGGCGACGATCGATCGCGACGAAGCCGGCAAATTCGCGCAGGCCGCCCGCGCGATCGGCGCCGAAAAGCTGCTGATTTC
>JBAVTK010000562.1:0-12696 GCA_049696095.1 Aliidongia sp. | reverse complement strand
GCTTTCATGGCGGCGGTGTCGAAGTCCGGTCACGAGTTCCGCGCCTATGATGATGCGCTCGACTTCCTCGCGGGAAAGCGCGATGCGGACCGGCGGGCGGCAACGCTCAAGCAATTGTTCCCGCATGGTGCTGCCGATCCGGCACTGCTGGGACTGTTGAAGGTGCCGCTCTATCCCTATCAGGCCGAGGGCGCGCTGTTCGCCGTGCAGGCCGGCCGAGCGCTGATCGGCGATGATATGGGGCTGGGCAAGACCATCCAGGCGATCGCCGCAGCGGAAATACTGGCGCGGCATTTCGGCGTCTCGAAAGTGCTGGTGATCTGTCCGACCTCGCTCAAATACCAGTGGCAAAGTGAAATCACGCGCTTTTCCGGGCGGCAGGGCGAAAATGCGGCGCGCGTCATCAATGGCGGCCGGGCGCAGCGGCAGAAGGACTACGCGCTCGACGATTTCTGCAAGATCACGAATTACGAGAAGCTCAAGCCGGACCTCGACCTGATCGCCGAGTGGGCACCCGAATTGGTGATCGTCGATGAAGCGCAACGCGTGAAGAACTGGAACACCATCGCGGCCCGCGCCTTGAAGCGCATCGACAGCGCCTATGCGATCGTGCTGAGCGGGACACCCTTGGAAAACAAGCTGGAAGAACTGGTTTCGATCGTCCAGTTCGTCGATCAGCACCGGTTGGGGCCAACTTGGAAACTGCTGCATGAGCATCAGATCAAGGACGAAGCCGGCCGCGTCACCGGCTATGCGCGGCTTGAGAGGATCGGCCAGACGCTGGCACCGGTCATGATCCGCCGCCGCAAATCCGAGGTGCTCCAGCAATTGCCGAGCCGGACCGACCAGAATCTGCTGGTGCCGATGACCGAGATGCAAATGGCCTACCACGAGGAAAACGCCGATGTGGTGGCGCGAATCGTCAACCGTTGGCGCAAGACTAAATTTCTTTCGGACCAGGATCAGCGCCGGCTGACCTGCGCACTACAGAACATGCGCATGTCGTGCAACAGCACCTATCTGCTGGACCAGGAAACCGATCACGGTGTCAAAGCCGATGAATTGGCGACTTTGTTCGACGAATTGTTCGCGGACCCCTCCGCCAAGGCGGTCGTATTTTCGCAATGGACGCGAACGCACGATATCATTATTCGCCGCCTGGAAGCCCGCGGGCTGGGCTATGTGAGTTTCCATGGCGGCGTGCCGTCGGAAAAGCGACCGGCGCTGGTCGAGCGATTTCGCGACGACCCGGCCTGCCGCGTGTTCCTATCCACCGATGCCGGCAGCACCGGCCTCAATCTGCAACACGCCTCGACTCTGGTGAACATGGACTTGCCGTGGAACCCGGCGATCCTCGAACAGCGGATCGCGCGCATCCATCGGTTGGGTCAGGCGCGGAAGGTGCAGGTCATCAATTTCGTCTCGAAAGGCACGATCGAGGAGGGCATGCTGTCGGTGCTGGCGTTCAAACGTTCGCTGGCAGCGGGAATTCTCGACGGCGGCAGCGCCGAAATTTCGCTCGGCGGTTCGCGCCTCACCCGCTTCATGAAGGACGTGGAAAACGTCACCGGCAACATGGGCGAGGGTGCCGCCATGACACCGGCCGAGGAAGCGGGAAATATCGTCACGGCGGAGGGCGCCGGAGCCATGGACGAAATCGATGCCGCTGCCGATGTCGGCATTGGTGAGATGGCGACCGTGCCGGATGATCGAACCGAAGCGCCTCCGCGTCAGACAAGTACCGATCCGTGGCACGCCCTGACACAGGTCGGCGCGCAGTTCATGGCCGCTCTGGCGGCCGCCAAAGACTCCAATACCGCGACGCATCCCTGGATCGAGCGCGACCCGACCACGGGCGTGCAGAGCCTAAAGATGCCCCTGCCACCGCCGGAGGTCGCAAATCAGCTCGCCAACATGCTGTCCGTACTCGCCGATAGCTTGCGCGGCAGGGGTGTATGATCGCACAGATGCTAGGCTGTCGATACTCGCCGTCTAAAGGCGATCATCGAGATCCTGCAACAAGGAGCCGGCCACGGCCTCTTCAGCAATGGCGATGCGTTGTTCTTGCATGGCGCGCGACAAGGCTTCGTCCCATGAGGCTTCGACCGTTTTCTCTCCGAGCGATTGTGCCTGGCTCGGTGCCGTCCTGACGGCGGCAAGATAATCTGCGGCACCAAAGCGCCACGGCTTCGCGCCGTGTTCGCGCATGACATGATTGCCGATATGCACCCCAGGCCAGTCGAAATCGCCATGATAGTGCAGCTGCGCCCCCGCCTGCACGAGTTGAGATAGAAGGCATTGTTGTGCCGCAGCAGGCATACCATCGGTACAGATCATTGGAGCACAGGCTGCACCCCACCGGTCTGCGGCGATGGCCAGCAGGTTGGGATTCTCGCAAACATAGATGTCGCGGCCCGCCGCAGCCCATCGAGGGGGTGAACGCAGAAGCGATCGCAGAGAAGCATAGGCCGGCTCTCCTGCGGGCCAACGATCGGCGCCGGTCTCGATCGGCAGGTTGAGGAACAGCGCCGGTCGGGCCAATTCGTTGACCAGAACGCCGGCTCGCGCCCAGGTGTCGCGCACCCGCTCCACGCTGCCGGTCCGTTCTGGGTCGAGCGCCTGGCGCACGCCGCAATCGTCACCTTCGTCGGGCACCGGCGCCGCCGTCCGCCGCCAGACGGCCAGCACCAGCGTGGCGATCGCACGGCCACTATCGAGCGCATGTGCATCGCCCAGCACGGTCGCCGCAAGTTGGGAGCGCGTAACCCCTTGCGCCGGCAGATGCTGTAGCACCGCTTCGGCACACCGGCAAAACCCCGCCGCTGCGCTCGCATCCTGCCGTGCGAGCCTTTTGAGGAGGCCGAGGCCGTCCGGCGTCAAGAGCAGACCGCTCAAATTGGGATCTTTACAGCCCCCGACCACGTCCGACCACAATGTTCGCTGTTGACGGCGATATTCGGCGAGATGACGGATGCGGCCGTCGAGTTGTTCCAAAGCGTCGCGCAGGCTGGCGGCGATGCCGGAGCGCAACAGGTCGGCATCGACGCGGCGGACGTCGATCAGTAGGGATTTGGTGCGGCGCGGCGGGCGGCCGGTCAGTGCTGCCAACGCGGCGTGTTCCTCGGCGTTAAGCCCGGTGACACGAATCTGGTCGACGGCCTCGTCGAGCGCTGCTCGCTCGAAGCGTTGCCGCAGTCGCTTGCGGAGCGCGGCGAGTTGCGCGCCCCCGAGCAAGCGGTGCAGACGAGCGTCTACATGGTCGCTCATGCCGGCGGAAATCGGCGATCGGGATCGGCCTCCGGCAGCTTTGCACGGCCGTCCCATGTCCAGCGCGAGACGAACACGGCATCAATGCCTTCCCGCCGCTGCAACTGGCAAATGGCGACGCCCGGCAACTCGGCATAACACGCCCATTCGCGCTCGCTGGTGATCACGAAATCCAGATCGAATTCGCGAATCAACCCCATGCACTGCGCGCGCGCCGTGTCGTCAATTCCGGCAAACGCTTCGTCGAGCAGCATCAGCCGCGGCGCCAAGGCGTAGCTGCCTTGGCTGTAAAAGCTGGCGACCGCAGCGAAGAGCGGCACGGTGAGGCCCAGTGCCCGTTCGCCGCTCGAAGCCGGCCCGGACAGCTTGCGCCAATACCCCTCTTGCCAGCGTTCGACCCGGAACCGGTGCCAATGACGATAATCCAAAGCGCGAGCGAGCTGGTCCAGCAAGCTGCCACCACTCTCCTTTCCGCCGATCGAGTCGGCGCGTTCCCGCTCGGCGGCGATGCGTTGCTGGAGCATCGCGCCGACGACACTGCGATCTTCGATCGACCAAAGATCCGCACTGGTGTTGAGCAGGCGCTTGCGCGCCACGTCGAGGCCGACCGGCGCGCCATCCTCGTCGGACAGCGGCTGCCAGAGCAGGCGGAAGCGCACGCCGGTCGAGGTCGGGCGTTTGTGTAGTTCCTTGTTGATGGCATCGACCTGCCGTTCGGCGGCTTGCAACAGACGCTGGATTTCCGCGGCGATCTCGGCCTGCAAATGATTCTCCAGGACGGCCCGCTCGTTCGCGGTGAGCAGTTCGTCGCGCTGGGCGATCTCTTCGACGAGCCGCATGACGAGCCGGTCCGGCCGTTCGCGGCGATTCTGATAGATGATATCGACGCTGAATCCCCAATCGCTGGGGTCGGCCTGAGCCTGGTGGCCCAGCGCACCGAGTGTGCGCTGTAGTTCGGTCAGATCTTCGGCGATCTGCCGCTGCACACGCGTCCACGCCTCGTCGTCATCCTTGAGATTCGACAGCTCCTGTTCCGCGCGGCGAGCCAGTGTCAGGGCCGGATCGATCGTCCACGCAATCGCCATGTCTGACAGTTCGACATGCGGCAGCGCCGCCGACAGCAGGCCGGTGCCGGCGAATTGCTGCAATCTGGCGATCGCCTGCGCGCGCGCCTCGCCGCTCTGGTGCAAGGCGATCGTTGCGGAATTATGTAGCTGGCACACCTTGGTGGATAAACCACTGATTTATTGGGAATTCCCCCGAATTTTGCGAATCAATGCCAGTTCCATAAATTTTAGAATCGCAGAAGCGCAAAATACGCATTGCTGCGATTCCTAATCGCTGGTATCAGTGAGGCGTAATAAAAAGTACGAGTTGACCATTCGAGGGTGTGGTTCGGGGGGTCGACTCAATTATGACGATAGCCGCATGCTATCTGTCTCCTGAAGGGGTCGTGATGGCCGCCGACAGTACATCAACATATATGCATGGATTCCATCCTCAACACTTCAGTTATGGCCAGAAGCTTTTCGAGGTTGGAGAACACAGTAGCGTAGGGATCATAACCTGGGGCATGGGAGGTCTTTCTACAGGTAGTCACCGTACTTTAATCGCGCGGTTGGCAGATGACCTGAAAATGAAACCTCCCTCCGATCTGAAAGACGTGGCTACCCGTTGGTCGGGTCAGTTCTGGCAGGCATATTCCGCGAGTTCTGAAATAGCGCAGATACACGCGCTGTCCGCGAAACCTCCGTGCGACCCGACCAACCCAATGGACCCCAGTAGGCGGACTTGGACCGAAGAGGCTTGGTTTGGGAGCATGCTAAGAGCCCTGCCTGTTGGCTTCTGCGTAGGCGGATACGTCGAGAATGATCGGACGCCAGCGGCGTTTGAGGTCTTCTTTGATCCGCTTCACGGGCCGCCTAGTCCTACGGCTCTTCCACCTGCCCAATCTTTTTGGGGTGTCCCGTCTTTTATAGGACGGTTAATTAATGGGTGTGCGGCAGAAGTGAGATCAGGAATCTTGGGTTCGGGAAAATGGAACGGAACTGAGGCCGATCTGGATTCTCTTATTGCGCCACATAAGCTTGTACATCCCTCAACCGTTCCAATCAGAGAAGCAATCGACTTCACTCATGCCTGCCTGTACGCAACCATCAAGGCACTGAAGTTTTCAGGTTCTCCACGGGTTTGCGGGGGTCCTATTGAGATCGCGGTAATTACAACGGATAGGCCATTTCGATGGGTACAGCACAAGCCATGGGACGTAGCCATTAAGGAAACGCTAGCATGAATACTCTCACCGCCTATACGACAATCACGTTTCCAGAACCCAGCTCGTCCAATGCGGATGAAATCGCAAAGGCCCATCTGCGACAGCTTGAAATGATGAACCGGGTTTTCGGGGACCTTCGAACTCGATTCGAAGTTCCCCAGCAGATCGAAGGACAGCAGCCGGAGCAACTCCCCGCGAGCTTTCGCCACGCTATTGGGTAAGTTGATCCTGGATCGTGTGTAATTTCACGAAAGCTATCTGTCAATCTCCCACAGCATGAACTGCCCGGTGCCCTGGCTACATTTGACGATCCCATTGCCCCGCTGCCCCCGCAAAGCGACCCCGACGCGCTTGGTCATGAGCTGCAAAAGGCGCTGATCGCTCTTGTCTAGAGCGCGAGAGATCAGCATTTCCAGGGCGATATCGCGCGTGGTCATCGGCTCTGCCGCTTGCCGGAGGATGCTGAGCACAAACTTGGTCATGTCGCCGCGGTGCGCCCAATCCTTCGGGGGCCGGAACGCCTTGGGCTTGATCGTCTCGACCCGGTAATCTGGGTCGAATTGAATGATGGTCGCGTCAAGTGATTCGAGATCGGCGACCATCCTCCGCAGTTCGTTGTGCGTCAACTCGATTTGGCCGGTAAGCTCGGCCCGGCGATTCACCAAGCCCTCAAGAACGTAATTCGTCATTATGCGGCCTTCCGTTGCCAGTAACCGGCCCACCGGGCGCTGACCGGGCAAGCCAGCGCCGCGGTGGTGGTCGCCTTCCACTGCGCGCCCGTCGAGGTGCGGCGATTGTTTTCGCGCCACGCCATTTCATTGGCGTAGCAGTCGAGGTTTTTGCCGCTGATCCGGTGATGCGTGCCAATCTCGGCACGGCGCAGGCGAGAGAAATATGATTCGGCTTGGTTCGTACAGGCGCCATCGGTCGCCTTGAATTCCTTGCTATGGTTGACCCGGCGCATATCGAAGGATCCATGCAACACGTCCCAACCCGATGCTTCGTCGGCATGCACGATGGCATCGGCAGCGACCTTGGCCCGAACGATAGCGGCGCCCGCGCTTTCCCGCGGGCAGACGAACGGCAGAGTGCGGCCATTGCGCTCGCGCATCACCACCACCACAAGCCGCTTGCCGGTCTGATTTTCGGCAAGGCGACGGTCGATACGATCCGCCTTCTTATTGGCCGGCTTCTGGTTTCCTCCGAAATAGGCGCCGTCGATTTCGACCGTGCCGGCGAGATGGCTACCATCGTCGAGGGTCGAGCCCATGGCTTCCCGCAGTTTGTGCGCCAGCACGAAGGCGGTTTTGTATTGAACGTCCAGATCACGACCGAGCTGAAGGGCGGAAACACCCTTGGCGCCGTTGCAGAACAAGGCGATAGCGGCCAGATAGTCGCGGATCGCGAGCTTGCGGTTCGCGAAGATGGTCCCGCTTGTGACGGAAAACTGCCGGGCGCATACGGCGCACTTCCAAATCTGGAGAGCGGCATACGTCCAGACCGTCAGGCAACCGCAATGGACGCAATAGGGCTTCCCCTCGTTATCGGCCCAACGAACGGCAACGAAGGTCGCGTGGGCTTCCGCATCCGACATGCGCAGGATGGCTGCCAGGGAGATCGTGCGGGCCGCTGCGGAGAGAAGGAAGTGCTGGACCATGGCGTTTGTCACTGTTTACGATACTGATGTAACGTTTATAGCGGCAATGTCGCATCGTTGTCAACGACAAAAGTAACGTGTATGGTGGCGTCCGTAACATTTTTTGAGGCGGTACGCCGTGAAAACCGAAGACGAATGGGCCGGCGAGATTAAGCGAGTTTTGCGCGGAGAAATGGCGCGTCGCGGCGTGACATATGATGACCTAACGGAAAAATTGGCCGCGATCGGCATTACCGATACCGCCGTCAATATCCGAAACAAGGTCGCGAGGGGGAAATTCTCGGCCGCGTTCCTTGCGCAGTGCATGGCCGCGATCGGGTGCAAGACGGTGAATCTTGCGAGCGAATAGCCGGCGCTGGCGCCGCGGATTCGCCTATGCTATAAAAAGAAATCGCCCCAGATGGCCGTCCGGGGCGAGGTGTTCTTTGAAGGTGACGTGACGCACCGATTTGCTAGAGGCAATCTAGCAGATCGAAAGGTGTTTGTAATGTCCAATCTATCCCCCATCGCTGAAAATAACATTGAGGCCAAAACTGGTGAGACCTTCGTTACTCCCGCTATGATTGAGGCCGGATCTAAGGAAATTCTTAATAACTATACTTCTATTTCTGATTATCCAAGCCAATCGGTGCTCGCCAACGTCGCTTGCGCTGTCTTTCTTTCAATGAAGAAGGCTGCTCTGCAATAATCTTGTCTCTAATTTCATTAAATTCTATTAATTTAGAGACTGCTTTCTTGTAAATTTTCTCTAAGTCATTGAGGCTGCGTGTTATTTTCCCATATACGACTTTATCTTCAATAATAGCTTTTCTAATTTGAGATGCGGTTTTAGTTGTTCCTCCGATAAACCACGGATCATGAACCGCTCTATTCCTGTCTTCTTGCGGCACTATTATTGATCCTGTCAGACTTTTTATCTCTTTTATCAATTCTGGTGAAGATCCCCGTAGCTCCATTAACGCCCTCAAAGAGCGGAGCCGTGGTGTTGTCCCCATCATTTGGCTAGTTAAGCAGGCCCCATATGTCTGGTCAACACCAACCATTAACCACAGCAGTTGATCAATTCTAAATTCGAGCATGGCCCACACCGAAGCTATTCGGCCGACATAAGCATGATACTCCAAAAGATGTTCGTTAACAAAAAGCTCGACGTCTTCGACGCTCGAACTGGGTGGTGGTGTGCCTTCCGTTGGCATGCTAATCCCCCGTCATGATCGAACAGGGTAGCGAAATTCGCCGCGAGAGTCTTGCGCTTCGTGCCACTTTTCAGAAGATCAGGGGCGGGAGATGCGGCTCGGAAAACTGGAATCACTCCAAGGTGCGCCAGCTACATAATTCCGGATCGTTGCGGTCTCGGCCTGTTGGTTCGCAACCGCACGCGCCTCGCCTGCTTTGCGCAACGCCTCGCCAGCCTGTCTGCGTTCCGCATCGCCGGTTTCGACCGCGACTCGCGCTTCGGCGAGCTGGCGCTGCAACTCCTCGACCTTCGCACCGACCAGGTCACGCAGCACGCCGAGCCGGGCGGCGGCCTCTTCTGCTTCGACGCGAGAGTCCGAGAACTCCTGTTCGCGCTGGGTAAGGTCGCCCCGCGATTCGGTTTCCCGTGCGACGTGCCGGCGCCACTCGGGTTCCGCCAGACGCAGCTCATGGGCGGCTTGCTCAAGCCGGACTTGCGTGTCGCGATAATGCTCCAATTGCATTTCGACTGTGGGCAGCGCCGCGGCAGATTCCGGCAGGCGCAGATCGGCGGCATCCGCGGCGAGCTGTTCGCGTACCGTCTTGAGCGCTTGTTCGGCCTTGCGGCAGAGCGTGTCTGCTTCGGCCAGCCTGTCACTGGCGAGACGCGCGGCGCGGGCCGCTGCCGTGGCAGCGAGGTGAGCGCCGCGCAGCATGTCGTCGGCCGGGCTGCGGCGCCACTCCTGCTCTACCTCCTCGCGATCCAGCGCCAACTGCTCGGCCGCGACTTGCTTGGCGGTCAATTCGTCCGAGAGTTCGGCCAATCGATCGGCGATCTCGGCCAAGCGCCGTGTACGAGCCGCGGCGCGGGCCGCATGGCCGATATAGACGGCATCCGGCTTGGTCCAGGCGCCGGACAGCGCGCCGAGACGAAACCGGCCGTCGGCGGCGACCCAGGCCTCGCTGCCGATCGGGTCATCGTCCGCACAAGCGATGCCGGACAGCACCCGCTCGACGATATTGGCCGGTACGATGCAGCCGGCCGGCACGGTGACGTCGAGCCAATCGGCAAGCGATGGACGAAATTCGTGTCGTTCGAGCAGCTGTGAATCATAGAGCGGTCTACCGTCGCTGCCGGCCTGAAGGCGACCGTCCGGCGAGATCCATGCGTCGAGCAGCCCGGCCGCTTCGAGCGCCGCTTCGAGGCCGGCGCGTTGCGGCGCGGCCATCACACCGCGAAAATCGACCAATTGCCAAAAGGGGGCACCTTGGCGATCCTCCCGGATCGAGGCGTCGCGCGTATAGGGCAAAGGCGGTGCCATATCGTCGCCGGCTTCCAGGCGATCTCGTTCAGCTTCGAGCAGCCCCTGCTCCGTCTCCACCATCTGCCGCTGTTCGTCGAGCGCCACGCGCCGCTGCGCCAGCGAGAAGCTGGCCGTTTCATGCGCCGATTGCAGCAGGCGTCGGGCGGGGTTGTCGCCTTGCAGCGTGTTCGTCCACTCTGCCAGGGCCGTCAGGGCCACAAATCGGTCGTCAGGATCGATTATCAGTTGTCGCATGCTCGTGAAGTGGCGATCCCACTCTTCCGTGAAATCCCGGCCTTGTCGGTCGACCTCGGTGTCGGCTTGAGTGCGCCGCTCGGCAGCATCCGCGGCGTCGTTCCGCCTCTCATCCTGGATTTCCCGGCGCCTTATATAGTCCGCCTCGGCGCGTGTGACTTCCTCCTGCCGGCGGCGCAGCAAGGTGATCTGCTCACGCCGGCTCGCCACAAGTTTGCGAAGCTCTGCGCATGCTCGATCGAAGGCATGCTGTGTCAATTCGACGAGTGCCGCGGTTCCCAAAGCGGCGACGGGGTTTCCGGCATGCTGGGCGGCGATGCCGGCGGCATCGGCGTGCATCGCGCTTTGTCGGCGAAGTTCGGCCAATGCGCGTTCCGTTTGTTCGACACGGAGCGCGGTGCGACGGGTTTCTGCCGCATTGGACGCCAGACGCCGGCCGGCTTCCGCCACTGCTGCGGCGGCCTTCTGCTGCGCCTGCCGACGGGCCGCCACTTCCCTCTCGGCGTTTTCGAGACGGTTGGCGTCCTCCATCGTTGGATCCGAGCGCAACGCGTCAAGCCGCGCCCGCGCGCGCGCCAACGCGATCTCGGATTCATCGAAATTGGCTTGCGCAAGCGTTTCCTCAGTTTGTGCCGCCTCGAACCGGGCCTGGGCGTCACCACGTGCGCGGCTGGCATTGTCGAACTCGGTCTGAGCCTGACGCAGCAAGCGCGCCTGCCGCCGGGTCTGCGTGCCGGTATAGACCCGGTAACGCTCTTCGAATCGGCCGACGGCCTTGGCCAGCGCCTGATATTCGTCGAGTTGACGCCGGTCTTCCTCAAGCTGTCCGAGCGCTTCGGCGACGTCGCCGAGCAGTTCGGGGGCGAGCGGCGGCAAGGCTTCGGTCAGCGCATTCGACAGCGCGGCTTCATCGGGCTTTCTGGAGAGCTGCGGCTGACGAAGTTGGATCAGCGTGCCCATCAACGCGTCGTAGCGCTTGGTTCCCAGGTGGAACAGGCGCTCGTCGACGGCCCGGCGATAACTGGCGGCGGTATCGAACACTTGACCGCGGCCGGCAACCGCCTCGCGCAGGCGCTCCTTGGTCAGCACGACCCGTTGCGCGCTCGTCAACCACAGATCCTGCTTGATGCGCGGCGCGCTGTCCTTGTCTTCCAGCACGAAAAACCAGCTATCGACCTGCGGGCGCGCTGCTGTCGCGGAGAGGCCGGCGCCGAGCGACAGATAATGCGCAGTGCCATCGTCCGCGAGACGACCGAACTCGATCCACGCATAGCCGCTCCGCCGGTCATGGCTGCCCATCAGCAGATTCCAGGCCATCTTCTTGCCGGAATCGCCGTCGGGTTCGATGCGCGATGACTTGAGCTGAGCGTCGAGCAGAAACGGCAGGGTCAGCGACAGCACCTTGGACTTGCCGGTACCGTTGTTGCCGCGCAGCAGCAGATGGCCGTCGCGAAACCAGAATTCTTCGCTGTCATAGTGGTAAAGCTCGACCAGACCCAGACGCAGCGGCTGCCAGCGTTGGCCCGTCGGTGTCGGCAATACGGGCTTTGCCGAAGACGAAACCAACAAGTTCAAGCTGTCGTTCATGTCAGTTCGAACAGTGAACCGGTGGCCGGGACGGGTGCATTGCGGGGTTCTCGAATGTCGGCCGGGCCGAGCGCAAAGCGTGCGAGCGCCGGCAGTGGGTGGACGGTACCGTCCCGGCGCACAACCAAATGCAGCTTTTCCAATCGGTCGATCGCAATCGCGGCGAGTTCGCGTTCGGCACCGGGCTCGCGAGCCGATTTGCGCCAATAACGCCCATACTGGGCCTTGGCCTCGTGCAGGAAATCGACAATGTCGGGCTCCAGGATAAGTTGGTCAGCGTTTGCATCGCCGGATCGCCGCCGCCTTTGACCCGCGGCCAAGTACTCCGCGACCAACAAGGTTACATGGGCATCGGTGCCCTCGGCCGGCATCGCGACATCGGTCAGCTGGCCGGCTTCGTCGACCAGTGCCAAACCTTCCGCGCGCTGCTCCGCCACCAGGCCGGTTGCTTCGTTGAGGCGGGCCGCCATCGCGCCGCGCTGATTGAAGAAATAAGCGCGGGATTCCGGATCCAAGGTTTCGACATAGACAACCGGATCGTCGAGCAATCGGCGGGCGAGCTGGTGGCGTAGCGCCGTGCGCCGGGCTTCGTCGCTATCCGCTCGATGTTCGTCGATCAATGCATGCAGCCGTGCTTCGAGCGTGACGGGCGCTTCTTCCGGCGTCCAGGTCGACGGGCCACGCACCGCCGCCAGCATGCCGGCGAGCATGCGGCGTTGCACGTCGTAGAGTGCATCGGCCTGCTCGCCCCCGACACGCACGAATGTTTCTTCGTCACCTGCTACGCGATGCAATACCCCGAGCCCGAGCAAAGTGCGGCAGACCGACACGAGTTCTTGCCGCTCATGTTGCGCCTCAAGCGTGAAGGTGAAGGCGAGCGTCGGTTCGGCGGCGAGTTCCAGCAGCCGCTCGCCGAGCACGCGCAAAGTGATTTGCGGGTCGGCACGTTCGAGCACAGCGCAGGCGAGGCACAGCAGCACATAGCGGCGACGGTCGAAGCCGGGAAGGCGGCGCGCGCCAGCCGGTGCGCCGCGCCATCGTCGGCACAGGTCGCAAACCAGCCGGCAAGCAGCCGAAAATCGGCCGAGCGATCGCTGCGCCCGCTGCGCCGTTCGTTGAGCGCCGCGATCGCCGCCAGCAATTGCGGGATAGCCGACCGTGCCCGAGCGCGCAGC
>JBAVTK010000561.1:0-9837 GCA_049696095.1 Aliidongia sp. | reverse complement strand
GTCCGACGACCGCTCTACCGTGCTTTGAGATGATCGACCGGGCGACAGGGTAAGAGCAGACGATGGCGGCAGGCAATGAATCGCATTACGGCCGGCGGCTGCTGGCGATCGGGGCCGTGCTGGCGCTCGGGTTGTTCGGCCTCATGTCCCTGCTGCCACCGCGTGAGTGGAGCGGGATCGAGCGGGTTTATGCCGCGCGCTATGGCTTGCTGCTGGTCTTCGTCGTCCTCAGCCTCGCCGCGACGCGCAAGCGCCTGTCGGTCATTTCCGGTGAGTTGCTGACCTGGCTGGTGCTGGTGATTATCCTCGTTGCCGGCTATGGCTATCGCTTCGAGCTTCAGGATCTGGCCCATCGCGTGACCGGCGAATTGGTGCCGTCACGCGGCACGGAGACGGTGCCGGGCGTGGTCAGTTTTCGCCGTGCGCTCGACGGGCAGTTCTGGATCGAGGCACAGATTGACGGCAAATCCGTGCGCTTTTTGGTCGATACCGGGGCCAGCGATGTGGTGCTCAGCCCGGCCGACGCGACCCGGCTCGGTTTTGTGCCCGGCCAATTGTCTTTTTCCCAGACCGCCGAAACGGCCAATGGCCGGATCCGCGAGGCGCCAATCGTGCTCGACGAAGTCCGGATCGGCTCAATCCGGTTCGACCGCGTGCCGGCCTCGGTCAGTGCCGGTGGCTTGCGCAATTCACTGCTGGGCATGCATCTCTTGGAACGGCTCAGCAGCATCGAGATCCGCGGCGATCGGTTGACGATTCGGGAATAGGACGGATGATGGAAACAAACCAAGCCGAACCACTGGCCCAGATCCGCGCCGCCGTCAGTGCCCTTTGCGCGCGCTTTCCCGGCGAGTATTGGCGGCGCACCGACCGCGAGCGCGCTTACCCGGCCGAATTCGTCGCGGCCTTGACCGAGGCCGGGTTTCTCGCGGCCTTGATCCCCGAAGAGTATGGCGGCAGCGGCCTCGGCCTGGCCGCGGCAGCCGCGATCCTGGAGGAAATCCAGAAAAGCGGCGGCAATGGCGGTGCCTGCCATGCCCAGATGTATATGATGGGTACGCTGCTGCGCCATGGCAGCGCCGCGCAGAAACAGCGTTACCTGCCCGAGATCGCGGCCGGCAGATTGCGGCTTCAGGCCTTTGCCGTGACCGAGCCCGATGCCGGCACCGATACCGCCTCGATCCGCACCACCGCGGAGCGACACGGTGACCACTATGTCGTCAATGGCCAGAAGATCTGGACCTCGCGCGCCGAGCATTCCGACCTCATGCTGTTGCTGGCGCGCACCAGCGAGCCTGCCGCCAAGCGGACCGACGGCTTGTCGGTCTTCCTGATCGACATGCGCACGGCGCTTGGCCACGGCCTCGCGATCCGGCCGATCCGCACCATGATCAACCACGCCACCACGGAGATCTTCTTCGATGGGCTGGAGATTCCGGCATCAAGTTTGATCGGTGCGGCGGGCCGGGGGTTTCGCTATATCCTCGACGGCATGAATGCCGAGCGCATCCTGATCGCCGCGGAATGTCTGGGCGACGCGCGCTGGTTCATCGCCAAGGCGACGGCGTATGCCCGGGAGCGCGTGGTGTTCGGCCGGCCGATCGGCCGGAATCAGGGCGTGCAGTTCCCGATCGCGCGGGCCTATGCCGCGACCGAGGCAGCATCCCTGATGGTCGAGCACGCCATCGCCCGCTTCCAATCCGGCCATCCCGCCGGCAAGGAGGCGAATATGGCCAAGCTGCTGGCGGCCGACGCGTCGTGGCAGGCCGCCGACATGTGCGTGCAGACTCATGGCGGCTTCGGCTTTGCCGAGGAATACGATATCGAACGCAAATTTCGCGAGGCGCGGCTCTATCAGGTCGCACCGATCTCGACCAATATGATCCTGGCCTATCTGGCCGAACATGTGCTGGGCCTGCCGCGCTCCTATTAGCCGCGCGCCCCAGGAATTTCCGGAGAGTTTTCGATGCTGCCACGGCTCGCGCTTGCCCTGCTCCTGTTCGCCGTCGCGCCCGCGCATGCCGCGGATGCATCCTCGGCCGAGGCGCGCTTCACGGCGCTCTATTCCCGCGAATGGGATTGGCGCAAGGCCGAATTTCCCGATGCCGATGACAGCCCGACCAAGCCGGTCGCCGACCATTTGCCCCAGGTCGATGAGGCGAGCCAGCAAAGGCGCCTGGCCTATTGGACCGAGGTGATGAGTGCGCTCGATGCGATCCCGCGTGCCGCGCTCTCGGCCAAGGCGCAGCTCGATTACGATGTCTACCGGCCGCAGATCCAGGTGATGATCGACGGCCAGCGCCTGCGCGACTACGAGATGCCGGCCAATTCCGATTCGAGCTTCTGGGGCGATCTGGGCGGTATCGCGGAACGGCCGTTCCGCACGCCGGCGGATTATCGCAATTTCATTAGCGTGATGAACGACATTCCGCGCTATTTCGCCGAAGAGACGATCAATATGCGCGCCGGCCTCGCGCGCGGCTTCACCCCGCCGCAGGTAACGCTCAAGGGCCGCGACGCCTCGATCACCGCGGTGTCCGAGGCAAAACCGGACGCGACCTTTTTCTATGCGCCGTTCAAGGACATGCCGAGCTTCGTGCCGCCGGAGGAGCAAACGAAACTGCGCGAGGCCGCTCTGCACACGATCCAGGACAAGGTGATCCCGGCCTATGCCAGCCTGCTGAAATTCATGCGCGAGGAATATCTGCCCGGCACGCGCACGACCATCGCCGCCGCCGATCTGCCCGGCGGGCCGGAGTACTACCGCGCCAAGATCAAGGAATTCACCACGCTCGACATGACGCCCGAGGCGATCCACGAATTCGGCTTGGCCGAAGTCGCGAAGCTCCATGCGGCGATGGAAGGGGTGATGCGGGAAACCGGCTTCACCGGCGATTTTCAGGCGTTCCTCGCCAAGCTGCGCAGCGATCCGCAATTCTATGCCAAGACGCCCGACGAGCTGCTGATGCGGGCAGCCTGGATCGCCAAGAAATTCGACGGCAAGGCCTCGCAATATTTCGGTTATCTGCCACGCGCGCGCTTTGCCATCAAACCGGTGCCGGACGAAATCGCGCCGTTCTACACGGCCGGGCGCGGGGGCGCTGGCGTTTATCAGTTGAACACCTACGATCTGCCGTCCCGGCCGCTGTTCAATCTGACGGCATTGACGCTCCATGAATCGGCGCCGGGCCACGCCTTCCAAATCCCGATCGCGCTCGAACACACGGACCAGCCGCCGTTCCGGCAGAATGGCTATATCTCGGCCTATGGCGAAGGCTGGGCGGTCTATTGCGAAAAGCTCGGCCTGGAAATGGGCCTGTACGAGACGCCCTATGACCGCTTCGGTATGCTGGGCTATCAGATCTGGCGGGCGGCCCGGCTGGTGGTCGATACCGGGCTGCACTCCCAAGGCTGGAGCCGCGACCAGGCGATCGCCTATCTCCACGACAACACGGCACTGCCCGACCGCGAGATCGCAACCGAAATTGACCGCTATATCGGCTGGCCCGCCCAGGCGCTCTCCTATTATCTCGGCGCCACGACGATCGAAAAGGCCCGCGCCAAGGCGGAGGGCGCGCTCGGCGCCAAATTCAACATCCGGGCGTTTCACGACACGGTGCTGGAGCTTGGCTCGGTGCCGCTGCCAGCGCTGAAGGCGCGCATCGATCGGTTCATCGCCGAAGGTGGCGTCGGGCCGTACCCGGAGATGGAATGAGCGGGTGCCCCGATGGCCGATCACGACGCGCTGTATCATCGCCTGTTCTCGCATCCGCTGATGGTCGAGCATCTGGTGCGCGCCTTCGTGCCCGAGGCGATGGCAGCCGGCCTGCATTTCGACCGGATGGAGCGGATCAACGCCAAGGCCCATGCCGAAGCGCTCGATGGCGACAGCCATCGCCGCGAGGGCGATGTGATCTGGCGGCTGCCGATTGAAGGCGGTCTCGATCTTTATTTATACCTCTTGGTCGAGTTCCAATCTCGGATCGATTGGTGGATGGCGGTGCGCACACAAATCTATGAAGCGTTGCTGTGGCAGCAGATCATCGCCGAGAAAAAGCTGAAACCCGGCGACAAGTTGCCGCCAGTCCTGATGATCGTGCTTTACAATGGCGAGACGCGCTGGAACGCACCGGAAGAGTCAGCCGCGCTGATCGCGTTGCCGCCACATTCCTCACTCTGGCCTTGGCAACCGCGCAGTCGCTATCATATCCTCGACATGGGTGCGGTGGAACGCGACCGGATGACCGAACGCGACAATGTGGTGGATCTGCTGTTTCAACTGGAACAGCCCCAGCCGCCCGAGGCGCTGGCCGCACTGATCGGCGAGGTGATCGGCTGGTTCCGGAATCACCCGGACCATGAGGCGCTGAAACGCCTGTTTACCGAGTTGGTCCATCAAGCGATTGCCGGTCTTGGCACAACATTGCCGATCCCGGAGGAGTTGACGGAAATGCAAACGGCGATGTCGAGACTGGGTGAGACGTGGAAGCGGCAATATCTGGCTGAGGGCCGGGCGATGGGTCTGGCCGAGGGCGAAGCCAGGGGCCGGGCCGCGGGCGAGGCCAAAGCGTTCATCCTTCTCGCCGAGCAGCGCTTCGGGCCGCTGCCGCAAGCGCTGCGCGAGCGGGTCGAGAGCGCCGATGCGGCCATGATCGAGACTTGGCTCGGGCGCCTGCTGGCGGCAACCAGCCTGAAGACGCTGTTCGGCACGGCGAATTGAGGTGGAGTGGAGTGCATCTTCACCGCAATTCCGCCGGTGGTGTCAAGCTCCAGTTGTGCCCGCCGGGACGCCGAGCAGGAACACCACACCCAGGGCCAGGTCAGGCCTCTCACGGATGATCCGGCGGCCTTGCTGGAGCGTCCGGCGAGCTTGGAACAGCTTGCCGATTCCAAGTCGACGATGCCGCCGGAACTGGGGCAGGTAGGTGTACTCCCGCTCGGCAGCGATGGCGTCGCGCACGTGTCTGGTCGCGCGTTGGATAGCTTGGTCGATCTCGGTCATGATAGTCGTCCGTGTTGTCTCGATCATGAGATGATCGCATGTTCACGCGTCGGCCCCTATAGCCCGTTCACTGGCGTTTCCGACCCGCGAGGAATGAAACGGATGGCCGGAATCCCCTGCGAGTGCCGTGGCGGCGGCTTTGTTTCTTGTTGGATCACGTCCCACGGAGTGGTGTAGCAGTCGCCTCTGAAGTGGCCGGAATTGGGAGGGGTAGAGCGTAAGCGATGCCGGCTGCCGCCGTCAGGCGCGCCGGATACCTGCCCACACGCAACAAATTCCTCCACCCGATGCCGCTGGAGTTTCCCTTGCAATCCCCTGCCATAAGTTTCAAATGTAACTAATTACCCTTTGTCTCAGACCGGTTGGCAGGAGGTGCCCCATGGCGCAGCAGAGTCCCGGCGAACGGCGCTATCTCTCCGGTTTCGGCAATGAATTCGCGACCGAGGCTTTGCCCGGTGCCTTGCCCGAGGGGCAGAATTCGCCGCAGCATTTGGCTTACGGGCTTTATACCGAACAATTGTCCGGCAGCGCCTTTACCGCGCCGCGTGGGCAGAATCGGCGGTCCTGGCTCTATCGCATCCGGCCGAGTGCCGCGCATCGCCGCTTTCGGCCGCTGCCGCACAATCTGCTGAAAAGCGGGCCGTTCGGCGGTGCGCCGCTGTCGCCCGATCGGCTGCGTTGGGATCCGCTGCCGATTCCTGACGCGCCGGCCGATTTCGTCGACGGGCTGGTCACCTTTGCCGGCAATGGCGATCCGGCGACGCAGAGCGGTGTCTCGATCCATCTCTATCGGGCGAACCGGCCGATGATCGATCGGGTGTTCTTCGATGCCGATGGCGAATTGCTGATCGTGCCGCAGCAGGGCCGGCTTGATCTCGCGACCGAGTTGGGCCGGATCGAGGTGGCGCCGGGCGAGATCGCGGTCATGCCGCGCGGCATGCGCTTTCGGGTGGTGCTGCCCGATGGCACGGCGCGTGGCTATCTCTGCGAAAATCACGGGCTGCCGTTCCGCCTGCCCGATCTGGGGCCGATCGGCGCCAATGGCCTGGCCAATCCGCGCGATTTCGAGAGTCCGGTCGCGGCGTTCGAGGATATTGAGCGGCCGGTCGAACTGGTGCAGAAATTCCTGGGCGCGCTGTGGGCGACCGAGCTTGATCATTCGCCGCTCGATGTCGTCGCCTGGCACGGCAATTACGCGCCGTACAAATATGATCTGGCGCGCTTCAACACGATCAACACGGTCAGCTTTGACCATCCCGATCCGTCGATCTTCACCGTGCTGACCGCGCCCTCGGAACTGCACGGCATGGCCAATGCCGATTTCGTCATCTTCCCGCCGCGCTGGATGGTGGCTGAGCATAGTTTCCGGCCGCCCTGGTTCCATCGCAACCCGATGAGCGAGTTCATGGGACTGATCCGGGGCGAATATGACGCCAAGGCCGGCGGCTTCGCGCCGGGTGGCGCCAGCCTGCATAATTGCATGTCGGCCCATGGCCCGGATGCGGCGAGCCACGCCAAGGCGGTTGCGGCCGATTTGCACCCGCACAAGATCGAGCATAGTCTGGCCTTCATGTTCGAGACGCGCTGGGTGCTGCATCCGACCGAATTCGCGCTCGAAACCCCGGCGCTGCAACGCGATTACGATGCGTGCTGGGACGGCATTCCGAAAAATTTTCGGGGCGAGAAATGACCGACGACCTTGATCGCACGCATGATCCGGCCCGGCGCAGTTGGGTCGCCTCGGCCAATGGCCATGCCGATTTCCCGATCCAGAATCTGCCATTCGGTATCTTCAGCGCGGGTGACGGTATCCGACGCGGCGGAGTCGCGATCGGCGATCAGATCCTCGATCTCGCCGCCGCGAACGCGGCCGGGCTGTTTCAAGGGGCCGCCCAGCAGGCGGCCGAAGCCGCTTGCGGGCCGGTCTTGAACCCGCTGATGGCGCTGGGCGAGGCGCCGCGTCACGCCTTGCGCCTGCGTCTGTCGGATTTGCTCGCACTCGACAGTACCGAGCAGTCGGCCGTCGAAGCCTGTCTCCATCCGATGAGCGCCTGCACGCTGCATCTGCCGGCGGCGATCGGCGATTACACGGATTTCTTCGCCGGCATTCATCACGCGAATAATACCGGTCGCCAGTTCCGGCCGGATAATCCCTTGCTGCCGAACTATAAATTCGTGCCGGTCGGCTATCACGGCCGGGCCTCGTCGGTCGTGCCGTCCGGCACGCCGATCCGCCGACCCTGGGGCCAGCGCAAGCCGGCCGACGAAGCCGTGCCGAGTTTCGGCCCGTCGCGCAACCTCGATTTCGAGCTGGAACTCGGGCTGTGGATCGGGCCGGGCAATGCGCTCGGCACACCGATTGCGATCGGCGATGCAGCCCGGCACCTCTTCGGCCTCTGCCTGCTCAATGACTGGTCGGCCCGCGATATCCAGGGCTGGGAGTATCAGCCGCTCGGGCCGTTCCTGGCCAAGAATTTCGGCACGACTATCTCGCCCTGGATCGTGACGCCCGAAGCGCTCGCCCCGTTCCGCCGGGCACAGGCACCGCGGCCGGACGGCGATCCGGCGCCGCTCGGCTATCTGCATGACGAGAGCGATCAACGGCACGGCGCCTTCGATATCGCATTGGAGGTTCGGCTGCTGACTCCGGGGCTGAAGGCACAAGGCCTGCCGCCGCATCTTCTGTCGGACAGCAATGCCGGCCATCTCTATTGGACCGCGGCGCAGTTGATCACGCACCATGCCTGCGGCGGCTGCAATTTGCAGCCGGGCGATCTGTTCGGTTCCGGCACGATCTCCGGCCCGACGCCCGAAAGCGTGGGCAGCCTGCTCGAACTGACCCAGGGCGGGCGGCGGCCGATCGAATTGGCCTCGGGCGAGACAAGACGGTTTCTGGAGGATGGCGATACGGTGATGCTCGGCGCCAAATGCCGACGCGAGGGTTTCATCGCGATCGGCTTCGGTGCATGCTGCGGCACGGTGCTGTCGGCAAACCCCCCGGTGTGAAACCGACGAACCCCGAGCTTGAGAAGGCCCGCCATGTCCCTGCCGCCCTTGCTGCGTGAGTCGTTGCGTCTGCCGGTCATCGGTTCGCCGATGTTCATCGTCTCCGGCCCCGAATTGGTCATCGCCCAATGCCGGGCCGGCATCGTTGGTTCGTTCCCCGCGCTGAACGCCCGGCCAGCCGAGATGCTGGAGGAGTGGCTGGAACGGATCACGCGGGAATTGGCCGAATCCCGCGCGGCCCATCCCGAGCAAAAAGTGGCGCCCTATGCGGTCAACCAGATCGTCCATGCCTCGAACGACCGGTTGCGGCACGATGTCGAGATCTGCACGAAATTCAAGGTGCCGATCACCATCACCTCGCTGCGCGCGCCCGACGAGGTGGTCGAGGCCGCGCATAGCTATGGCGGTCTGGTGTTTCACGACGTGACCAACATCGCGCACGCCAAGCGGGCGATCGCCGCCGGGGTCGATGGGCTGATTTTGGTGTGCCATGGCGCTGGCGGCCATGCCGGCCGGCTCTCGCCCCTGGCGCTGGTGCCGGAGGTGCGGGAATTCTATGACGGCACCATCATTCTGTCCGGCGCCATCGCCAGCGGCGGCGCCATTCTGGCGGCACAGGCGGTCGGGGCCGATCTGGCCTATATCGGCACGCGCTTCATCGCGGTCGAGGAAGCCAATGCCCCGGACGGCTACAAGGAGATGCTGGTCGACTCGACCGCCGAGGACATCGTCTATACCAATCTCTTTACCGGCGTGCCGGGCAATTATCTCAAGGGCAGCATCGTCCGTGCCGGCCTCGACCCGGACGATCTGCCGGTCGCCGACAAGAGCAAGATGAACTTCGCCTCCGGCGGCAATCAGCGGGCCAAGGCCTGGCGCGACATCTGGGGTGCCGGTCAAGGCACCGGGCAGGTCCATGATGTGCCGAGCACGGCGGCGTTGGTGGATCGGCTGGAAAGCGAATACCGGGCGGCGAAGGCCCGTATCAATACGAGATTTTGATCGAAATAGCTCGCGTTTAGTTAAGGGAAGATTTATCCAACTCGGCGATGATGACGTAGAGAGGCGGCCAGCCCGACCGCCCCCCCAGCGCATCTGGATACCGATGGATTGCGCCGATAACGTCACTGTGCCGCGCCAGGCCGCCGCGTCGTTCGCCGCAGCCTGGCTAGAGGCGTGTCCCGATGCGGTCCTCGTTACCGGGCACGGGCGATATCCGCTGGCTTGGAACCGGCGCTTTGCCGCTTTGTGGCAGCTCCCACCCGGCGGCAATGTCCGCGCGGTGTGGCGTCAAGTTCGCGACCAGTTGCGCGACAGGGGCGGCGTGCTCGCGGCCTCGCGGCAGCCTTCCTATAGTGCAACGATCGCCCTTACCCGCAATCGCTGGATCGAGATTCGTACCGCACCGCTTGACCTCGCGACGACCGAGCCGCAGCAGATCTGGTTCTGCCGCGACGTGACCGAAGCTGCGCGGCGCGACCATGCCTTGCGCGAAACCGCGGAGCGTGCGCACAGGCTGATCGAGCATGCTCCGGACGAGATCTGCCTGCTCAGGGTCGGGGCCGATGACCGGTTCTATGTGGACGCGTTCAACACAGCGGCGTCGCGCGTGGTCGCGCCCGGTGCCGCGACGGCGCAGGACCGTCCGCTCGATGCGCTTCTGCCCGACTGGTTGCTGGACAAGGTTCTGAGCGGGCTGCGGCACTGTCGCGATCGCGCGGAAACGACCCACTATTTGTTGACTGCGCCGCCGGAACGCGGCGGCTGGATGCGCGACTGCGTCGCGATCCCGATCCCCGGCGACGACCCGGCCGCCGCCCGCATCCTGC
>JBAVTK010000560.1:0-2216 GCA_049696095.1 Aliidongia sp. | reverse complement strand
GTCGGGTGCGGGCTATGCCGTCGTGCTGGCCGGGCGCAACGCCGAGTCCCTGGCGGCCACCGCGGCCGAGGCGCTGGACGGGTGTGTGCTGCTCGTGCCGACCGATGTCGGCGATCCCACCTCGGTGCGGGGGCTGTTTCAGCACATCCGCGAGACCTATGGCCGGCTCGATCTTCTGTTCAACAATGCCGGCACGGGAACGCCACCGGTGCCGATCGAGGAATTGAGCTATGAGCAATGGCGCCGGGTGATCGATACCAACCTGACCGGTGCCTTTCTCTGCACGCAAGAGGCGGTGCGGCTTATGAAGGCGCAGACGCCGCGCGGCGGCCGGATCATCAATAATGGCTCGATCTCCGCCCATGCCCCACGGCCCAATTCCGCGCCCTATACCGCGACCAAGCATGCGATCACCGGTCTGACCAAATCGACCTCGCTCGACGGCCGCGCCTTCGATATCGTCTGCGGTCAGATCGATATCGGCAATGCGGCGACGCCGATGACCGAACCGATGACCAAGGGCGTGCCGCAGCCCAACGGCACGATCATGCCCGAGCCGCGCATGGATGTGCGCCATGTTGCCGACGCGGTGCTTTACATGGCGAAACTGCCGCTCGACGCCAATGTCCAATTCATGACGGTGATGGCGACGACCATGCCGTTCATCGGCCGCGGCTGATTACCCGCTCGGCAGCACGGTCGAAAGCGCCGGATCGTTGGGTGTCACGACCAGCGGCGGGAAGCAGAGATAGGCGTCGAGCACCGGAAATGCTTGGCAGAGCTGGACGTCCCAGCCGCGGGCGATCAGGCTGCCCTTGACCTCGGGCAACGCAATCGGCAAACCTCGAAATGGCAGGCACGCCTGCCTCAGCGCCGCCGCCCCCTTGGGTGAAATCGTATAGCATGGCGCGCCGAAGGCGCGGATCAGGCGGAAGGGCTGCGGTGCGAAACGCTGTTTCTGGTATTCGCCGAGATTGGCGGCCAGGGTGTTTTGATTGAGATGGGCGATGCAATTACCGGCACCGCGGACCAGTTCGAACGCGGTGTAGACATCGAAATTCCAGCCCCAGAGCATATAATCCCAGCCGTCCGGCAGGGCGTGGAGCAGAGCGCGCGCGGTGGTGACGAAGTGCCGGTTGAAGACCGCGTCATCCTCGCACACCGTGAGCGCCTTGCCGGTCGCGATCGCCTCGTCCCAGAGCTTGAGATGCGACAGCGCGTTGCCGATGGCACCGGGGGTCCAGGCTAGGTCGGCGGCGAACACCCCGGCGGCGATCAGGGCCGGCAGATCGACCGTCCGGCCGTCGATCGCCTGAACCCGGCGGATTTGCGGCAGAAAACTGTTGGTCCGCGTGAATTCGGCCAAGCGCTCCGGGCTGCGATCGAGATTGATCAGGTTGATCTGCATGAAGGGTCCGGCTCAGATCGCCGGAGGAACCCAGCCATCGGGCGCTTCGAGGAAGGATTTGATCGCCCGATATTGTACAGGCGTAAAGCTGCCGCGGCTTTGGGCCAATTCGAGCACATCATGCCAGGTCGCCAGCGCATGCAGCGCGACGCCGGCGTCGCGCAGCGTCGTGACGCTCGACGGAAAGATCCCTTAATGGAACACGACGAAAGTATGGGCGATCGTGCCCGCCGCCTCGCGCACCGCCTGGACGAAATTGAGTTTGGACGTGCCTTCGGAAGCCAGATCTTCGACCAGCAGAACCCGCGCACCTTCCTTGAATTCGCCCTCGATCTGCGCCATCCGGCCGAAGCCCTTGGGCTGCTTGCGGATATAGAGCATCGGCAACGCCATGCGCTCGGCGATCCAGGCGGCGAACGGGATGCCGGCCGTCTCGCCGCCGGCCACGGCGTCGAGCGATTCGAAGCCGATGCGCCGGCCGATCATCTCGACCGCCAGATCCATCAGCTTGGCCCGCGCGCGCGGGAACGAAATCAGTCGCCGGCAATCGATATAGACCGGGCTCTTGCGGCCCGAGGTGAAGGTAAAGGGCTGATCGGGGCGAAAATGCACGGAATTGGTTTCGAGCAAAATGCCCGCCGTGATTTCGGCCGCCATCCGGTCGAAGGCCTGATCGGTCAAGGCATTGTCCTTTCATCGGTGAGGAACGGGATTTTAGCCGGCCTCGGCCGATCGAGCAATCGGTGCCGTTCATCGCGGAAGTTACGAAGTACGCCTCCACCCGTCATGGCCGAATGGTGCCAAGCCG
>JBAVTK010000559.1:0-7666 GCA_049696095.1 Aliidongia sp. | reverse complement strand
GGTCGAGGCGGCCGTGGCCGAGACGGTCGCCGCGATCATCGCCGAGGGCGGCCGGGCGGTGGCGCTCGCGGCCGATGCCGGCAGCGAGGCGGATGTCCAGGGGTTCGTCGAGCGCGCGATCGCGGAATTTGGCGGGCTCGACGTGATCTATGCCAATGCGGGCATCAGCGGCGGCCTGGTGCCGCTGTTCGAGCAGAGCGTCGAGCATTGGCAGGAAGTGCTGCGCATCAATCTGATCGGCCCGTTCCTGGCGATCAAGCATGCCGGGCCGCATCTGGTCAGCCAGGGCCATGGCTCGATCATCTGCACCGCCTCGGTCGCAGGTTTGCGCGCCAATGCCGGCGGCAACCCCTATAGCGCCAGCAAGGCCGGCGTCATCAGCCTGGTCCAGACCTCGGCCAATGCGCTGGGCGGAACCGGCGTGCGGGTCAATGCGATCTGTCCCGGCCTGATCGAGACCGGCATGACCCAGCCGATCTTCGACCGCGCCCGCGCCCATGGCTCGGAAGGCAGGATCGGTCAGTTGAACCCGCTGAACCGCGCCGGGGCGCCGCGCGAGATCGCCGCCATGGCGCTGTTCCTGGCCAGCGACGAGGCATCCTATGTCAACGGCCAAGCGTTCGCGGTCGATGGCGGGCTGTCGAGCACCCATCCCTTCGCCCGCCCCCGGCGCTGAGCGCGATGGTTTCGGGACGAAACCTGAATCGCGCTCTAAATTATTGAACCGGAACAAGATGATTCTGGGTGACTTCATCCAAAATCATCTTGTTCTGAGCGAAGCTTGACCGGCCCGCCGCCCGCGCCGATAGTTCGGCCGCGACGGGATATGCAGCAGCGAAGGACACGCCAAATGGCCGAAACCAGCGACCGCCAGGCTGGGCATTACGATCGGATTCTGTCCGATTACGATCGGCATTATTACGACCGGCGCTCCACTGAATATCGCGAGCGCTTCATCATCGGCCCGCTGGTCGAGGGGCTCGATCTGCGCGGCAAGCGGGTCGCCGATCTGGCCTGCGGCAGTGGCGAGACCTCGCTCTCGCTGCGCCGCCGCTTTCCCGGCGTGGAACTGACCGGCTTCGACATCTCGCCCGAGGCCGCGAAAAAATACGAGACGCGGGTCGAGCGGCCGTGCCATCCGCTCGATCTGACCAAGCCCTATCACACCGACGAACGCTTCGATGCCGCGATCATCATGGGCGGCCTGCATCATTGCGTCGCCGATCTGGAAACCACGCTGGCCAACATCGCCGGCATGCTCAACCCCGGCGCGCCGTTTCTGCTGTTCGAACCGAACCGGGAATATTTCCTGCAAATCGCCCGCGACATCTGGTATCGCGCCGACCGCTATTTCGATGCGGCGACCGAAGAGGGCTTGGCCCATGGTGACCTGCTGAGCCGGGCCGGTGACGCGTTCCAGCCCGAACAGGTCCGGTATTTCGGCGGGCCGGCATTTTTCCTGGTCTATAACAGTCTGGTTTTCCGTATGCCGCATCGCGTGAAGGAGATCGTGGCACCGCCGCTCATGATGCTGGAAGCTGGGTTCAATGCCTTGCCGGGCAAACAGCTATTTTCGTCCTTCACGGCGCTGTGGCGGCGGGCATAGCTCAGTTCGTCGGCGGCTCAACCGGTGCGCTCGGCCGCAAGGCCATATCGACCAGGGCTGCATCCCGCCCCATGATCAAGGGATAATAACGCGATTTGGTGAGCGCAGCGAGATCGACCGCGCCCGGGTCGGCATCACCGCCTTCATGCAGTATATCTCGGCCGCCGACCATGACCGGTCCAGACAATCGCTGCAATTCGCCCGCCACACTGAAGGCGTAGTACCAGATATGGCCGGCCTGTTCCGGTTCCGCCGGCCATGTCCCCGCCGGCCAGTAAAGCCGCCCGTCCGGCCCCGGCGTCAAACGCTCCGGCCATTTGTCGTCATAGACGATGCGAATCGCGGGACCCGGCCGCCCGGAGCGATCCCTGAAATCGAACAGATCGCGCAGGATGAAATAATAGGCGTGACCATCGTCGTAATCGATCGACGGCAGATGGGCCGCATCGAGATACGGGAGGCGAATGATGAAGGTGGCGTCGGGATCCATCCTGGGCTGATCCATCGCCAATTGTGTGACGAGCAGCCTCTGCCGCTCGGACGCCGCGACGAATTCCTCCTGATGTGAAACCGACAAGGCGAAGAGCAGACCCAGATAGCCGGCCTCGATCGCAATAACCGCATGCCGCCATCGGCTTCGGCCGGCGAGATCCAGCAGGCCAAGCAAAATCATCGCCGTGAGGATCGCCAATGGCAGGTCGGCCGCCTCGTGAAACCGGGAGACACGGCCGAACACCGATTGCGCACCGTCCGACGCACCGAAATAAACCAGCGCATAGGCCGCCGGCACAAGGAGAAGCACGATTGCCAGGGTTTGCAGCATCAGGCGGGGATCACGTGTCGCTTCCTCTGCCTCGATCTCCGAGCGATGCAGGATGTAGGCAAACCCGGCGACCCCCAATATTCCCCAGATCGTCAGCGCCGTCGGCACCGGACCGATCCGGTGCCACCACAGAGAGATATCGATGCTGCCGATACTGCCGTCGATAATCGACTCTCCGATCGCAGAAAGGATGCCAAGAGCGATTTCGCCGGCATCGTGCCCGGCCATCACACCGTTCAGCCGCGAACTGCCATACTTCCCTCGAAGCAGAGCATAAATCACCAGCATGACCAGACAAATCGCGATATGGCCGAACAAGCGATACAGATCACGGCGAGTCCGCAACGGCCGCAGCAGCGCCGGTAACAACGCGAACAGCGGAAAGATCATCTCATAGGACAGCAGAATTAACGCCGCGACCACATATGAAAATATCCGCCGGCCGGAGATATACAAAATTCCGGCGACCATGAGAAACAGGAAAGACGCCGGTGCCGCGATGTTGTTAAGAAATGGCCTGATACTGACCAACGGACTGATCGCGAAAACGCACGCCGCGATCAACGCCAGACGATTGGAGAAACGATAAGCCAACGCCCGCCAAACCGCGAGCACTGAAAGCTGCGCTACCACATAAGCAAAAAGATAGGCGGCGATCAGACGATGGGTTTGGTTTATGATGACGCCGGTCAGAACAATCAGGCCCGACTGAATCGGTCGGCCATCGGCATAGGGGATCAGGCTGTCGACCCACGTCGCAAACGTATAGGGCGCCTTGAAAACCTGTCCGAGAAAGGCCCAATCGTCCGAATATAATGTAAAATGTTCGAATTCAAAAAAATTACCGAACCATGTCACCAGCAGCAAAATCAGTACGGAAGAAGCAATTTGCCGCCTCGACAGGCTTGCCGATCCGAATTCGGGGATTCCGGGGGCGGCGGTCACGGGCCAGGTTCCGATCCACCGCGCGGCCCCGCGTGGCTTTGAGCGAAGACCCAAAGCTGCATGGCGACGAAGTTGATCACTGGGATGATGATGACGATGATCGCCGTGGCCAGATTGCGCTGCCACCCCAGACGATCGCTCACCAGGACAATGCCGCTCGATACCGCATAGCCCAGTGCAAATAGGACGAAGAACCTGGCGAGGCTGCTGCCGTGCGCCGCATCCGAGCGAAAAGTGAAGCGATAATGGCCGATATAGCTCCACAATCCGGAGATACTGATGGCGATGCTGTTGACCGCCTCGGCCGGCAGCGCGGTCCAATTGTTGCCAATCGCGGCGATCACGGCATAAATCAGCGTGCTGACGAGACCAACGACACCGAATCGGCCGAGCTTGAGACTGAAAGCGCGACTGATCACCGGTCGCCTCGGACCGTCGCCGCTTCGCCGGCACGCGCCGCCTCGACGAGATCGGTGCAGCGACAATCGGGGCCAACCTTATCGGCCGAGGGCGGATCGGCAATCACATTCGCTCGCATGCCGACCACCTCGCTGCATTCGAAGGAACCAATCAACTATCACACTCCGAGAAACGGTAATGGCGATTCGAGGAAATTCGACAAATCAAAGTAGGCTGGAACGACGCCACCCGGAATTTCAGCAATTCTGACCTATTGTTCCCTTCGCCAGACAACCAAAAGAGACTTGCCAAAATGATAACCGAACAATCGGTCTACCACGCGCGATGCACTGACCATTGCGCGGTCCCAGAGCAAAATCTGACGCAAGCTCGGCTTCGCGCTCTTAAGCAATAGCTTGTTCCCAACAGAGGCCAGAAGGCCAACCGAGTCGAGATAGCGCGCCCGAACCAACGACATGCCAGGCGGACGCAAACTCAGCAATTGCCGCCGATTGTATCGCCGAAAGTGACCGATCGCGGCGTCAAACGGTGTGTAGAGCGCCTGATGTGCCGGGACAAGAATGATGAGATGCCCCCCAGGCCGGAGATGGTCGCGAGCACGGCGCACTTCCTCGCGGTCATCCTCGATGTGCTCAAGGACATCGATGTAGAGAGCGCTATCGAACGCCTCGGCCGAAGCAAGAAATTCCAGGCTACCACAATGGATTTCGCAGGATGCTCCTAGAAATCCAGCCTCTTGATCCGAACGAAGCTTGTTCGCCATTGCAACATCGGGCTCAAGCGCGACCCATCTGCGAATATCGCTGCTATACAGATCTTTTACGATAGTGCCGATCCCCGCCCCAACTTCGAGCACTTCACGGCCAAGATACGGGCGAACTTGACTCTGCCAGTAAGCCCGCCAATTCGTTGCATGGGCGAAGACTTCCAACTCTGTCCCGATATAGTCGGCAATCTGTTTCATGAACCGACCATGCTTGTCCGCCGCGCAATGAATTGGTTCGCTTGCATGGCGGGAATAAACGCGACGTTAGACCGCCCACCGAGCAATGAGATCGACGCGACAACGGAAAGGATCAGCGCCTGCAAGAACATGATGCCGCTGATGCCGACCACCGTCGTGGCCCATCCGGGGATCGCGGCCTGCGTGGTCAATCGGACGATCGCAGCCGCGAGCGCCACCGAGAATGACAATGCCCCGACCGCCGCCGAGACGGCAAGCAGGCGTGTGAAAACCAGATCGTTGAACACCGACACGGCGCTCATGCCATGCGCCAGCAGCGACACCAAATTCATCGACGAGGCACCGACATAGCGTGTCCCGCGCGCGCAGTTCAAGCGTACCAGATGGATTCGAGAACGCAGCATGGCCGCCGCAAGATGATTCCAGGACTCCGGCATAAAAAGCAACGACCGCAGCCGCGTCATCGGTATAAGCGAGAAATTGCCGAAATCGATGCTTTTGCCGGTAGATAGACGAAAGACAGCCTTGTATATTGCATAAAATGCACGAAAACTGATATTCTCAGAGCGGGCGGCCCGACGTCCGACGATCACCGAATTGCGATTCAGCCGATATGTGTCGATCATTCGCCCGATATCTTCAGGACGATCCTCGCCATCCGCATCGGTCACGATGACAGCATCGAAATCGCCCGCCGCCAACGCCGTGGCCAGACCGACGGCGATCGCCCGCTGATGCCCTAGATTGCAGACGAGCGAAAGAATTTCAAAGCCGAAGATATTGCACAATGCGCCCAACTGGGTGGTTTGAGGCGGTGGATCGGACGAACCATCGTCAACCGCGATGATAGTAACCCGCGCGCGCCATGCCGGCGACAGCCTATCGATGCTGCGGCAGAGCATCGAGAAACACGGCCAGTCGTTAAAGACCGGGATGATGATCGCCAGTCTCAACAGTTCCGGTGATACGCCGGTATCAATCGAAGACATAGAGCCTCCGGAAGAAACCCCAAACCGGGCCGCCGGCCTGGACATTCTGATTGGCCAGTTCGACCCAGGCATCCTCGTTCTTGGGGCGTGCGCTGTCATAAGGCGGCTCCGTGGCGCGCACGGTCGATCCATCATGCGGTGCGGGCCGAAGCTCGGCCAGCCGGGCCGGCCAGATCACCCTGATTTCTGTCGAAAAACTCCAGAGCGCCAGCGCCGCGAAAGCGAGGCCGGGCAGGCGCGAGAGGGAAGAAATCTGTCGGCCAGCCTCGAAAAAAAACCATACGACCGCGATCACGACCAGAGGCAACGACGCGATCCACTGGCGAGCCATGATCCAATAATGGCTTCGATAGGAAACCCAGGAGAGGAACAAAGAGATAGCGAGGGCAAGCGCCATCAGCGCGACCGAAGGCATCAGCGGCAAAACACGCTCGCGCCAGCGGCGCGGCAGAACCAGCGCGCTCGCGGCCACCACCGCCATCAGAAACGGGATCGCGCGTCGCCGATCGAACCCGGCCTGGTCGTAAGGCTCATAGATAAACGCAAAATGATTTATTTCCAGAAAGGTCCACCAGAATTGGCCTGACTTAATCCATTGAAATGGATCGAGATTTTGCGGTGCATGCGCCGCCATCCAGGATAATTCGGCAATACCGAAATAGACGATCATGCCCGGCACGACCAAGCGGAGATCGGCGAAACGCATGAGGCTGCGCAGCCCTACGACCGTGTCGCCTTCGACGACAGCAAGCCCATAGAAGAAAGCCAGAATCATTACCCAATAAACCGGGAAATAGGGATGAAACAGCGTGCCGAGTAAAACCGCCGCAATCCCCAAGATCATCGTACCGCGACCGTGGCGGTGATCCATCGGCGTCGAATAGAACGCCAGGACGCCGATCGTGGCGGCAGCGAGCGGCATATAGGGCCGCGCTTCCGCCGCAAAATTCATCAGCGAATCCTCAGCGAGCAATCCGACGATCAAGACAATTTTCCACAGTAATGAAAAGCGTCTATTTTCACAAAAAACGACCGCACCAAATAGTAAAAAGGCCGCACTTAACAGACTTGGCATCCTCAGCGCGACGGGGCTGGCGCCGAATATCTTCATGAGCCAAAAGTCGATAAGAAAATACACACCGGTTTGGTTGTGATTGATCCAGGTCATCGATTGTCTGATCGCGGTCCAAGCGGCGGCGGTGTCAGTAAACCCGCCGAACGCGAATTGGAGCATTTCATCGAACCAGATCGGGCGATAAATTCGAGAATGGAAACCGAGGCCGGCGGCAATCAGCGCCGCTAGCACCACGCGGTCCCGCCAGGCAGGCCGGCCAGGCATCATTGATTCGGTGGATGCTGACATCGGATTGCTAACCTTGAAGCGGGCGGCTGATTGATATGGTCCATGTACCGAATCGACGAGGTTCCGGCAAGATGACAAGTCGGCCGTGTGCCAATCGCGCCGAAACAGATCCGGCAATTTCGGGCAATCGTGGCACCTCGCCCATCGTCAAGCGCGCCGTCCGATCGAATGCGCGGGCGATCACCGTCCATCTCCGGCCATCGCCGCTTCAATAACCTGCGCCGCCTCGGTCAGATCGGTACATCGATAATCCGGTCGGGATGCGCCGGCCTTGTCGCCGGCATGCGGATTGGCGATCAGAATGGTGCGCGTGCCGGCCGACCGGCCGCATTCGATGTCGCTGTCGCGGTCGCCGATCATCCAGGATCGCGCCAGATCCAGCCGATGGCGGGCGGCCGAGACCAGCAGGAAATAGGCGCCGGGCTTGCGTTCGAGCGACGGGCCGGAAAAGCCCGGCACGGTGCCCTGCGGGTGGCTGTAGCTATAGCAGAAATCGGCAAAATCGATCCCGGCCTCGGCGAGCAGGCCGCGCAGACGCTCATCGACCGCGATCAAT
>JBAVTK010000558.1:0-6990 GCA_049696095.1 Aliidongia sp. | reverse complement strand
CCAGCGGCAGCGACGAGGCCGCGACCACCATGCCATGGCCGCGCATCAGGGCGACCGAGCCGGTCCCCAGCGCTTGCGCCAGCGCATGGCCCAGTGCCGGGGTCGAGATCAACATGCCGGTGGCGCCTGCCGCCGCGCGGCTATCGAACACCGGCACCGGCTGAGGCAAAAACGCCGCGACCAGCGCCACCGGGCGCAGCGGCACCGTGCTGACGCTGAACGGAATGACCGCATCGGCGTGGCTATGCACCACCGCCTGAACGTCGGGCCGAGCGCGATAGACCTCGGCGTGAATGAAGCGTTCGAGAAAGCTCGTCCGGCCGCGCGGATCGACCGGATTGCCGTCGAGATCAAATTCCATGATGTCGTCGGCCGTGACCAGCGCCGGGGCGAGCGAGCGCGACATCAGGAACCGGTCCGGCCGCGTCGGGTGGCGGATGCTGACATGACCGAAGGCATCGAGCGCTCCTTGCTCGCTCAGAATGTGATTGGCCACGACCAGATCGGCCAGGACCGCCGGATCGACCGGCCCGCCCAAGGCCGGCGGGATCTGGGCTGCGGCGCGCGGCGCGATCGCGGTCAGCAGGCAGAACAGGGCGAGCCCAAGGAAAGCCGCGCATCGCCGGCCGATCGGTGTCAAAGGCGGTCTCCTGGTCATTTCTGCAGCAGCATCAGCGTACCGAAGATCATGAGGTCGGCGAAATCGATTTCGGCCGGCGCCTCGGACAGATCCTGCTCATAGGTCACCAGTTTGGCCTTGAGCACCGTGAAGCCTTCCGACCGGACGGCCGCATAGAAATCGCGCGCGGAAAATTTATTGAGCGACCGGTATTCTGGCCACATATGGCCGAGCATGAAATCGCGTTCCGCCGGCCGCGTCGCCGCCTGTTTTTCCAGTTCGGCGCGGACCCATTCATCGGGGCGGCGCAACTGAAAATACGGCTCCCTGATCCAATCGGTCAGATGGCTGCCCTGGCGATTATGGAACCAGGGATAGACCTGAATGAAGGCATGTCCCGCCGGCTTCAGCACCCGGCGAATCTCGGCCAGAACACGCGGTACGTTCGTGACATGCTCGAAGGCTGACCAGGAAAACACGGCATCGAAATGCCCATCGGGAAACGGAAAATTTTCCCCGTCATACTGGACGAAATCGATCTTCCGGCGGTCTTCGTCCGAAACATAGATGCCGTTCGCCGTCAGCTTGGCGGCCAATTGCTCGAAATGGTCGGCGGGGCGCGGTGCCACATCCAGGCCGGTAATGCTTTTCGGGCCGAGCCGGAGCAAGCCGAAATCCGTCAGCATTTCGCCGCATCCGACATTGAGAACCCGCGCATCGGCGAAGATCGGGCCGCAGAAGGCGTCGGTGTCGTCCGGAACAGTGTAGTAATGCGAGCGAACCCATTCATCCTGCGCCGGTACGAATTTTTCCGGCTGTGCAGCGGCCAGCGGCTCGACCAGCGTCTTGGCGACCTGCCGTGCCGCCGGCACCCGCCTCAGCCAGTTCGCAAGAAGCCGCGGGGCAAGAGTGGACGAGGATTTAAGCATGAAAAAACGTGCCTTTGACGAAGGAACGGGGTGGGTATTTCGCGGATATGGACCGGCGACCGCAAGCCGGTTATCGGGCCAAGTTCATGTCGGTTCGTTTTATCACGCCAGGGGTCGGGCCACACACGCATTGCCATGCTATTGCTCGCCGCCCTCAACGCCCCAGAAAATTACCCACGCCGCGAAATCCGCCGAGAAATTTTCAAAGCGATGGTCGGCACCCGCTTCGACGAAGATGACATCATGCGGGGAAAATTGCCGTCGTTCGCGGTTTTTCACAAACTCACCGCGACCCGAGACGACGATATAGAGTTCGTCCTGCTTGTGTGGCGTTTGGGTATCCGTGGCGGTCGGCGCATAGAGGCCCATCTTCATGGTTCCGTGCCTGAGCGCATAGTGAAACCGCATCGCGTCCGGCTCTTCCGGAAGCATCGCCATCACTTCGGCCGCTGAAAACACCCAGTCCATCGCCGACCATCTCTCACGGATATCGCGTTCCCACAATGCTGCCACCGTCTGCCGCAGGATAGACCGGGTTTATTCCAACGGGCGCAACTCAGCCTTGCCGCTACAGCGTATCGTGGCCGGCTCCGCCGCTGGCGCCGGGAACAGCGCGCTGCTGCGGCCGGTCAGCCAATAGCCGGCCAGGCCCAGCCATTCATGCGTAGCATTGCTGAAATCGGCCAGATATTCGGCGAAATGCCCCTCCGGCCGCAGGCTGCCTTCGGGCAAGGAGGTATAGTCGGCCGGCCAGGGCAGCAGGTTCCAACCGAGCTTGCGCGCAATCCCGACCACGCGCGGCATATGCATCGCCGAGGTCACCAGCACCCAACGCTGATCGGCCGTCGGTGCCGCCAGCGCCATGGTGTTGACCAGGTTTTCCCAGCTATTGCGCGACCGGTCCTCGAACGTTACTCGGCCGGGATCGACGCCGATCTGATCCAAGGCGGCCTTGACCGTGCTCGCCTCCGACGGTTCCGGTTGCAGCGGCTCGCCGGAACCGCCGGCAAAGATCAGGCGGGCTTCGGGATAGCGTCGCAGCAATTCGACCGCGGCGAGGAGGCGCGGGGCGCCACCGGTCACTTCCGGCACGCCGCGCGCCGCGGTGATCGCCGGGCTCTCGCCGCCGCCCAGCATCAGGATACCATGGACGCAAGCCGGCCAATCCGGGCGGGGAAAGCGATTCTCCAACGGCCGGGCGACATATTGCGCGGGCCGGGTCACGACCACGATGATTGCCAGCAGCAGCAGCAAGCCGGTCAGCCGCCGGGCAGCGCAGTGGAAACGAGTGGCGCCCAGGCCGAATGCCCCGATCAGCAGGATCAGCCAGAGCGTGTCCGGTGCCGTCACCAGCCAGAATAGTTTCGTCGCGAAGAAGAACAGACTTGCCATTGCTGCGGCTCAGGAATCGAGCGGTGCCAGGGCACCGTGATGGCGCCGCAGCGTCTCGGCCAGATCGCCGCGCGGCATGACTTCGATCCGATCCAGACCAAGCCAGCGGGCCATATCGCTGAGCGCATCGAGCAGCGCGGGTGCCGCCCGCTCGACCTCGACGCCCGGCTCGGCATGGCTGGCCAGAACGCGCAACACGCTGGCGGCGCGGTCGGCCTTGAGATCGACCCGGCCGACCAGTGACTCGCCGAGCAGGAAGGGCAGGACGTAATAGCCATATTGCCGCTTGGGCGCCGGGGTATAGATTTCGATGCGATAGTGGAAATCCCAGATCCGCTCGGTGCGCGCGCGCTCCCAGATCAGCGGATCGAATGGGGAAAGCAGAGTCTTCGCTTCGATCCGGCGCGGCAGCCTCGCATCGGGATGAAGATAGGCCGGATGCGGCCAGCCCTCGACCGTGACCGGCAGCAAGTGCCCGGCCTCGACCAACTCGGCCAGTCGCGGCCGGGAATCGCCCGGCTTCAGGCGAAAATAATCGCGCAGATCCGGCTCGGTCGCGACACCGAGCGCGCGCCCGGCGATCAGCAGCAATTGCCGCTGCGCCTCGGCTTTCTCCGGTACCGGCGCGTCGAGCGCCGCGCGCGGCAGCACGCGCTCAGGCAGATCATAGACCCGCTCGAAATTGCGCCGGGTCGCGGTGGTCAGCCGGCCGGACCAGAACAGATATTCGAGCGCGCGCTTGCCGTCGCTCCAGCCCCACCATGGGCCGGTGCTACTGCCGCTCCGCTCCAGATCCGAGGCGGCGAGCGGCCCGCGGATGCGGACTTCCTCCAGCAGCGTCTCGATATAAGCGGCCTGCTCGCGCTTGGCCTGGGCGATGCCGCCCCAGATATTCTCCAGCCGCTCGGCCGCCTCCATCCGCCAGCGCAGCAGCGGATAATGTTCGACCGGCAGGAGCGAGGCCTCATGACCCCAATATTCGAACAGATGCCGGCGCCTGCCGTCATAGGCCGCCTTGTCGAGCAAGTCAGTCGAGTAGGCGCCGAGCCGCGAAAAGCCGGGCATGTAATGCGCCCGGACCAGGATATTCACCGAATCGATCTGGACCAGACCGAGGCGGCGGGTCAGGCGCTTCAGCTGCGCGCTGTCGGTCGTGTCCGGCCGGCGCTCGGCGAATCCCTGGGCGGCAAGCGCGATCCGGCGCGCTTCGGCGGCGGAAAGCCGGTCGCGTCGGATCGTCTGACGGGTCAAGGCTCAGTACATATGCTGACCGCCATTGATCGACAGTGTCGAACCAGTCAGGAATCCCGCATCGTCGGCGACCAGGAACAGGACACCGCGGGCGATCTCGCTCGCCTTGCCGAGCCGGCCGACCGGGATCTTGGCGACGATCTTTTCCAGCACATTGGGCGGCACGGCGCGGACCATTTCCGTATCGATATAACCAGGGGCGATGGCGTTGACCGTGATGCCCTTGGCTGCCCCTTCCTGGGCCAGCGCCTTGGTGAAGCCGTGGATGCCGGATTTGGCCGCGGCGTAATTAACCTGACCATATTGACCGGCTTGCCCGTTGATCGAACCGATATTGACGATCCGGCCGAAATTACGCTCTCGCATGCCATCGATCACCAGACGGGCAAGATTGAAACACGAGGTCAGGTTGGTGTCGATGACCTGCTGCCACTGCTCCGGCGTCATGCGGTGGATCGTCGTGTCGCGGGTGATGCCGGCATTGTTGACCAGCACTTCGACGGGGCCAAACTCGGCCGTGATTCTCTCGATGCCGGCCCGGCATGCCGCGAAATCGGACACGTCGAATTTATAGGATTTGATGCCGGTTTCCGCGGTGAAGCGGTGCGCGACTTCATCATTGCCGCCATAATTGGCCGCGACCCGATACCCCGCATCGGCCAGTGCCGTGGAAATGGCGGCGCCGATGCCGCGAGTGCCGCCGGTTACGATCGCCACACGTCCTGACATTTTCCGCTCCCTGTTTTCCCGTGATGACGGTGCCGAAAGATTCGGCACCGTCTTTAGCAGGTTCGCCGCTTTCAGTCGCGGGCGACGCAGAGGGCGATGCCCATGCCGCCGCCGATACACAAGGTCGCCAAGCCCTTCTTGGCATCGCGCTTTTGCATTTCGTGCAGCAAAGTTACCAAAACGCGGGCACCCGAGGCACCGATCGGATGGCCGAGCGCGATCGCCCCACCATTGACATTGACCTTGGCCGGATCCCAGCCGAGATCCTTGTTGACCGCGCAAGCCTGTGCGGCGAACGCCTCGTTGGCTTCGATCAGATCGAGGTCGTCGGGCGACCAGCCGGCTTTCTTGAGTGCGGCACGGCTGGCCGGGATCGGGCCAGAGCCCATGATCGCCGGATCGACGCCGACGGTGGCCCAGGAGACGATGCGGGCGAGCGGCTTGACACCCCGGCGCACCCCTTCCTCGGCCGACATCAACACGAGTGCGGCCGCGCCATCATTGATGCCCGAGGCATTGCCGGCCGTGACTGTACCGGTCTTGGAAAAGGCCGGACGCAGCTTTTGCAGGCTCTCGAGTGTGGTGCCGGCCTTGGGGTGTTCGTCGGTATCGAAAATCACCTCGCCCTTGCGGGTCGTGATCTTGACCGGAACGATCTCGTCCTTGAAGCGGCCGGATTTGATCGCCGCCTCGGCCTTGTTCTGCGAGCCGAGCGCCAGCGCGTCCTGCTGCTCGCGCGCGATCTGCCAGCGCTCGGCGACGTTCTCCGCGGTCGTGCCCATGTGATAGCCGTTGAAGGCGTCCCACAGCCCATCCTTGATCATACTGTCGATCATCTGGGCATCGCCCATGCGCACGCCGTTGCGCAGATGCATGACATGCGGCGCCTGACTCATGCTCTCCTGACCGCCGGCGACGACGATGCGGCTGTCACCATTGCGGATCGCCTGAAAGCCCAGCGCCACCGCGCGCAAGCCCGAGCCGCATAATTGATTGATGCCATAGGCGGTGGTTTCGACCGGCAGGCCGGCATTGATCGCAGCCTGACGAGCCGGGTTTTGCCCGGCACCGGCCGTCAGGATTTGCCCGAGAATGACTTCGGAAACCTCGCCGGGCTCGACCCCGGCCCGTGTCAGCACGTCGCGTATTACGGTTTCGCCCAGAACATGAGCCGGCACCGAGGCCAGCGCGCCGTTAAAGGTGCCGATCGCGGTGCGCGCAGCACCGGCGATAATGACGTCCAACATGGCTTTTACTCCAGAATCTCGACAGGCCCGCACAAGGGCGCCGACCCGTCCCGGAAGAGAATTGCAGCATACTGCCCACGGCAAAACCGCGTCCAGTATTTGTGGCGCCCGGCAGCATAGTGCGTAGTTCGCCGCCGCCATTGATCTGGATCAACGGAGCCTGTTCTGTGATTGCCGACGATATTGCGCCTCAGCCGCGCAGCAGCCATTCGCCGAGCGGACCCCACAGATCGGTTTTGGCCCGGCCGCCAACCACCAGCCCGATGTGACCTAGATCGGGTTGCAGCAGTGCTGCCTGCGGCAGGCACCGGGCCAGGGCGAGCGCTGAGACCGGAGGCACCAGCCTGTCTCTGGCCGGTATGGCGATCAGGGTCGGTTTGGTGAAGTGGCGCGGATCGACCCGCTGTCCGGCGAGTTTCCAGGTGCCGGTCAATGTGGTGTTGGCGCCGTACCAGTCGCCGAAACACTCGCGCGCCACCGGCAGCGCCAGCGGCACGCCGTCATTCAGCCAATCCTCGATCGCGACGAAATTTTCCGCCTCCGGTGAGGCCGGATCGAGTTGTGCGAAATTTCGGAATTTCCGGCTGGCGAGATGCGGGTCAGCCAACCAGAACAGGGTTTGCAGGACATCGGTCGGTACCTGCCCGAGTGCGCCGAACGCCGCCGCGATCGGCCCGACCAGCGCGCCCTGGAAGCTGGCGAAGCCGGGATTGCCCGACTGAAAATCCCACGGTGTCGCCAGCAGGGCCAGGCGCGCGATGTCGCGCTGGCGGCGCAATGCCAACCCAAGCGCCAGCAGCCCGCCCATGCAATAGCCCAGCAC
>JBAVTK010000557.1:0-3008 GCA_049696095.1 Aliidongia sp. | reverse complement strand
GGTATGACCGGCTTTCTTCGCGGCCTGCATGACCTGGCCGAAGAAGCTCTGGCCCCGCCCGCCGCGCCCGCCGTGGCGGATGCGGCCGGGCCGGATGCGGAATTCATCGTCGCGCCCGCTCATCGCCACTCCTTTCGGATGCCGAAAACGGGCGACGGCGCTCGGATCGTTGAATTCATTGGGATTTCTGCAACAATGTCGGCAGACCCCCTTCAAGCGCGGCGCTGAGACCCCAATCATACCAACCACATGCACCCCGACCGACGGCGGTGCTTTTATCTGGCGATCGGTTGGTCGTGCCTCCCCGCCCTCCCAGCCCCACGCTCAAACCCACGCCACCGCCCGCCAGACCGCGATCATGCGAAAAGACCGGCCCCGGACGCACCGGAGCCGGCGTGGTGTCGATTCTATGCCGCCAGCGCGCGCTCGATTTGCTGCCACTGTGCGTAGAGCGTGTCGGCCGCTGCCCTGTCGCCGCTGTCGATCGCCTCCACTTCGTCCAGTTCGATGTCGTGCTGGAGTTCGTGAAGCTGTTCGATGGCGGCCTGCCGTTCGGCCTTGGTGAGGCATGTGGCGCGCAATTCGGCGGCGAGTTCGGCGATCTGCTGATACGTGCCCATGGCGTGGAATCTCCTCGACTGACCGTCTCCTTGATCGAAGACATCCCTTGCGAGAGCGGACGGTCGGAGCGGGTCAAGGCCGCGCAGCGCCGGCACCGCCGGGCCATGGGGGAGCCGAAATTCTCCGGCGCGCACGGCTCTGTCGGGCGACGCACGGTCGTCGATGCGCCGGTGAATTTTGGGGGCACCGTGGCGCCTTGACGCGCGTGGCGGCCCGTCTGGTACGCTGCATTGTCTGAGAGAGAGGATTTTCTCCGGGAGCCCGAGGGGCGTCCCGCCGGGACGACAGCCCCTCGGTCGCCGCGTAGCGTCAAGCACGTCCTCGGCGTGCGGGCGAAGCGGCGATCCGGTGCCGCCGCGCACATTCTCACGGTGCTGACTCCCGACTGCTGCCGCGCGGCAAGAACAGGCCGTCCGAACGCGGCCGCAACGCCGTGACATCGGCAATCTCGGCGGCCTGGTCAGCGCGCCGGACGAACAAAGGTGCCGCCGCCCAGGCGAGCGGATCGGGTGCCGTAGCAATGCGCTCGGCCTGCACGCCCGCGATCAGCGGCGCGAGCCGGTCGAGGTAGAGCTTTGTCTCTTCGGGCAGCGTCCGGCCGGTCGCCAGATACGCCTCATAGCGTCCGGGACCGGCATTATAGGCAGCGAGAAAACCGGGCGTGCCGTAGCGGTCATACATCTCGCGCAGATAGGCAGCACCGGCCAGAATGTTGTCGCGCGGCTCAAACGGATCGGCACCCAGGCCGTAAGATTGGCGCAGCCGGGCATAGGTCTCGGGCATGATCTGCATCAGGCCAATGGCGCCCTTGGGCGACACGGCCCGCGCGTCGCCAGCGCTTTCGGAGTGCATGACGAGCCGTATCCACAGGGCCGGCACACCGAAGCGCTGGGCGGCTTCGTCGATGAAACCGGCGAAGGATTCGACGCGTTGATCGAACTGCGGCGGCGCGGCCTGTGCGGCCGCTGGCACGAATACCGACAAGCCGCACGACGCGACCATCGTCATCAGGCTCACCGCCAACCCGACACAGCGCCAGACTGCCATCGTGCTCGCACCCGTCCAGGGCAAGGCGCTGCCGCGCCGGCCTGACGGCCGCCCTGGACCGCTGCTGCGCGCGACGGCCGTGCTGACCTTGGTCGGGACGAAGGAATGGTGCGGCAAGCGATCGAACAAAGGAATGGCGGATCGGATGCGGGGACGCGGCATGGTCATGGCTCCTTCGGCAGCCAGAGCGGCGTCGCGCGGCCGATGACGGTGCTCGCCGGCAGCGCCCCGAAATACCGGCTGTCGAAACTGTCGGACTGCGCGGGATTCAGCAGGAAGACCTCATCGGGACCGAGCCGGTGGCAACCTTGCCAAGCGGGTAAAGGTCGGCCGCGACCATCCCGGTCTCGTGCCTGAGCGAGCACCGTGCCGCCGATGCTGACGGCGGTGCCCCGGCGGCAGACCGTTTGACCGGCAAGGGCGGCGACCGGTTTGATCAGCGGCACGCCCATGGGCAGCGACCGGCGCGCATCAAGATCGCGGGCGAGCGGTTCCGGCGGCCGGACGACGACGATATCGCCGACATACAGCGCGCCCGGCCGATGCACGGCATAAAGCCCGATCGGCACGCTGGCGCTGGCGTTCCACAGCAGGACCGGCGGCACGGCGATAACGGCCGGCAGCGCCGTCAGGCCGATCGCCGCCCCGGCGATCGAGGCCCAGATCGCCCGGTTCATGGTACGACCCGCTGCCGGAGCAGCCATGCCCGATGCTGCGCCCGCGTGTAGGTTCGCGGCGTCTCACCAGCGGTCAGGCGGTTGTGAACATGCCGCCAATGGTCCGGCGACGCATCGGCCGCTTCGATGCCGATCGCCTCGACCGCGTCGATCGCCCGCAACACGCGCTCGACCTTGGGCCAGCCATTGATGTGCAGCAGGATCTCGCCGCCGGGCCGCACATAGGGCAGTCTGGCGCAAGGCTCGCCGGGAGAAACGGCGCGCACGATGTCGATGCGCGAGGCGATCGTGCCGTAATCGTTCGATGCCCAGCGGACGAAGGCGAAGATGCTGCCGGGCGCGAAGCTGACGATCCGGCTGCGGCGGTCGAGGATGGTCTCGCCGGCATCCCGGCCGAACCTGATCCAGCGCTCGATGTTGCCCTCAAGCCACAGCAGCTCGACATGGGTCAGCGCGTCATCGGGCAACCGTTCGGCGGTCATGGCGCCGCTCCGTCGCCGTCGGGAAACTCGCGGGCGAAGAGCGCGCGCAGCATCTCGGCGACGGTGACGCCGCGCCGGAAGGCCGCGACCTTGATGCGGCCGCGCAGTTCGGGCGTAATGTCGATGGTCAGTCGCGCGGTGAACTCGCCGCCGGCCGACCGGACCCAGGCATCGGCCGAAC
>JBAVTK010000556.1:0-8240 GCA_049696095.1 Aliidongia sp. | reverse complement strand
GTTTCCGCCTATGCAACCGGCTTTCATGACTTCGCCCAGGCCCACAGCACGGGCGTGCTGGTTGGCATCTCGATCCCCCTCGGCGAGCGTGACTCGGCCAACATCAGCGGCGGAGCAGGCTACCATGAGGGCTACGGCACCGTACAGGCGATGCAGCCCGTGGTCGATATCGGGGATGTCGGGGGGCAGGTGCTGGATACCGCCGGCTCCCCGGCACACCAGTTCGCCGAACTGGACTATAAGGCGCCTTGGGCATTGCTGGGTGCGGAGGTGGACCATGTTTCGGCGCAGACCGCCTACAGGGCGACGGCGCAAGGCGCGCTGTCCTTCGCCGATGGCGGGCTGTTCGCCTCAAATACGATTTATGACAGTTTTGCCGTGGTTGATACGGACGGTGTTGAAGGCGTCCATGTCCTGCGGGAGAATCGCCCGATCGGGACAACGGATGCTTCCGGTCAGTTTCTGGTGACCGATCTGAGATCCTACGACGTCAACCGTATCGGGATCGACCCCATTGATGTGCCGGCCGATGCCGATCTCGGGCAGGCTGCATCGCTGGTGCGTCCGCAGGACCGCTCCGGCGTGGTCGTGACCTTTCCGATCAGCGCGAACCATGGCGCGCTGTTGCGGCTGATCGACGATGCAGGGGCCACGATCCCGGTCGGCAGCACCGCCACGCTGTCGTCGTCGGGCGCCGTGGCGGTACCGGTCGGCTATGACGGCGAGACCTTCGTGCAGAATCTCACTGCGCGCAACCGCGTCATCGTCGTCGAACCGGATGGCCGGGTCTGCGCTGTCGAATTCGATTTTCAGCCGCAGCCCGGTGTACTGCCGCGAATCGGCCCGTTGCGCTGCCACGCTCAGGCCCGCCAATGAAGATCGCTTGTATCCTCGCGGCGGCTTTTCTCGTCCTTGTGAGCCCCGAGCGAGCAGAGGCGTTGACCTGCACCGCGACCGCGACGGGCCTTGCATTTGGCGTTTACAGCGCTAATACGGCAACACCGACCGATACGACCGGAACCGTTACCGTCACATGCAATTCCCTCATCTCCCTGCTGGTCAGCTACACTATTGCGCTGAGCACGGGCGGCAGCGGCAGTTTCGCGGGGCGCACAATGGCTGGGTCGGTCGCCCCGCGTCTCGGCTATCAGATCTATAGCGATGCGGCACGGACGCAAATCTGGGGTGACGGCACCGGCGGAACCGTCACGGTGGCTGACGGTTATCTGCTTTCGGTGCTTGTGCCTGTCGTTCGCCCATACACATACTATGGACGAATTCCAGCGCACCAAATTGTAAGCCCAGGAGTATTTAGCGACACGGTGACCGTGCTCATAACATATTAGCGATCGACCGTGGGGACATTTCCGGCGTTAAATGCCGCATTCGCCATTTACGTGTTGTTTACTAAACAACTTTATTATCCAGTGGTGTCTGAAGTTTCTTGGAACCCACACACGCCATCAAGTCCAGAGCATTCGGTGTCACCGTCGCAGCAGCATCGGGGGCCGTCATGCATGCCTCAGCAGCCATCGGAAATCGCGGCAGCGGGACCCATGTCGATCAAGAGCGCTGGTTGCTGTGTCGCGCTGGATCGGCTCTTTGCGCCCTACCGCTCGGGCAGGTAATCGAGACCATGCGGGCATTGCCGATCGAGGCAGTTGCCGGGGCGCCGCGCTATGTCCGCGGCGTTGCCATCATTCGGGGCGTGCCCACCCCGGTCGTCGATATCGCGCGGTTGTTCGGCGGGCCTGCTTCACGTGCCGAACGGCTTGTCACGCTCAAAATCGACACGAGAGTGATTGCCCTGGCGGTCGATAGCGTACTTGGCATCCGGTTGCTTGAGGGGATCGCGGAACCTCTACCGCCATTGCTGGGGGACGTGGCCAACGACGTGGTCTCAATGATCGGGCGGCTGGATACCGAGCTGCTGCTATATTTGAACACGGTTCGACTGCTGCCACAGGAGGATTGGGAGCGTGTCAGCTCTCTTGAGGCGAGCGCATGACCGGCCCAGCGACTTGCCACGATCTGGAACGGTTTCGGGCCGTGCTTGTCGGGCGGATCGGTTTGCATTTCGACGATGCCCGGCTCGGGTTTCTGGGAGAGGTGCTTCAGCGCCGGCTCGATCATCTCGGTCGGCCGAGCAATGCCTATCTCAATGACCTGGAGCGGTGCCCGCCGGCGGGTGAGATCGGCGCCCTCGCCCGCGAACTCACGGTCTGCGAGACCTATTTCTTCCGCAATCGCGAACAATTCCAGGCGCTGGCCGAAATCGCCCTGCCGGAGCGCATGCGCGCTCGCCAGAGGCCCGGCGAATTGCGTCTGCTGTCGGCCGGCTGCGCATCGGGCGAGGAAGCCTATTCGATCGCGATCGTGGCCCGCGAAACCATCGCCGATCCAGCATGGACCGTGATGGTCCAGGCCGTCGACATCAATCCAACCGCACTGGCCAAGGCCGCCGCCGCGCGCTACTCCTCCTGGGCGTTCAGGGACACACCGCCCGACCTGCAACGTAAATGGTTTCGTCCGGACGGGCCCGAGATGCGGCTCGACGAAACGGTGCGCGGCGCCGTGCGGTTCGCGACCGGAAACCTGGCCGACGCGAACTCCGACCTTTGGCCGGGCGCCGGCTATGACGTGATCTTCTGCCGCAACGTCCTGATGTATTTCGCGCCGGAACAGATGCGCCTGGCGATCGAGCGTATCGCGCATGCGCTGGCACCGGGCGGCTTCCTGTTTCTCGGGCATGTCGAAACGCTGCGCGGTGTCTCGGACGCGTTCCACCTGCGGCACACGCACGGGACCTTCTATTACCAGCGCAAGGAGGGTGGCGCGTTCGTCCGGTCTTCGGCAGCCGGGCCGACGATGCTGTGGCAAACACCGCCGCCAGCGGACGCGGCATTCGACGCAACCTGGGTCGAGACGATCCGGACGGCAAGCGAGCGTGTCGCGACTTTGGTGCCCTCGACACCTCCCGGAAGCGCGCGCGTCGTCCCGGCCGCATGGGACACGGCACCGGTGCTCGATCTGCTGCGCCAGGAGCGCTTTGCTGACGCGCTCACCCATCTGCGCGACGGCCTGCCGGAAGCCGACCGGGATACCGACATGCTGCTTCTTGAGGCGGCGTTGCTCGCCCAAATCGGTCAATTCGCGGCTGCCGAGATCGCTTGTCGCCGGCTGATCGTGATCGATGAGCTGAATGCCGGTGCCCATTATGTGCTGGCGCTCTGCCGCGAGCATGTCGGCGACCGGGACGGTGCCGGCGAGCACGATCGGATCGCCGCCTATCTCGACCCGGCTTTCGCAATGCCGAGATTGCATCGTGGGTTGCTCGCCCGGCGTGCCGGCGATCCAGACACCGCCCGTCGCGAATTGGGGCAGGCGCTGATCCTGCTGAGGCGTGAGGATGCCGCGCGGCTCCTGTTGTTCGGCGGCGGCTTCAACCGCGGGACATTGGTCTCGCTCTGCGAGACCGCATTCAGGGATTGTGGGGGGCAGACATGAGCGAACTGCCGACGCTGCACGGTTTCTCGCCGATGGCGGCGAGAGCGGCAACCCTACGCGATGCGTTCGACCGTTCTTTCGCCGATCCCGCTCGACCCGATCCGGCGCGCCAGGAGGATTTCCTGGCGATCCGCATCGAGGGTGAAGCGTTCGCCCTCCGTCTGTCGGAGATTGCCGGGCTGCATGCCGACAAGAAAGTGGTCCGCGTGCCGGGCGGCGTTCCGGCGCTGCTCGGTATAGCCGCCTTTCGCGGCACGATCCTTCCGGTCTTCAGCTTCGCAATTCTGCTCGATCACGCGGCCAGGGCGTCGCCGCGCTGGCTGGCGGTCGCGACCGCGGCACCGGTGGCATTCGCCTTCGACGCCTTCGAACATCATCTGCGCGTGTCGGCGGAGACCACTCACGCCCGCGAAGCGACCACCGAAGCAAGACCTTTTGTCCGGCACTTCATGCCGGCGCAACAACGCGGCCGACCCATTCTGGACCTGCCCTCGATCCTCAATATGCTCAGAAGACAGAGACCGGCAGGAGGCCAAGAGAGGAGCGATAGCGATGTTCAGAAATTGGACGGTCGGTAGAAGGCTGGTCACCGGTTTCGGCTTGGCCGGCCTCACGCTTGCGGTGATCGCCTTGGTCTCGTACCGAAGCATCACCGGCTTGATCGAGAATGATGGCTGGGTCGAACACAGCAATCAGGTGCGCATCGAACTTGCCATCCTCTTGTCCGAGATGAAGGACGCCGAGACCGGACAGCGCGGTTATGTCCTGACCGGGATCGACAGCTATCTCGCCCCCTATGAGGGCGCGCTGCCTGGGATCAAGAGGACGCTCGCCCTGGCGCTCAAGCTCACCGCCGACAATCCGGCTCAGCAGCGCCGCCTGGCCGGACTGTCGCCGCTCATCGACGGAAAATTGGCCGAACTCAAGGAGACGATCGATCTGCGGCGAACCCAAGGAGTCGATGCCGCGCTCAAGATCGTCCTGACCGATGCCGGCAAAACCTTCATGGACCAGATCCGCGGGCTCATCGCCGACGCCGATCAGGACGAGATCGATCTGCTGAAGCGGCGGGCCGACGAGGCCCATGCCAGTGCCGATATCGCAACGGCAATCATTCTTTGGGGCGGATTGCTCGGAACTATTCTGGTCGTGGCGACCGGCTGGCTCATCACTGGGTCGTTGTCTCGGCAGATCGGCACCGCCGTCGGCCAGGTCCAAAGCTCCTCGGCCGAGTTGCAGGCAGCGGCCAATCAGCAAGCGACCGGTGCCAAACAAAAAGCAACGGCGATGACCGAGATCAGCACGACGATCACCGAATTGCTGGCAACCACGCGCCAGATTGCCGAAAGCGCCCGGCGCGTGGCGCAAAACGCCGAACAGACCGCCGGCTCCGCGCGCTCGGGCCATGGCACTGTCGACCTTACTCACGACTCGATTGCGGCCATCCGGCGCCAAGTCGACCAGATCGTCGCCCACATGCTGGAACTCGGCAAGAAATCCCAGGAAATCGGCTCGGTTCTCGACATCGTCTCGGAACTGGCCGAGCAGACCAACATCCTCGCCATCAATGCCACGATCGAGGCGGCCGGTGCCGGCGAGAGCGGCAACCGCTTTGCGGTCGTCGCGGACGAGATCCGCAAGCTGGCCGACCGCGTCGGCGGCTCGGCCAAGGAGATCCGCATGCTGATCGACGATGTCCGCAGTGCCGTGAACACGACGGTGATGGCGACGGAAACCGGATCGAAGGCGGTCGATGCCGGATCGCGACAGTTCGGCGAGGTCGCGGCGGCGTTCAAGCAGATCGCCGGCCTGGTCTCGACCACGACCGAAGCGGCACGCGAGATCGAGCTGTCGACCAAGCAGCAATCCACCGCCGTCGAGCAGGTCAATGTCGCGATTTCCAATGTCGCGCAGGCATCAGCGGAGATGGAAACGAGTGCCGGGCAGACCTCGCAAACGGCCACCCAACTCGCCGGTCTGTCCCGAGATCTGCTGCGCATTATCCAGCCCCATATGACGGCCTGAGGCATGACGCCGGACCCGTATAAATATTTCCGGATCGAGGCGCGCGAGCTTCTCGACCAGTGCGCCCAATGCGTGATCGAATTCGAGAAGAACGGTTCGAGCATTCCGCTTGTTCAGCGGTTGCTGCGCCTGACCCATACGCTCAAAGGGGCAGCGCGGGTCGTCAAGCAAGCCGAAATTGCCGATCGGGCTCATGCGATCGAGGATACGCTGACGCCGTTCCGCGATGCGGCGGCCCGGATCCCGCGTGACGGGATCAGTACGATCCACGATCATCTGGACGAGATCGGCCGCCGCCTGCTCACGTTGGGTCCGGCGGCACCGGTTACCGCCGTCACCGGGCCACCTCCCGACGAGTCTCCACGAACCATCCGGGCCGATGTCGTCGAGATGGATGCGGTACTCGATGGGCTGGCGGAGACGCATGCGTTGCTGACCGGGCTGCGCAAGGCGACCGGCGGGCTCGCAGAGGTGCTGCGGCTGGGCGACGTGCTGGCGACCCAGCTGGCGCCGGGGCGGCACCACAATGAAACCCCGAAAAGCCTGTTTGCTATCGCTGACGAGCTGCATCGTAAGGTTGGTACCGTCGAACGCGCCTTCGGCTCGATTGCGGATCAGATGGACCGCGAACTGCATCAGCTGCGCGACGCCGCAGAACGGCTGCGCCTGGTGCCGGCGGGATCGTTGTTCACCATGCTCGAACGGACCGCGCTCGACACCGTGCGCGCATTGGGCAAGTCGGTGAATCTCGATACCAAGGGCGGCGAGATGCGGCTCGATTCTCATGTGTTGGGAACTATCCAGAGCGCTCTTGTGCAGTTGGTCCGCAACGCGGCGGCCCATGGTATCGAGTCGCCCGATGAGAGACGGCGGGCCGGAAAGCCCATGATCGGGCGTATCGCCATCTCGGTCTCGCGGCGCGGCCGACGGATCGTGTTCGAATGTCGCGACGATGGCGGCGGCCTCGACCTTGATGCCATCCGACGCGCTGCATCGCGACATGGCGCACTGGCCCTCGCGGCGCACCATGCCGATGATGACGCGCTCATTCAACTGCTGCTACGCGGTGGGATCACCACCTCGGAAAGCGTGACCGAACTGTCGGGGCGCGGGATCGGTCTCGATATCGTGCGTGAGGGGATCGCACGGCTCGGGGGTGAAATCTTCGTAAAGACCGAACGCGGGCGAGGGACATCATTCGAGCTCGTTGTGCCGCCATCGCTCGCTGCACTCGAAGCACTGATCGTGGCGACAGACGGCGCGGACGCCATCGCCGTCCCGCTGGACGCCGTCCGCGGCACGACCCGCATCGCGGCCCACGAAATCTTGCCTGCCGCGCCCGGCGTCGCGGTGCTGCACGAGCATCAGGCAATTCCGTTCATGGCGCTGTCAGGCATTCTCGGCGGCGGGTGCCCGCCAAGCCGCCGCCATTGGAGCGTCGTTGTCGTGGCTGGTGCCGACGGTCTCGCCGCGATCGGCGTCGATCACCTGGTCAGCACCGCGAATCTGGTCGTCCGGCCGTTGCCGAACGAAATGCCGACGAGCCCGACCATTGCCGGGGTAACGCTCGATGCCGAGGGCAATCCTCAACTGGTTCTTGATCCGGACGGTCTGGTCACGGCGGCACGGCGCGGCGCGCTTGCCGAGGCGGTGCCGAAGCCGGCGTCTCGGCCGGTCCTTGTGATCGACGATTCGGTCACAACCCGCATGCTGGAACAAAGCATTCTCGAATCGGCTGGCTACGAGGTCGATGTCGCCTCGTCGGCAGAAGAGGCGCTCGAAGCCGCACGCGGTAAGCGCTACGCGCTCTTCCTGGTCGATGTCGAGATGCCGGGCATGGATGGCTTCGACTTCGTCCAACAAATCCGGTCCGATCCGGCTCTGCACGACATCCCGGCGATCCTGGTGACCTCGCGCTCGGCGCCGGAAGACATCGAGCGCGGGCACGCCGTCGGCGCCCAAGGCTACATCGTCAAAAGCGCGTTCGATCAGGCCGTGCTGCTTGCGCTGATCAGGCCACTGATGGAGTAGGTGATGAAAATCCGTGTCCTGGTCGTCGAAGATTCCGTGACAGTGCGCAAGCGTCTGGTGGAAATCCTGTCCGGCGATCCGGATATCGACCTGGTCGGCGAGGCCGGGGATGGTAAGCGCGCCATCGAGCTGTGCCTACAGCATCGGCCGGATGTGATTACCATGGATATGATGTTGCCGGTGATGACCGGTCTCGCCACGACCGAATACATCATGGCGCATTGTCCGACGCCGATCCTCATCGTGTCGGCCTCGATCAATCGCGGCGAGTTGTTCCGGACCTATGAGGCACTGGCGGCCGGCGCCGTCGATGTGTTGGAAAAGCCGACCGGAACCGAGGATGACGGCGTCTGGGAAAGCCGCTTCGTCGCTTTGGTAAAGCTGGTCTCGCGGATCCGCGTCATCACCCATCTACGCGCGCGATTGGCGGGACGATCACCCCCGCACACCTCGGCCCTTGACCCGTTCCGGGCGTCTACGCCGTTGGGCGGAACCAGGACGGACCGGAAATTCGAACTGGTTGCGATCGGCGCATCGACCGGTGGCCCAGGCGCAATCCTCGATATTTTGCGGGGACTGCCAGCCGATTTTAGGCTGCCGATCGTCTTCGTCCTTCACATCAACGAACCATTCGGTTCCGCTTTCGCCGATTGGCTCGATGGGCAGGCAGGCAGGCC
>JBAVTK010000555.1:0-9371 GCA_049696095.1 Aliidongia sp. | reverse complement strand
GGCGCCGCCCAAGGCCCTCCCGGATGTCGTAACACCCATCCTCAGCATATCGGCGACCATTGCCGCGCCGCCGCCAAAAGACCCGGTCGTGCCCAATGCCCCCCCGCTTGAACCGGGCGGCGCGATTTCTCACGACGTGACCTATATGGTCATGCCGGGCGATACGCTCTGGAAGATCTGCTTGCTGGCTTACGACCCCGATATCGCGCCCTCGATGATCTCGAAAGTCATGAGTCGAAATCGGATCATATCCGATATCAGGCTGATGTACGGCAAGACGATTATTCTTCCATCTTCTAAGACCAGTTAAGTCGACCATTTCCTGATCAAAATCACCTTTAAAGAGGGGCGGTCATGAATACAATCATCGAAGCCGCGGTGACCGATTCCTTCTTGCTGACCGACCGATGGGCCAATCGGGTCAATATCTTGGGCGTCGGGGTCAGTGCGATCACATTACCCGGAGCCCTTGCCCAGTTCGACCGATGGATTGTCACTCGGGCAAGACAATATGTCTGTGTCGCCGACGTCCATGCCATCATGCAAAGCCGGTGGAGCGAGGCGTTTCGCCATATCCATAATGCTGCCGGCATGGTGACGCCCGATGGAATGCCGCTGGTGCGCCTGGCTCAGCTCAAGCGCGGGCGCGCGGCGGTCGATCGGGTCTACGGTCCCGATCTGCTGGTTGCGGCCTGTGCGCATTCAGTCGCGCGGGGCTATCGCCATTTTTTCCTCGGCGGCGGACCTGGTGTGGCCGAGACATTGGCCCGCCGGATGAGTGCCAAAGCGCCGGGACTGCAAATCGCCGGAACCCATACGCCGCCTTTCCGGCCGACGACCGACGAAGAGGATGATCGGATTGTCGGCATGATCAACGACGCTCGTCCGGATTTCGTGTGGATTGGCCTCAGCACGCCCAAACAGGAGTTATGGATGGCCAAGTTTCGGCCCCGGCTGGATGCGCCGATCCTGCTCGGCATCGGCGCCGCTTTTGATTTTCATTCGGGAACCAAACCGCAAGCCCCGAGATTTATTCAACGCTCGGGCTTCGAGTGGCTGTTTCGATTGGCGACCGAACCGAGACGGCTCTGGCCGCGTTACCGCCGCGTCATCCCGCAGTTTCTCTATTTGCTGGCCCGCGAACAGCTTGGATTGGAACGATTCCCGATCGACTGACGATAAATCGGGATACCGCCATGTCGACCCGGTATGAAATTCAGAGGGCCAAAACCGATGTCGCCGAGTCTGTGGATCACGCTGGAGAAACTGTCGCAACAGGCGGTTTGGCTGCTTTTGTTTGCGATCCTGGCGCCGATCCTCGGACCACGGCCTTACGGGCTGTTCGCGATCGTCATGGTTTTCATCGGTTTTTGCGAGTTCGTCACGGTCGAGGCCGCCGCCGAGGCGCTGATCGGGATGGACCGGTTGGAGCCGCTGCATCTTGATACGGCGACGACCTGCAATCTGGCGGTATCGATCCTGGCCGGCATCGGTGTCTTTCTGCTGGCCCCGCTGTTCGGCCGATTGTTCGGCGATCCGGAGTTGACCAGCCTGTTTCAGGTTCTCTCAACCCTGCCGGCCATCTCCGCGCTGACTGCGGCGCCCCAGGCCGTGTTGAAGCGTCGGATGGATTTTCGCCCGCTTGCCATCCGATCGACGCTGGGTCTTGCCGTTGGTGGCGTTGGCGGCGTGACCCTGGCCGTGGGCGGTGCCGGCGTCTGGGCGCTCGTTGCGCAGATCATGATTCAGCGCAGCGCGGAAGCGGTCATTCTCTGGGTGACCGTGGGCCGATCCGGCGGGACCGGTCTTAAATGGTCATGGCGGCATTTCCATGATTTGCGCGTTTATGCCGGCCATGTTTTCGTATCCCGCAGCATGATCTTCCTGGGCGGCCAATTGCCACGCATCATCATCGGCTATTTTCTGGGGCCGGTCGATCTGGGGCTGTTTTCGCTTGCCAGCCGCTTTCCCGACACGCTGGCGCAGATCGCCATCTCGCCGCGGGCGGTCGTGGCCCGCATCTATCTGCGCCAATACCGCCGTGGCGACGAGGCCCTCAGCCAGGCATTCTATCGGTTGCTGCGCGATATTGCGCTGATCAGCTTTCCGATGGCGCTCGGCGCCGCCGCGACCATCCCGCTCCTGTTTTCGGTCTGGCTCGATGCGCGCTGGCAGGCCGGTATCGAGGCGGCGCAGCTGATGTTTTTGACCGTGCCACCCCTGGTGGTTTTCTACGCGGCTAGCGCGGTTCTGATGGCACTGAATTTTCCGCAAAAAGAGGCGCGGATCTCCGTGGTCCAGAGCGTGTCGAACGGGCTCTGCGTGTTGGCCGCGGTTCCGTTCGGCCTCAATGTCGTCTGTATCGTCATGGTGGTCCGGATGTTTCTGCTCATGCCCTATCCGGCGACAATCGTCGCGCGGGTGTGCGGTATTCCGGCCGCCGCGATGGTCAAGGCGCTCGGTCCACTGTTTTGTCTAGCATCGGCCATGGCGCTGGCGGTCACGGCGATCAGCCCGCTGCTGGTGCGGACCACTGGTCACCATGTGGCGCTCGTCGCGCTCATTGTGATCGGCTGTCTGATCTATGTCGTACTGGTCGGGCTTTTTGCCCCGGCCGAGGCGTGGCGCTTTCTGGCCGCGCTGCATCCCGGCCATCGTCGCTCGCTAGCCGTCGGTCGAGAGCGCGATGCGGGCCGCGGCGTCCGGCCGCCGGTCGAGCGTGTGACGAATGATTGGCGCCAGACGGGCGGGGTAGGTGGCCACATCGAAGCCGGCCCGGAAGCGTTCCCTCGCACCGGCACCGAGCCGGCGCCGAAGATCGCCATCGGCGACGGCGCGCGCTAACGTATCTGCGAGTTGCATCACGGCACCGGGCTCGACGAGCAAGCCGGAACGCTCCGGCTCGATGACCTCGCCGAGTGCGCCGACCGGCGTGCAGACAATGCACAGCCCGTGCGCCATCCCTTCGAGCACCGACATCGCCATTCCCTCGGCATAAGACGGTAAGACCAAGATGTCGGCTCGATTCAGCAGAGACGATATCACCGCCCGATCGATCCATCCGGGCAATGAAACCCGGTCCGCGACGGCAGTCGAAGCGAGTTGCCGCTCGAACGATTCTTGATGCGGGCCACCGCCGGCGATCGTCGCATGCCACGGCATGGCCCGCAAATCCGGCCGGTCGAGGGCCTCGATCAGGTCATGCACGCCCTTGCGCTGGCTGAGTTGCCCCAGAAACAGAATTTCGACTGGTGAGGATGGCTGCGCCGGCCGGTCAACCGGGGCAGGCACGGCGTTCGGCAGGATGGAAACCCGGTCGCCCGGAACATTCAGCAGGTCGATGACTGTCCGCCGAGCATCCTGGCCGAGCACGATTACGTGGTCGGCCGTCCGAAACATCCAGCGCACCGACCACAGCAAAGGCGCCGGCAGCGATCGACAGAATCGTTCGTAGTCATAATCATGCAGATGCAGCATGATCGGGATTTTCAGCAATCGGCAGAACCCGGTCAGCAGCAGCTTGCGCAGCGAACTGCCGCGCCCGGCGACATGGATATAAGCCAGCGGATGTTCGTGCCGCCGCCGCCGAATTTTCGCCAGGGTCGCCAGAAAATTGCGCGGCCAGAGCCGAAACGGGCCTGGGCCGCGCGGATCGAGGATCTCGAACGCGGGCCCGTCCGGATCCCCGGCCCATTCCTGCGCCAGATAGCCGACCATTCGGCCGATGCCGCCGCCATGTTCGAGGCCGCCCGCCGTGATGATGAGGATGGGCGGCAACGATGCGGCCGTGCGCTGAACCGGCATGGCGGCACTCACGGCGGCGGTATGCTGAGGCCCGGCGCGATCGGCAAGATCTGCCGCATGTATTGGTCAACGAACAGATCGATATTGGCGATGTCGCTGCGCGGGACATAAATGACGTCGCGCGGTGCCAGTGGAATATTCGCGACGAAATCCTCGCCGGCCAACGCCTTTTCCATATTCAGGACTTGCCAATCATAACCACCGCCCTCGCGCTGCCGGATCAGCAGAACTTCGTTGGCGCGCGCCGTGGGCTTGAAGCCATTGGCCTGGAGAATCGCTTGCAGAATCGTCGTCGGCGTTAGCAGCGGTTGGGTGCCGGGCTGTCCGACCTCGCCACCGATATAGATCTTCCTTGAGTTATACTCGCGGACGATCACAACCAACTCGGGCGATTTCAGGGCGGTTTCCTGATATTTTTGCAGCAATGTATCCTGGAGAATGGTCGGTGTCAGACCCGCTGCCTCGACATCATGCACCAAGGGCAGCGCAATCTTGCCGTCAGGGCGGATGATCTGTGCCTGATTGAGATCGGCGACATAGGCGAATTTGATCTCGACATTGTCGCCGGGCTGAAGGATGTAGGCCTGCGGGGAGGTGGTCGGCTGCACGAAGTTCACGGCAGCAAGATCGCTCGGCGGCACACCCAGATTGGGTTCGCAGGCCGCCAGCGACGTGGCCAGGGCAGCCAGGGACACGATACCAAGGGCTTGCTTCGTCATGCCCATATCAATGATTTTCATCATGATCATCCCGAAACCAGAGAAGAAATGGCAAGCAAGGGGCGGGCGATCCGGGGAGGAACCCCGGCGGTTACCGCGGTCTTTTGGAGCGCGCGGCCCGGACCTTTTGGCCGAGGCCGCGCGCGGAGGCGGAAAGTGCGCAGGTGGTGAATCGATAGCTCAGAGTTGACGGTGGGGCAGGCTGACGAAGACCGGCAGCTTTAGCGCTCTTTCCAGGCTTTCCGGCACGATATGCGTAGTGCCGGTGCCGAAAATGAGGGCCAATGCCGTTGCCGCGGCGAAGAAGCCGAAGCCGAACCCGGCTCCGAGATAGATCAGTAGGTTGGGACTGCTCTGCGACGTGGTCGGCGTTTCGATTTGCCGGATGCTGACGATCCGCTGCTGGTCCATCGCTTCCTGCAATTGGGCCTGCTGCTGACGTTCGCGATAGAGCTTCAGGCTGTCGGCGGTGGTGTCCCGATCGCGGACAAGCTGATCGACATGGACCTGAGCTTGCTCCATGCCATTGAGTTGCTGATCGATCTTTGCCACCTCGTCGTCCAACTCAGCAGCGCGCGCCTGGGCTGGCCCGAGTTCGACCTTCGCGCGGGCGATTTCGGTCAGGAGTTCGTCATAGAGCGGGTTGCGCCCGGTCCGAACCCGGCCGACAAATTGCGACGACTTGCCTTGGAGGAAACTCTGTACAGCGGCGATCTGATCATGCACCGTCTGCACGGGAACGCTGTCGTCCTTGTAGCGCTGGCTCAGTTCCCGCTCTTGTACTTGCAGGTCGAGCAACTGGGATTCGGCCTTGGTCAGCGCGTCCGATTGTTCGCTTTCGGCATAGGTTTTCATGGTTTGCGGCGTGGTGGCCAAGGTGGTTTTCAACTCGCCCAAGCGGGCCTGCAGCTCAACCGCGTGGCTGCGAATCTGTGCTGCGGCGGTTTCCAGCGTGCTGCGGCGATCAAGCAGCTGCCGGCGGTCGTCTTCCTTGCCGTATAGGGAGTGTTCGACGCGGTAATCCGCGAGTTCCTTCTCGACATTGTTCAAATGCTTGTCGAGACCGTCCAACTCGTCATTCAGGAATGCCGCCATCGGCACGGCGAAGACCTCGACGTGTTTTTGCTGATAGGCCGCGATGTACCAGCTCAAGACATCTCGGGCCAGGGCCGGGTCGAGCGCGTCGTAGGAAACCTCGATCACTTCCGAGTTCTTCACGACCTTGGCGGTCAGCGAGTGGTTGAAGGCGCGGCGCGCGCTCTCCCATTCCACCGAGCCGTCGGGTCCGGCGAAATCTTTGCCGGGAAACAGGCGCTCCAGACCGAATTCCTTGATGGCGGCCATTTCCAGGTCGGTTCCGGTCAAGATCTCCAGTTCCGAATTGATCGCTTCCTGCTTGGTCGTCTGCGTGTCGGCCGAGGATTGGGCATTGAGGCTGGTGCGCGACCCCTGATCGTGGCTCGATGCCAGAAGCAGGCGGGCCGTCGCCTTATAATGCGGCGTTGCCGTTGAATAGCCTACCACAGCCACTACCATTGGTAGGAATAAACAGATGGCGAGCCACCGCCGGTGGCGGAATAGCAAAGAAATTATTTCGCGAGCCGTCATTTCTGCCTCACACCGTAAAGTTGGCCGTGAACGGATTCGACAGATCCGCGTTCGTACCCTTAGGAGCGCTATTGAGGATCTGGCCTGAAAACGACAGCCGTAAGACGTTGGTTCCATGCCCACCGATTTAAAGGACCAGGCGTAAGTCGCCTTTGTCCGCGGTATCGTCAGACGAATCGCAAGGTATTTCGAAGGGAAAAACAATGCCGTTGATATCGGTGATCATCGCCACCAAAGGCCGTCCCATGCTGCTGATGTGCGCCATTGCCAGTGTTCTCGGTCAAACGGTCGCCGATCTTGAACTGATCGTGGTCATGGATGGCGAAGATCCGGAAACCTCGACGCGTTTAGCGGCGATAACCGACCCGCGGCTTCGCGTCTATGTCAATCCCGTCTCACTCGGCAGTGGGCCGACGCGGAATGTCGGCGCCGACCACGCCGCCGGTCAATGGATCGCCTTTCTCGACGATGATGATGAATGGCTACCGACCAAAATCGAACGTCAATTGGCCCTGCCGATCCCGCCGAACGGTCGCGTTTTGCTGAGCTGCCGCAGCGCATTCGTCACGCCCTATGGCACGTCAGTCCGGCCGCGCGACATCTATGACAATAAAGCGCCGTTCGATGAATGGCTGTTCGACCGCCGGCAGCTCTTCGGCGGCCACAGTTTCATCCAGACCTCGTCCTTGATGATTTCGGCGGCATTGTTCCGCGAAATTCGCTTTCCGTCCCATAATCAGCATGATGATTGGGAGTTTGTCCTCATCGCCATCAAACGGCTCGACGCGGTTCTGCTGACGGCTCCCGAAATTCTCGTGCGCCATTTTGCCGAGGAGGATCGCCGGTCGCTCTCCGCGAGCAGCCGCCTGGAAAGCTCGCTGCGCTGGGCGCGGGCCATGCGCGGACTCATCACGGAGCGCGCCTTCAGCGGCTTCTGTCTGACGGTCATCGCGCACCAGGCCAAGCGCTATGGTGGGTGGCGCGAGTTTTTCACCCTGCTCGACCGGGCGTTTCAGGAAGGGCGGCCAACCGCGTTGCAACTCATTATTTTCCTGATGGTGTGGGGCATGCCGCGCCGGCTTCATGCCGCCGTGCGCCGGTTGCGGCCGGCGGCCCTGATGCGGGTCGGCCATGCCGCGATATCCTCACACCCGCTCGTCCCTTGAGAGATTTCATGCGGAATTTGACCGTGTTGGCCGAAGCGCTGCCGTGGGCCCGTCCAGCGGCCCTCTGGCAGGACCATTGGGTGGCACCCCGGGATTCGTCGCCGCGCTGGATTGAGCGGCTGTTTCTCGGCCTCGCTTTCCTGGTGCTTCAGGGTGCCTTCATCGGGATGGCGGCGAGCAGCCCGGATGATGTGGTGACACCGGACAGCAGCGACGCCCGGCATCTGCTCGCCTTTGCATTTTTGTTGCTCGGCACGGCGCTGTTCGCGCCGAAACACTGGCGCGGCATCGTGCGAACCGCCCAGCCGAACCTGATTTACTTCATCCTGCCGGTGTTGATCACGGTGTCGGCGCTGTGGTCGGTTGAGCCGCTGCTGACCTTGAAGCGCAGCCTGCTGACCGTGGGCGTCTGCGGCTTTGATCTCTATGTCGCCACGGCCATCGGCATCGACCGGCTGTTGCGGCTGCTGTCCTGGACCATTCTGCTGACGGCGGTCGCCTCGATCATCGTGGCACTCGCGCTCCCATCGGTCGGACGCGAGTCAACCGAAAGCCTGATCGGCGATTGGCGTGGGGTGTTTCCGCAAAAAAACGTGCTGGGCCACGTCATGTCGATCGGTGTCTTCATCGAAATGGCCCTGATGATCCGGACAAGGCGGCTCAGCGTTCTCAATGTGCTGAAAACCACCCTTTGTGTCGTGCTGGTCGTTCTCGCTCAATCTGCAAGCTCGCTCCTGGCAGTCTTCATGGCGATCGCCGTGGCCGGTTTCTATATGCTGTATCGGCGCGGGACGATCGGTGCCGCGATTTCTGCGATCGTCGCGGTCGCAATCATCCTGCTGATCGGCGGGTTGTTTGCGACCGACCTGCCGACCGTGCTGCAATTGCTCGATCGCGACACATCGCTGACCGGGCGAACCGATTTGTGGCCTTATGTCATGGATGCGATTGCGGAAAAGCCGCTGGCTGGCTGGGGCTATATGGCGTTTTGGACACCGGATGGGCGCGACGCGACCTATATCCTGAATCAGATCCGCTGGAATGCGCCCAATGCGCATAATGGCTTCCTCGAACTGGCCCTCAGTCTGGGGATCGCCGGGCTGGCCGCGCTGGTCGTTACCGGCGTCTGGGCGGTGCGGCGCTGCATAGCCCTGGTGCTTCGGCGGGATGATTTAGGCGCGCTGCTGCTCATCATCTCGGTGCAGTTGCTGGCCGCGAATCTGACCGAAAGCTTCATGCTCAGCGCCTCGGTCTTCGGCTGGAATATCTTTTCCATCATCGTTTTGAAATCCGGCCTCGCGCTCCGGCCCGAGGCCGATCTGGCGGATGCCCTGTCGGTGCCGATCCTCGATCGCGCCAAGGCGAGCGAGCCGGAACCGCGTTACGAGGCCGTCCCGCAATTGCACGTGGAACGCATTCTGGAGACCGAAGCTGCCCCACGCCGATCGGGCGGATATCTGTAAACAACATGCCGGCTTGCGGCACCAGACCACGCAATTAGATAACCGTCCGTACCGATTGACGATATATATCCGGCCATGAACATCCTCGGCATCGAAACCAGCTGCGACGAAACCGCTGCCGCCATCGTCACCGACCAGCCGGGCGCGCGGATTCTGGGCCATTGCATCCACGCGCAATTGGCCGAGCATCGCCCCTATGGCGGCGTCGTGCCCGAGATTGCGGCGCGCGCGCATCTGGATCATCTCGATGGCGTCATTCGGCGCACACTGGAGGAGGCCGGGCTCGATTTGGGCGCACTCGACGGCGTCGCCGCGACGGCCGGGCCGGGGCTGATCGGCGGCGTCATGATCGGCGTCACCACGGCCAAGGCGATCGCCTTGGTCCGCGGCCTACCCTTCATCGCGGTCAATCATTTGGAAGCCCACGCGCTGACCGTGCGGCTGACCGGCGATGTGCCGTTCCCCTATCTTCTGCTGCTGATTTCCGGCGGGCATTGCCAGTTGCTTATCGTCGACGGCGTCGGCCGCTACCGGCGACTCGGCACGACGCTCGACGATGCCGTGGGCGAGGCGTTCGACAAAAGCGCGAAGCTGATGGGGCTGGGCTATCC
>JBAVTK010000554.1:0-4320 GCA_049696095.1 Aliidongia sp. | reverse complement strand
GAGAATGCCCGCGCCGCGCGGCGCGTGCTCGATGCCGCCGGTTATCGCGTGATCGAGCCGGCCGGGCCGGGGCGGCCCTTGTGCTGTGGGCGCACATATCTCGCCGCTGGCATGGTCGAGGAAGCGCGGCATGAGGCGCGGCGATTGCTGGCGGCGCTGACGCCGCTGGCCGAGCACGGCGTGCCGATCATCGGCCTCGAACCGTCGTGTCTGCTGACGTTGCGCGATGAATATAACGCGATGTTGCCCGCCGCCGAGATCGCGGCCGTCGCGGGCCAAGCGCGGCTTTTCGAGGAATTCCTGACCCAAGAGCGCAAGGCCGGGCGGCTCGACCTGCCGCTGCGCGCGCTGCACGAGCGCGAGGCGTGGCTCCATGGCCATTGCCACCAGAAAGCCTTCGGCCTGGTCTCGGATGTGGCGGCGGTGCTAGGACTGGTGCCCGACCTCACGGTGCGCACCATCGAATCCGGCTGCTGCGGCATGGCCGGCGCCTTCGGCTATGCCGCCGAACATTACGAGGTCTCGATGCGCATGGCCGAACTCGATCTGCTGCCGGCGCTGCGCCGCGCACCCGAGGGTGCCTTGGTCGTGGCCGACGGCACGAGTTGCCGCCAGCAGATCGCCGATGGGTCGGGGCGCGCGGCCGTGCATGTGGCGCGGGTGCTGGAGCGAGCGCTGGCGGGGTGATACGATGATCTCTCCCGGTTCACCTGGATTCCCGACATTCGTCAGGAGGATGTTTAAACGCCGTGTCTGATCCTTCCCTGTACGATCGAGATTTCTATGCTTGGGCGAACGAGCAAGCCGCGCTGCTGCGGGCCGGCAAGCTGTCGGCTGCCGATATTGAGAATATCGCCGAGGAAATCGAGAGCATGGGTAGGACCGAGAAGCGGGAACTGGTTAACAGGCTCACCGTTTTGCTGCTTCACCTCCTGAAATGGCAATATCAACCCATTTTGCAAGGCCCCTCCTGGCAAGTCAGTATTCGCAATCAGAGATTTGATATCATCGACCATCTTGCGGATAATCCAAGCTTGAAAAGCGCCGTTGTTGAGGCAATGACGCGAGCTTACCGCGAGGCAATTGGTGAAGCCGGACTTGCAACGGGCTTGCCGGAGCGAACCTTTCCGACCGAATGCCCTTGGTCGTTCGACCGGATCATGGACGCGGCTTTTTGGCCGGGCGATGCGTCTCACTGATAGACGAGACTTGCAAACAGCATCGCGGCCCTGCGTGGCTTTTCCATATCAGAGGTACGATCGACAGACGGTCGAGCAACGATATACTGACGTGCAATCTTTGGCCATGATCGCTGCCATGGCGGGGCTTGGGCGGCTCTGCGAGGAGTTCCTGACACAGGATACAATGTCGGGCAGGTTGATCTGCTATCGCCACCGCGCCGTGAGCCTGAGGGCGCGGGTTGTCGGCGTGTTGGCCGCCGAAATACGCGGGAGGATTTGGGTCTGACAGCAAGAGCCCCTTTGCCTGAATGACCATGAGCGATGCATCCGTCCAAAGACGGATTCCAGCGCCGACTCATTAAACCGGAGATAATTAGCAATGAGCGTATATGATTTTTCGTTCAAGAGCATCGACGGCATGCCTATGCCGCTGGCCGCTTATCGCGGCAAGGTCATGCTCGTGGTCAATACCGCGTCATATTGCGGCTTGACCCCGCAATATGACGGGCTTGAGGCGCTGCATCGCCTGTATCGCGATAGCGGGCTGGTGGTGATCGGCGTGCCGGCCAATGATTTCGGCATGCAGGAGCCCGGCACCGAGGACGAGATAAAGAGTTTCTGCACGACGAAATTCGCCGTCGATTTTCCGATGACCGCCAAGGAGCGGGTCATCGGGTCCGACGCCCATCCATTCTACAAATGGGCTTTGACGGAACGGGGTGAGGATGCGGCGCCGAAATGGAATTTCCATAAGTACCTGGTCGGCAAGGACGGCGCGCTGGCCGGCGTGTTTTCCAGCCGGGTCGAACCGAACGCTCCCGAGCTGATCACCGCGATCGAGGCGGCGCTGGCGAGATGATTTCGACTCCGGAACCGCTGGCTTGATCCGGCACCGGCACCGTCGGCGAGACCAGCGGTGTCGGCTCCTCGGCCCGTGTCCAGCCGCAGGGCGAGGGGCCGCGTTGTATCGGGCCGGAGGGGCCGGTGATCACATCGAAATCGAACTCGGTCATTTTGGCCTCCTGGTCGGGGAGGCCGCATCGCGTCAGGCGGAACTTGGCTCGATCGGATAAGACAAAGGCCGCCTGGGCGGGCGGCCTCGAATCTGTGTCAACGATGCACGATCCTCACGCCGCCGGACTGTACCAGCGGTACCAAAATCGAGAGCGAGAAGCGGCGTGCGGCGTCATCATGGTGGTGGACGGTAGCGTCACAGACGGGTCGGGACAATAGCAAAAGGCGATCGGCCGCAATTTTCCTACCCGCGATAACGAACCTGCCCGGCTGGACCGCCTCTTGACCCGATGGATTTAGCGACTACAAGGGCGGAGGTCGCTGCCGCAGACGGCAGTCCGCCGGACTTTTTCACAGGATTGCCGCCATGATTTTTTCTCAGGTTCCACCGGACCCGACCGTTCTGCGTGCAGCACTTCGCGCCGCTCACCGCTGGTCCGAGACCGAAGCGGTTGAGACGGCGCTGGCGGCGGCCGAGATGGGGGCGGTCGAACGCGATCGGGTGGCGGAGCTGGCGCGCGGACTTGTCGCCAAGGTTCGGGCCGGGCGGGTCGGCAAGGGCGGGATCGACGCTTTTCTGCACCAGTATGAGTTATCCTCGGCCGAGGGCGTGGTGCTGATGTGCCTGGCCGAGGCGCTATTGCGCATTCCTGATGCCGATACCGCGGATCGGCTGATTCGCGACAAGATCGGCCCGGCCGATTGGGCCAAGCATGTCGGCCAGTCCTCGTCTCTGTTCGTCAACGCGTCCACCTGGGCGTTGATGCTGACCGGGCGTGTGGTCAAGCTCGATGGCGGCGACGGCGAGCCGACTGGGCTGATGAAGCGGCTGATCCAGCGCTCGGGCGAACCGGTGATCCGCCAGGCCGTGACCGCGGCGATGCGGATTCTAGGCCGGCAATTCGTCATGGGCCGGACAATCGACGAGGCGTTGGAGACGGCGCGGAGTGCCGAAGCCTCGGGCTATCGCCATTCCTATGACATGCTGGGCGAGTCGGCGCGCACGGCGGCCGATGCGCGGCGCTATTTCGACAGCTACCGTCAGGCGATTGCCAAGATCGGCGCGTGCGTTCAGGGCCGCGGTATTGCCGATGCCCCATCGATCTCGGTCAAGCTCTCGGCGCTTCACCCGCGCTACGAGGTGGCGCAATGCGCTCGGGTCAAGGCCGAACTGCTGCCGCGGATCAAGATCCTGGCTTTCGAGGCGAAACGCCTCGCCATGGGTTTTACCATTGATGCCGAGGAGGCCGACCGGCTCGATTTGTCGCTCGATCTGATCGACGCGTTGGCGGGCGATCCAGATCTGGCCGGCTGGGACGGGCTCGGCGTTGCCGTGCAGGCTTACCAGATTCGCGCGCTGGCGGCACTCGATCTGCTGAAAGACATCGGGCGGCGGCATAAAAGGCGGCTGATGATCCGGCTGGTCAAGGGGGCCTATTGGGATACCGAGGTGAAGCGCGCCCAGGAGCGCGGCCTCGACCGTTACCCGGTCTTCACCCGCAAAGCGTCGACCGACGTCAATTACATCGCCTGCGCCAAGAGCCTGCTGGCAGCACCCGATGCGGTCTATCCGATGTTCGCGACGCATAATGCGCTGACGGTGGCGACGATTTTGGAGTTGGCCGGCAATCGCGAGGATTACGAATTTCAGCGGCTCCACGGCATGGGCGAGCCGCTGTACGAACAAATCGTCGGCAAGGAAAAGCTCGGCCGGCCCTGTCGCGTTTATGCGCCGGTCGGCAGTCACGAGGATCTGTTGGCCTATCTCGTGCGCCGGCTGCTGGAGAATGGCGCCAATTCCTCGTTCGTCAATCGCCTAGTCGATGAGCGGGCACCGATCGACGAGATTGTCACCGATCCGGTCGTCAAGGTCCGCGAATTGCCGACCAAGCCACATCCGCGGATTCCGCTGCCGCGCGATCTCTATGGCGCGGAGCGCCCCAACAGCCGGGGCCGCGATCTGGCCGACATCCCGACATTGATCGAACTGAAGGCGCAGCTCGACCGGGCCGAAAACCGGCCGGCCACGGCGGCGCCGCTGATCGGCGGCGTCGAGCGTTCCGGCGGCGCATCGGAACAGATCGCCGATCCGAGCGATCGCCGCCGCCGCATCGGCACCGTGGTC
>JBAVTK010000553.1:0-2303 GCA_049696095.1 Aliidongia sp. | reverse complement strand
GCTTCCGCCGACACCGCGCGGCCGCGACGAAGGGCCGGGTACGATCATCCTGCATGTCAGCGGCTTCGTGATGGCGCTGGCCATGCTGCGGCTCGGTCGACGGCGGCTTAGGGGCAAGGTGATCATCGGCTATTGGGCGTGGGAACTGCCCGAACTGCCGCCGGATTGGGTCGCCGGGTTGCGCTTCGTTCATGAAATCTGGGTGCCGAGCCGGTTCACTGCCGCCGCTGTCGCGCGGCATACCGGGCTGCCCGTCAGGGTCGTGCCGCATCCCGTGCCGGCGGCGTCGAGGCGGGTGCGGACACCCGAGGTCGGGCCGCTGACCGTGCTGGTTGCATTCGACATGCGATCGGGCTTCGCGCGCAAGAACCCGCTGGCCGCGATCGCGGCATTCTGGGCCGCCTTCGGCGCAGACCCTGCGGTCCGGCTGATCGTCAAGGTCTCGCAGGCGTCCGCCTATCCACCTGGCTGGCAGGCGCTGCGGGCGGCAGCCGAAGGCCGTGCGACGATCGAATTGGATGATCGGTTGCTCGATGCCGCCGCAATGGGAGATCTGGTCGATGCCGCCGATATCGTCTTGTCGCTGCATCGCGCCGAGGGTTTCGGCCTGATCCTGGCCGAGGCGATGCGGCGTGGCAAGGTGGTGGTTGCGACCGGCTGGTCGGGCAATACCGATTTCCTGACGCCGGAGAATAGCTGTCCGGTGGCGTTGCGGCTGGTGCCGGCCCGCGATCCCCAAGGCGGTTATGATTATCCCGATCAGCACTGGGCGGAACCGGATGTCGCCGACGCCGCCCGGTATTTGCGCGCACTCAGGGATCCGGCCCTGCGCCGCCGGCTCGGCGCCCAGGCCGAGCGCGATGCGGAGACGCTTTTTGCGCCCGCGCGGTTCGATGAAATCGTCGCGGCCGCTTTGGGATTGCCCGCAGCCGACCGCGCACTATAGCGGATTACTCGGCGGAAGCGCGGATCAACTCCAGGATGCTTCTCATCATGTTTTTATCCACAATCTCTTGCGCGGCGCCGGCCAGTTCCAGCCGCAGGCGCCGATTGCCGAGGTTGCCTGCGGTCGATGGCGCCTGGGCGTCCGGACAAGGTTGGGTACCACGGTCGATGCCGTCGAAGAAATAGGTGATCTCGACCCCGAAATACTCCGCGAGCTTCCACAGCTTGTCGGGCGCTACCTTGCTGATGCCGCGCTCATATTTGGCCATCTGCTGAAAAGTCATACCGATGACCGCACCCAATTCGGTCTGGGTCACGCCGTTTATCTTGCGCAGAAGCTTGATCCGCCGGGCGACATGCGCGTTGATCGCGTGGCCGCTATCGTCGTTGCTGGGGTTGTGGCGCTGGCGCGGTGCCGGCGCGCTGGCCACGGGACGGGGGCTGATCGAATAGGCTCTCATGTCAAACCTCGCTTCTGTGGGGTTCAAGGGGGAGTGGGCGGCGGGGCGGCGGCTCGCGCAGGATGAGCGGTGCCAGCGCGCGCAGATCCTCGAAGGCGTCGGCCTGGCGATGCAGTTCGGGGGCAAGCAGCGAGCATTCGGTGCTTTGGGTCGAGATGACGGTGACGCGCACGCCGCGGCGCTGCACCGCGGCAACCGCGGCACAGAGTTCGCCGGCCCCCGACACCAGCATGATGTGATCGAGATAAGGCGACAGCTCGATCATGTCGGTCGCCAGCTCGACATCCATCCGGTTCTTCAGATGCCGGCGGCCAGACTCGTCGATGAATTCGACGGCCGGCTTGGTCACCATCGAATAGCCGTTGAAGCCCAGCCATTCGAACATCGAGCGCAGCTTGGCGTAGCGCGGCTCGTCGATCACGGCTGCATAGTAATAGGCGCGCACCAACCGGCCGCGCGAGCGAACCAGATCGAGAAATTTCCGATAATCGATTTCCAGACCGAGGCTACGCCGGGTAGAAAACAGTTCGCCGCCATCAATGAAAACGCCGATACGTTCCGGCGAAGCGCTCATCGGCATGGTGCGACCGGCGACGGATGAAGATCACCGCCGAATCGGGCGGCGTGGTGGGTGGTCATCATCGACATGGCTGAACTTTGCTCCGGCCGGCGGTTTAGCTCGAAGCCCTTCTAATACTAGAAGAAATGGGTTTTCGTTCTCAGGTTTTTTCAACCAAGATAAACACGCCAGGCACTATTTTGACCTCATGGTTGCAGGGGGCCACCTCGAATTTTTTTTCGAGGTAACTTCCTGGTGATTTCTATTGCCTAAGTTGCGTAGCGTTATAACTCTTTTATCGAAAACGCACGACGCTGCGGTCCGGAACAGGCGGAAAC
>JBAVTK010000552.1:0-3576 GCA_049696095.1 Aliidongia sp. | reverse complement strand
GGATGACCGGCCTCAACCACCTCGATCTGCTCGCACGGCACGGCATGGCCGTAGCGCGTAACCACCAGCCCCGATAGCGGCCCCGGCCAATGAAGCTCGACCGTCCGCGCCATGGCCGCCGCCGCCTTGCCGGCCCCTACCACCAAGGTTCTGCCGCGCGGCGGCGCCGGCAGATGCCGCGGCAATACCAGCGATGGCGATGCCGAGGCGATCGCGGCATCGAACATCTTGCGCAACAGGAGCCTTGGCTCGATCATCGGTTGGTTCCTTCCGCCATTTTCAGTCTCGACGTCATTGTAGCAGGTCACTGTGGCATCGGCAGAGCGTTCACCGGGGCCAGATCTCGATCGCAGCCCAACTCCCGCCACCCTGCGTGGGTTTTTTGGAGAACAGATGATCAAAGACATCGCGCGCCAGCTTGGCCGTGTCCTTACCGAACGTGCCGATCCATTGACCGGAAGGCGGTTTGCCCGATTCGTGGCTGCGGCGCCGGCTCGGGTTCCAGCCGCCGAACTCGCGGCAATCCGGCGCATTTCCATGATCGACGAAGCAACGCTGGCGACATTGCGCGCGATTGCCGCGCTGACGCGCGGGGCGGCGCTGGAGATTGGCCCGTATTTGGGAGGCAGCACGATCGCGTTGGCCGGCGGGCTGCCGTCCGGGATCGACCTTGCGACGATTGAGGTCGGCGGCAGTTATCGCGGTCACGCAACGCTGCCGACCGACGATATTCTGGGCACCCTCGGGCGCAATCTTCACGCTCACGGGGTCGCCGGTCGGGTCACGCCGATCATTGGCCGGGCCCATGATCCTGCCTTGCGTGCGGCTGTCGCGGACTGGCTGGATGGGCGGCGGATCGGCTTGTTTTTCATGGATGCCGATACGTTCCCTGAGCGCAATTTTTTGTACTTTGCGCGCTATTTCGACGAGCGTGCGATCGTGGCGATCGACGATTACCATGTCGAGGACCGCTCGGCCAAGGCGGGGATCGTTCGGGCGTTCGTTGACCGGATGGTCGCGGCGGGCGCGTTGCGCCCGGCTGGGGTCGTGCATTGTACCTGGTTCGGCCGGATCAATGGCAAAGCCGGTCTGGCCCGGCTCGACGCCATGCGGCGGCGGCCGCATTTCGTGCGCGAACAGGGTTTCTGCTGGGTCGCCGACCCCGCCTTTGATGTGGCTGGCGATTATCTCCTGCTGCCGGACGGCACCGCGGCGGCCGGACCGATGGCGCTGGATGCGGCGGCGCGAGCCGACCTCGAAAGGGCGGCGGGTCTGCCCGAGGCTGGGACGGTGCGTGCCATCGCGGCGTCGCGCCTGACGATATTTGAAGATGGCGTCGCTCTGTCGCAACCGCACGCGCTGCATGACGAGATCCGGCAATTGGGTGCGGGGCGCTATAGCCATTGGACCTTTCGCGGTGGCGTAGACCGCAACGGCGCCGCCTACCGCGAAGTGCTATTTTCGACCTCGGACAATTCCAATCCGAACGACAATGGCCGCTGCTACACGGCGCGCGTCGGCGATATCGACGTCCCGCTTGGCGAGGTTTGAGTTCGAAGTCGACGAGCTTGAGGCGCCGGGGAAACCGAGGAACCAACGGCGGGTCGCCGCTGGTCCCTCGGCTCGAACCGTTTTACCCGATCAAATCGGAAACGGTCTTAGAGCGCGATGGCCGCTGAACGAAGCCATTGCGCTCGACCTTACTGAGAGAAAGCAAGGGTCAGATTTCGGGTGAATCCACCCGAAATCACCTTGCTTTAGAGGCCCTTGATATTGACGGCAGAGGTCTTGCCGCGCTTCGGGTCGCGCTCTTCGTCGAAAGAGACCTTCTGCCCTTCATTCAAGGTATTCAGTCCGGCACGCTCGACGGCGCTGATGTGTACGAACACATCGGCCCCGCCGCTATCCGGCTGAATGAACCCGAAACCCTTGGTCGGGTTGAACCATTTTACGGTGCCGTTCGCCATAATAACTCCAATTTCACTAAGCAGCGCTGTTAAGCGCATCAAGCGCCGGACCACCGGTCGGTACCCCTGGGCAGATTGATCCATTAATTTAACTACATTCGGACGGGAAAAGCAGCCGTGAATCGGTGGTCTCGGACGCATGACGGGATAAAATCAGCGCTCTCGCCGCTGGATGCGACCGGATCGCGCGGTCAAGTATTTGTATTTTCACCAAAATCCGGCGAGCGTCCAACATGGGTGCAGATCCGACCTGCCGGATACAAAGCGGCAGGACGCGCCAGCCCCGGATCGTTTTCGCCGCCGAGACTGGGGTCGAGAGCAACGGACAAACGCCGGGTCGGCTTATTGCTCATCCGGCAGCATGCCGAGCGCGCGCAGATAAAGTTCGAGAAGCGTCTCCTCCTCATCCAGTTCGGCGCGGTCGCGTTTGCGCATGCTGATGATTTTACGCAAGATCTTCACATCGAAGCCATTGCCCTTGGCCTCGGCATAAACATCCTTGATGTCTTCCTGGAGGGCCTTCTTTTCCTCCTCCAGACGCTCAATGCGCTCGACGATGGCACGCAATTGATCGGCCGCTACGCCGCCGACATCGGCTTGGCGTGGGCTGGACCCGCTACGCCGGTCTTCGGTGTCGTCGTTCTCGGCCATGTTCATTTTTGTCCTCCGCACCCACGAAACCCCGATGGTCCCGCGCGCAAGCGCGGACCTTATCGAGGTGGACCCGCCCTCGCAACGGGGTAAATTTGTCCTTGCTTTCGACCGACCGTGTCGACTAGGATGCACGGGCATATAAAGATAGCTTTATATCGTTATCCCTCGCATGCCTGTTCTGGAGATTGAGATGGCCACCAGCCACGTTGCTTCCCATGACTATAAGGTCGCGGATATTTCCCTCGCCGGCTGGGGCCGCAAGGAAATCGCGATCGCCGAAACCGAAATGCCGGGCTTGATGGCGCTGCGCCGGGAATTCGGCCAGTCGAAACCGCTTGCCGGCGCCCGCATTGTCGGCTGCATCCATATGACGATTCAGACGGCGGTCCTGATCGAGACGTTGACGGCATTGGGCGCGACAGTGCGTTGGTCGTCCTGCAATATCTTCTCGACACAAGACCATGCCGCCGCTGCGATCGCGGCCTCGGGCGTCCCGGTCTTCGCCTGGAAGGGCGAAACCGAAGAGGAATATGAATGGTGCATTGAGCAGACGTTGCGCGGGCCGGACGGCTGGACGCCAAACATGGTGCTCGATGATGGTGGCGACGCGACCATTCTGCTCCACGACAAATATCCGGAACTACTGAAAGATTGCCGCGGTATTTCCGAGGAGACGACGACCGGAGTTCACCGGCTTTACGAGATGATGAAGGCTGGCAAGCTCAAAGTGCCGGCGATCAACGTCAATGACAGCGTGACCAAGTCGAAATTCGACAATCTCTATGGCTGCCGCGAGAGCCTGGTCGATGGCATCAAGCGTGCCACCGACGTGATGATGGCCGGCAAGATCGCCTGCGTTGCCGGCTTCGGCGATGTCGGCAAGGGATCGGCTGCTTCGCTGCGGAGTCAGGGGGCGCGGGTCATGGTGACCGAAGTCGACCCGATCTGCGCGCTT
>JBAVTK010000551.1:0-2426 GCA_049696095.1 Aliidongia sp. | reverse complement strand
GATCGAGATCGATCAATTCGACCTCGGTGCCCGGCATGCCGGCCGCCAATGCCGCGACCAGGCAGCCGACCACCCCGGCACCGATCACCGAGATCCGGTCGCCCGGCCGGGGGGCCGCGTCCCAGATGCCGTTCAGCGCGGTTTCCATGTTGGCGGCCAGCACGGCGCGTTCGGTCGGCACGGAATCGGGGATTGGAATGACCGCATCCTGCGGCAGGATATAGCGGTCCTGATGCGGATGGAGTGCGAAGACCCGGCGGCCGAGCAGATCGGCCGGCCCGGCCTCGACCAGCCCGACCGCGGCATAGCCGTATTTCACCGGAAAGGGCAGGGTGCCGGCCTGGAACGGGCAGCGCATCACGGCATATTGCGAGGGCGGAATCCGCCCTTGGAAGACCAGCGCTTCGGTGCCGCGGCTGATGCCACTGGCCAGCGCCCGCACCAGCACCTCGTCGCGGCCCCGCACCGGCAGGGTTTCGCTGCGGATTTCACCGCGGCCGGGCGCCACCGTCCAGAATGCGCGTGCCGCCCCGGTCATCGCCGCTCGCCTATTTCAGCAGACATTCGATCAGCAGATCCTCGCCCAGCGTGAAACGCCGCGTCCGCGGACGCAGGGCTGCGGCAAGATCAGTGATTTCCGGCAGCATGATGCCGGGCCGGCCCGAGCCGATGATCACCGGCGAGATCGTGATCTGGAGACGGTCGAGCATGCCCTGCGCCAGCAGGCGCGAGATGGTGATGCCGCCGCCCTCGACGAAAACCCAATTCAGCCCGCGCGCCGAGAGGGCGTCGGCGATCGCGCGACAGCACAGATCCTCGCCCCGGCGCGGCACGAAGATTGTTTCGGCCAGGCCGCGCCGCGCCGGCCGCGCGCCATTCTCGGCGGCGAAGACGAGGGTCGGCGCCGCGCCATCGGCAAAAAGCCCGCATTCCTCATCGAGGACAAGGCCCGGATCGATCACCACGCGCACCGGATTGGCGCCGCTGCATCGGCGCACGGTCAATTGCGGATCGTCGCGCCGCACGGTTTCTGCGCCAACCAGCACGGCGTCGGCCAAGGCCCGCATGCGGTGATTATGGACGAGATCTTCCGGCCCGGTGATCCAGCGCGACGTGCCGTTCACCGCGGCGATCCGGCCATCCAGGCTTTGACCGAGATGAGCGACGAAGAAGGACCGGCCGGCACCGGCGGCCGCCAGCGGCAGATAGAGGTCGAGCAATTGGCGCACCGACCCGTCCGGCGGCGGGCGCATCGTCCAGCCGCCCTCGGCGTCGATCTCGATGGCTCTGCCGCCGATCGCCAAGCTCAACGGCAGGGCGCCGGCTAGCCGGCACCGGGCCTGTTGACGAACGGCCTGAATCGCGGCCCAGGCGCCGGCTTCGTCAAGGATCTCGGCGGCGATCACGGAGCGGTCGACATCCGGCGGAGCGGGACGAAAGAAAGCTGAATGATAAACTCCATGAGGCTATATGCAACGTACCGCGCTTCTATATATAACGCTCTTCGATTCTCCAGTCATAACTTCGATGATTTGCCGATTTTCCCATGGTTCAAACCCGTTCCCCGTCGAAGCACCAGCGTCCAGCGGGTACCGGCGTCGCGTTGGTCGCCGGTTTTCTGATCCAAGCCGCCTTGCTGCGGCTGCTGCTGATCAGCGGGCGAATCGATATCGGTGCGGCGAGTATGGCCGGCTTGATCTATTGCCTGGCCGCCGGCTTGGTTTGGCGACATGTGGATCTGCCGCGGTTTGGTCTCGCCAACACTGTCACCACGCTGCGCGGCGCGATGATCGCGGTGCTGCCGTCATTGCTCCTGACACCCGGCAGTTTCGATCCGACGCTGTCATGGGCGGTGATCATCTTCGGCCTGCTGGCGTTGGCGATGGATGGTCTCGATGGCCGGCTGGCACGTCGGTTGAATGAGTCGAGCGCTTTCGGGGCCCGTTTCGATATGGAGGTCGATGCCGCTTTCGTATTGTTTTTGTCCGGTGCGGTCGCGGCGGCCGGCCGAGCGGGCCCCTGGATTCTGCTGGCCGGCTTGATGCGGTATCTTTGGGTTGGCGCCGCCTTGATCTGGCCGCTGTTGCGCGGCCCAGTACCGCCTAGCCTGTTTCGTAAGAGTGTTTGTGTGATCCTGCTGTTGCTGCTTTTGCTTGGGCTGGCGCCGGTCGTGCCGTCGGGCGGGGCGGCACTGCCTTGCGCCGTCGGATTGGTTCTGCTGCTGGCCTCGTTCGGCCGCGATTTGCTATGGCTAATGCGCAACGCTAGCGGAACGGGCGATGATCAGGTCACGGCGGTCCTATATGATGGGGCAGTGCCGATGGAGAGTGAGTAGCGGATGTTAAAGCAAGCGACGAGCAAAAAAGCCGGTCGGAGCGGCAGTCTGGCGCGGCTGCACGCGGTTAATCGCGCGGTCGGGGATTTGC
>JBAVTK010000550.1:0-12726 GCA_049696095.1 Aliidongia sp. | reverse complement strand
AGCACGCCCAGCGTCAGCGGGCCGGCATAGGGTTCCGGATGGGCATAGGGCAGCACCGGCCAGCGATCGAGATAGCGCTCGCGCCGCGCCGCCTGGACTGCCTGAAAGGCGGTATGGCCCTGCGGTTCGACCAGCACGGCCGACAGGAAATTCGCCGAGCCGTCGCCCTGTTGCTCGATGGTCAGCATGCCGTCGGTTACCTCGACATCGATCGCGACCAGGCCACCGCGGCGGCGACCGAACACGGACCACGGATCGCCATCGGCCAAAGCCTCGGCATCGCGCCCAGCCAGATAGATCTGCCGCACCCATTGCTCGGGTGTGAAATGGACCAACGAGGCCAGATGCCCATTCACCCGGATCTGCCGATCCAGCTCGTGCGGCAGAAATTCCCACTCACCGACATCCTCGGTCCAGAGTGCTACACTCCATGACCCGTTGGCCAGCGGCACCTGAAAGCGCTCGACCCCGCGGATGCCCGAGCCGATCAGCCCATCGCCGGACGGCCGGACGATCGCCCGCTGATCATGTCCGGTCAATTTCGGGTCGCCCGGCAGGACCGGTTCGAAACCGGGAAAGACCGCACTGCCGGCCGGGCCGAGCTTCCAGCCCTTCGCGTCGGCCGGCAGGGCAAAGCTGCGCTCGGCCGCGACCGAGGCGATGGCGAGGCTACCGCCACCGGTGAACAGAATGATCTGGCGGATATCGGCCAGATCGATCAATCGGCCGGACGGCGTCTTCCATTGACCGGGCGACAGGCGGATCTGGAACTTGCCCGGCGGTACCACCCGCTCCTCATTCAAGCGGCTCGCATAATCCCGCGATTGCCCGTCATCGACCCGAATGATGAAATTGACCGGCTCGCTGCCGCGATTCTCGCCGACGATGCTGATTTCCTGTCGGCGATCGAGATGCAAAGGCGGTGAGAATTCATGCTCCAGCTTGGTCGTGCCCGACAGCGGCAGCACCATCCGCTCCGGCAATTCGGCCAAAGGCACCGCCGCAGGGGCGACAGCGGCCGATGCCGCACCGCCGGGGGCGCCGACCGAGGCCGCGGTGATGGTCAAAGGTCCGTCACCCTCGGCGGTGAATAGGATGATGCGGCGGATATCGCCGAGATCGAGCGGACGGCCCGATTGCGTCTTCCAGGAGGACAGGACGGAGCGCAGCACGAACGGGCCGGCCGGAACGACATGCTCCTCATTGATCCGGCTGTCATAGCTGGCCGATTTGCTGTCATCGGCGCGCAGTGTCAGATGGACCGGCGCGTTGGTCGGATTAGTGCCGGAAATGACCAGCTCCTGCGCCGGATCGAGTTGGAGTTTCGGTGCGAATTCATGCTCGATCTTGGTCGTGCCGGTCAGCGGCAATTGCTGCGTATTGCCCGTCGTGACGGCGGGCTTATCGCCTGGTTCGGTCGCCGCGGCGGTGATGGCCAACGGTCCTTCGCCATCGGCGGTGAACAGAATAATGCGCCGGATATCGCCCTGATCGAGCAAACGGCCGGAGGGAGTCTTCCAGGCCGCAAGCGGTGAGCGCACTGAAAAAGTGCCGGGCGGCACGAGATGTTCTTCATTGATCCGGCTGTCATAATTTACAGAGCTGCTATCATCGGCCCGCACAGTCAGATGGACGGGCCGGCCGGTCGGGTTGGTCCCGGTGATGACCAGAATCTGGCTCGCGTCGAGCGCTAGCTTGGGCGCGAATTCATGCTCGATTTTAGTTGTGCCGGTCAGCGGCAGGTCGGCCGCCTGGGCCGAGCCGAGCCACGCCAGCAGCAGGAAGCTCCAGAATCTCATAGCGCATCGATCCTTGCTGCTGCCTCGGCGGCGCGTGCCGCCCAGCTTTCGCCAACCACGTGTGCGCTCAGGCGTTCGGGTTCTGCCGGCACCAGGGCCGAGGCACGGATCGCTGCCGCGAAACCGGCCGCATCATCGGCGATATCGATTGCCTCGCGAAACCGTTCCGCCGCCGGCATCGGCGTCGCCACCACCGGTCGCCCGGCCGCCAGATATTCCCGAAGTTTCAGCGGGTTGCTCGCACGCACCATTGCAGTATCGAGAAACGGCAGCAGCGAGATTGTCCAATGCTGGGCATAGCCCGGCAACAGGGCATGCGGCCTACGCCCGAGAAAGCGGATATTCGATTCCGCCGCCAACCGATCGACCGGCACACGCACCTCACCGATCAGGATGAATATCCAATTGGGCAGCAGCCGCGCCGTTTCAGCCAGCAGAGTCTGATCGAACCGCTCGCAGATATTGCCGTAATATCCCGCGACCGGCCCGGTCGGCAGATCCGCCGCGCGCAGGGCCGGCCGGGCAAAGAGATCGAGATCGACGCCATGTTCCAACAGCACGGTCCGATCGGGCGGCAGGCGCGCCGCCAGAACCGGGCTGACGGCGAAAATCAGCCGCGATGCCGCAATGCAGCGCCGCTCTTGTTCCAGCACTGGCGCGTGATCGACTCCGTCCAGGGCACCGAAATCATCGCCACAATAATACACGACCGCTTGCTCACCCAACTCGCCCACCGCGTCTATGCCAGTCGGCATTGAAAGCCACAGCACCGGCCGAGCGATGCCGCGGCTCCTCAGGGCGCGGCGAATGCGATAGCCGAGCAGCCGCCGATTGATCCGGCCGGCCAATTTGCTGCCGGGAAAGGGCACCGCGATCGGCGCCAGCACCGTCAGATTGGGCGGGACCGGTTCTTGGCCCTCGGGCGTACGCAGGGCAAAAAGGTCGAGGAATTTTCGTACGATGCGCCGCAAATCGGCCCACGTCAGACGCGGCCGGCGCAGGCCCAGCGAATTCACATAGAGAACCTGTCGTGACCGAGCGAGCTGTTTGGCGAGGTGCTGGGTGCTGCTCGGATGGCGGCCCCAATCTTCGGCGATCACGACCAGATCATGGGGCAAGGTTAGATTCCCATCCTCGAGCCTAGCTGATAACCTGCGCCCCCGCACGGGCCTTGCCAAACGGGCGCTTGTAAATTGTGAGGCTCGAAGGTTACACGATCTTCGCGGCAAAATGTGAAGATTTCGTCGGGCCGGTGGGTTGCAGGACCGACCGGACGAGAAAGGATGGCGATGAATTCCGTGCCGCCCCAGACTGCGCCTCCGGTCGCCTGGACCGCCCGCGCCGGTCATCGCCGTTGATCGCTCGCGCATGCTGATCGTCACGAATTTCACCCATTTCCCGGCGCGGTGGCAGAGCGCGGACGGGCATTGCGGCGAGACCGCCGTGGCAAGCACGCTGAACCAATTCCTGGTCCATCGTCGTCGGCGCGATGCGGTCTTCCTGATCGATTGCAATCCGCGCCTAGTCATGGCGCTGGTCGCGTTGCGCCCGGTGCGGCGGGCGCCGGTCATCGCGGTCGATCTGGTATTGCGCCGCCCCACGTCCCGCCTGTCGCATCCGGTGAAGCGCTTTCTGCTCGCCCGTGCCGATCGCTATATCCACTACTTCAAGGATTGGCAGGGCATCGAGGCGGTATACGGCATCCCGTCGCAGCGCAGCACCTTCGTGCCCTTCAAGCCAAATCTCGCCTTCGTCGGGCCGACCGCACCTGCACCGGACGGCAACTATGTGCTGTGCTTCGGCCGTTCGCTGCGCGATTTCGACAGTTTCTTTGCAGCGATCGAGACTTTGCCGTTTCCGGCGGCGATCCCGTATCCCGATTTCGATCATCTGGCGGCGCATGGTGCCCGCTTCACGCGCCGCCTCGATCGGCTACCGGCCAACCTTACCCTGCTGGAGGATGACGGCAGCCCGGCTGCGCAGGAGCGAATCTTGCGCGGCGCCAAGTTGGTCGTGCTGCCGGTTCTCAAATCGAGCATCGTCGCCTCCGGCATCAGTACCGCGCTGAACGCCATGAGGCTCGGCAAATGCGTGATCGGTTCCGATGGTCCCGGCATGTCCGATATCTTTGCCGAGACGGCGATGATCGTGCCGGCGGAAGATCCGGCCGCCTTGGCCGCAGCCATCCGCCGCGGCTGGGAGGATGATGCGCTGCGCCGCCGGACGGCCGAAGCCGGATTCCGCCACGCCTCCGCTCTAGGCGGCGAAGCCGAGCTACATCGGCGGATCATCGACCGGGTGGTCGCGTGGTATCCGACAATTTAGAGCCGGATACACTGAGCCATCGCGCAGCTACCACTCGATCCAGATCGCTGCCGTCATGGCGGATACGAAGCGTCTTTACGGCGATTCCCCAATTTCACCGGTTCAATGTTTCAGTTGTTCGACGACGCCTTTCAGTCCGCTCGGCACTTCGCCGATCAGCGGCGCCGCCGCTTGCGGGCTGCAAGCGCCGGGGCGCCGCCAGAGACAGACCGGGCCGCGATTTCCGCCATTGACCCAGCAGGTTTCCTTGTCGAACCCCATCTCGGTGAAATCCGAGGGCGTCGGCAAGGGCTCTTCGCTGATGGTTATGATGTCGGTATAGGCTGCGGCATGCGCTTTGGCATCGGGCTCGTCGGGATCGAGGCCGTAAAGCGCGATGCCCGGGCGCAACCTCGTATACCCACCGCTCAGCCACCACAGATGGCTCGGATAAATTGCGAGGCCGCAGCTCGCCTCGTGGCCATCGACGGCGCGCATCGCCGCCGCCATACCCTCGCCGGCCCGCCAGATCGGCGTGAAGTAACCAAAGGCGCCGAGCAGCCCCGAAGTGATCGTCCAGAACAGGGCGCCGCTTGCCGCGATCAGCGTCGGTCGGGCCGAGGGGCCGAGCAGCCGGGGCAAAATCTCGGCGCTGCCGATCCCGACCAAAGTGATCAGAAGCGGAATCGCCGGGAAGATAAAGCGCGGTTCTTTGTGCGGAACAAGCGTATGGGTGCCGAAAACCACGAGGGCGACAAGCAGGAGCAAGGGCAGCCGCCGCGCGCCCAGTAACGCCAAAGGCACGATCAGCGGAAAGGCGGCCGACCAATAGGCCGCCTGCCAAAGGGGATATTGATACCACGGGCTGGTGCCGAAGTGGGTCGCCACATCGGCGGAATAATTGGCCCAAACATAGAGCAGTGCCGATTGGAACGGCCGACCCCAGCTTATCCAGTCGACCAACCCAAGCAGCAGCAGCGGCCCGAGCAGGCCCAACCCCGCCGCCAGATAGGCGCGCGGTCGCAACCGGCAGATCGCAAGCAGGGCGACAGCAACAGCCGGCCCGAGTTGCAGTCGGAAATCGAGCACCGCGCCAAAGCACAGCCCGGCCAGAAACAGCCGGCGCGGCGTTTGCGCAGGCAGGTTCGGATATCCGAGATAGAGCGCCGCTATCAGGAAATCCGCCGCGATGGCCTCGGACAGGGCGTGGCTGGCGTAATAGACCGATTCGAACCAGAAAGCGTTGAGCGTGCCGGCAATGACGGCGCCGGCAAAACCCGCCGCGCGCCAACCCCAGAGCCCGCCGCACACCACTGCGGACAGCGAGAGTCCTGCGCATAATGCCGCGTTGATCGTCAGAAAGGTCTCGGGACCGGCCCCCAGCAGCCGCGTGACCGCCATGCCGGGCGCGATCAACCCGGGCAGCAACCACGACCTGATACCGGTGACGAATTCCCAAGGCACCAGCCCCGTGCCGTAGACCAGCCGATGCGCCTGTTCCAGATATTGAAAGGTTTCGTCCGGGTAGCCGAGATTGGGCGTCAACCGATAGATCGACAGCTTGACGGCAAACGAGCACACGCACAGCAGGACCAGCAGAACGACGACACGGCGCGGAATCCCCGCCGACACGCGGCTCGCATCGATCGGCATCATCAAGGGTTGCCATCCGGGCCGGGCGAGGGGCTCGGACCCAGCATATTCAACTCGCCGAACCGGGTCATGGCAAGCGCAAGCGAGATCAGGATGTAGATCGGCCAGGTAAAGGCTTGCGTCAGGAAAGTGCCCGACACGATGAAGCTGGCCAGCGCCGCGACGATGGCATGAGCGAGCGCGGAGATTTCAGGATTTATGGCGACACCGGCTCGTCGCTCTGCCCGCAATCGAGTCAGCAAGCGCACCGAACGCCGCACCGTCATCGTCACCATGGTGACGAACAGTACCAGACCGATCGGCCCGGTCTCGGCCAGCACGCCGAACCAGGTGCTGTGTACGGCCATGTCATGCCCGCCCCAATTATCGGTGTAATAGAAATAAGACGGGCTGAAATTATTGAGCCCCATTCCCGTCGCCGGATGGGCCGCGGCCATTCGGACCGCCGCCTTCCACGCATCCAAACGCCCCTGCGAGGAGGCGTCGATGCCCTCTTCAGCGGCCCCTCCCGAACTGCGGCTGTCAATATTGTCGAACGTATACAGCGCCACGGCGGCCCCGACGCCGATCGCCAACAGCAAGACCCTGGACTTGATCAAGCGTGAGGAGAAGACAGCAAAGACGGCGGCCAGGCCGAGCAATCCACCGCGGCTCTGCGTTGCCAGGATCGCCCAGAAAATTGCAACCGTGCCGCTGGTGCCCATCAGGCGCGTGGCGAAGCCGATTCCGGGCGAAATCATATATGCCGCCGCGAAGGACATCGGAAACAGCAAAACCAGCGCCAGATCGTTCGGATCGCCGAGAAGCGCCTTCGAGTCCCGCCCGATCGTCACGCGCGTGCCTTCGACCAGATCGAGACCATGCAGCTTATTCCAGATCGCCACCGAGGCGACGAGAATGCCGCACAGGACGAACAGCTTGCTCGCCAGCACCAGATCCTTGGGCGCGCGCGCACACCAGGCGATGGCGAACACCATGAGCACGGTCTTGCTGAACGTGTCGAGCCAGAATTCCAGCGAACGCGGGCGATCGACGGCGAAGGCGATGCCGATGGTGGCGAGTGCCGCAAACAGCGAAAGCACGGTCAGTTCCGGTCGCCAATAAGGCTGCGCCCGCCCGGTGGCGAGCAAGATCACCATCACGATGATGGAGACGACTGCCAGCACGAGCGGCAGGTGCAACGGTTCGAGCGGCGTGAAGATCTCGTGCAGCCGGAAGAACGAGAATGAGATGAATGTGACGCAGAGAATGAACGGCGCACGCAGCACGGTGATGATGGCGAGCGGCGCGAAAGCGAGGCCGAGGATCAGAAACGGCGATGGAATTTCGAGCCAGAGCGCCCCCACCGCCAGCGACAGGCCGATGCCGATTGCCAATTGCAGCCGAATCGCTTGACGCCGCATTTGCTCGGGATTGTCGTCCGCAGCGTGATCGGCGAGCAGGTTCATCGGGGCACCATCGCCTTGTTGCGCCAGCGCCGGACGATGCCAGCCGGCATCGGCGCTAGACCGAGCAGATTGGCCAGTACCGCAGCCAGTGCTGCGCCCGGCAAGCACGCCGCGATTGCAGTACTCGAGTCAAGATCCTGCGGTAGCAACGCCGCGGCCAGCGTCAGCAAGCCGGCATAGATGCCAAGGCGCCGCCAGGGCAGATCCAGGGCCACCTTGCGCTGGCTGTCGATGAAGATGCCGACCAGCCGCACCGACCAGCCAAGGATGGTGGCGGCGATCGCTCCACCCACGCCGTAAGGCGGAATGAGCAGGAAATAGCCCAGAAGCGCCACGCCGGCCGCGCCGAGATTGATCCACATGGGGTTGCGCGTAGACTGCCCGACATAAGAGCCGACATTGACCAGATCGGCGATGTGCTGCACCACCGTCGCCACCACCAGCCAGGGCAGATAGGCAATAGCGCCGTGATAAGCTGGCGGCGTCATCAGCCGGATCAGCGGCCCGCCTTCACAAGCGACGCTGAAGCCCAGCCAGAACAGAAAGGCGAGGCCAAAGGTCACGGTGCGGGTGCTGCGCATGATGCCGTCCGGTTCCAGCAATGTCTGGATCCGCCGGGGCCACCACCACATGGTAAAAGGCTGAAACAATTGCGGTGTCAGAATCGCGACCTTGTAGGCGATGGCGTAGATCGCCAGCGCCGACACCGGTAGGTTGCGGGCTAGCAGCAGCCGGTCGAACGTACCGAGCACGAAATTTCCCAGCCCGCCCAGCACAAGCGGCGTGCCATAGCGCAGCAGCGCGCCTGTGCTGGCCCGGCTGAAGCGGATGCCGGTATCGCGCCATTGCGCGACCGCCAGGATCAGCGCGGTCAGGCCGGCAGCAACGAGCGAGGCGGCCATCACGCCAGACACGCCGAAACCCCGATCCAGCAGGATGAACACCAAACCCGCCTGAAACAGCGCGCGGCCCAGCACGATCACGAGATAGAACCGGCTGCGCTCGCGAAAGCGCAACCACGCCAGCGGCAGTTCGATGGCGCCTTCGAGGGCCACCGTGGCGAACAGGAAATGCAGCGCCAGTGGCGGCGCTGCCTCATTCAGCAGCGCTTCGGCCGGTCCGACTAGAAATTGCATGGTCACAGCCGCGATCGCCGCCAATGCCAGAATCAGGCCGAAGGCTTCGGCCGAGACGCGGCGGCGCGCGGCATCGTCGGGCGCGGCCCCGACAAAGCGATACAGCGCCTCGACCTGTCCGAAGCTCAAAATCGTCGTGGCGACATCCGCGATTGTCGCCATCAATTCGATCGAGCCATATTCCGCGGTACTCAGATGCCGCGTGACATAGGGCACCATGAATAGCCCGACGGCACGCATCGCCACGATCGACAGCGCGTAAAAACCAGCCTGACCAAGGGCGCGCTTAACCGCCATGGTCGTTCCGCCGAGATGCGACCGGCCTTCCTGCCGCGGCAGGAGCGAATCTCGGTCTCGCTGTGGTCGCAGCCATCATGCCTTGTCGCTTTGACGCACGCCGCGAGCGGGATACTCGCCATGCAATATTGTGCGGACGCTGCAAGATTCGGACCTGATCGCGCCCCCCATCGCCTGACACGCCACGCTTCTTCGCCGAACGACGGCAAACCGAATGGGGCCAGGGCGAGCCAGCTTATCGCGCCGAACCCGATGCGGCTTCGCGCAATCATACGGGGCGGCCCGGACGAAATCCACCGCGGCGGCCAGGTTTTCCGCGTTCATCTCGTCATCCCCTCAGGCCGGCTGCGCGATAGATCGGCAATAGAGCGGCGATCCCGGCGGGTAGCGCGTATTGCCGCGCGATCTTGGCCCGGGCGGCAAATGCCATCGCTTGGCGGCGCTCGGCCGGCCAGCCCGACCAGTCGCGAATGGCGGCGACCAGCGCTGCGACATCACCCGGCGGCGCCAGCAGCCCATCGACACCGCTCGCAATCAGCGTCGGCAGCCCCCCTACGGCAAAGGCGGCGACCGGAACGCCATACGCCATCGCTTCGAGTGCGGCCAGCGGCAGCCCTTCGTGGCGCGATGGCATGACCAGCAGCGCAAGCGCCGGCCAGTGCGGCGCCATCGGCGCCACCCGGCCGTGAAAGCGGATGCGATCACCGTAACGCGCTTCGAGCGCGGGCCTGAGTGGCCCATCGCCATAGGCCGCGAAGGGCAGATCGGCCAATTGCTCGGCCAAGGCACCGAACAGATCCGGCCCCTTCTCTGGACTCATCCGGCCGACGAAACCGATCATATTGCGGGCACCGGTACCGAGCGCCGTCTCCGGCGGCAGTTCGACGAAGCTCGGCACGACCGCCACTGGAGCCGGCAAGGTCGCGGCGATCGCCGCGGATACGGCGATACGCGGTGCGAGCCGGGCCGTCAGCCGGTCCAACAGGAAATAAGCGCGCAGCCGGCCCGTACCCGGCTCGCCCGAATGAAAGGTCGAAACCACGGGCAGGCGGCACAGCCGCGCCGCGACGCGGCCGAGGATGCCGGCTTTGTAGCCATGGGTATGCAGCAGGGCAGGGCGCGCACGAAGCACCGCCAGCAGATCGCCGAACCGGCCGCCCAGCATGCGCCAGCGTAGCTCGGCCGCATCCAGCTCCGCCGTCAGTGGATGGCCGCCATAGTCAGCCCAAAATAAGATTTCCGGGTCGTAGCCAACTTGCCGCAGACCTTTCGCGACCAACAAAATGTGAGTTTCGATGCCGCCGAGGTCGCGACTGTCCAAAAGCAGCCAAATTGCCCGATTCATCTCGATCTGCCTTGCCGGTTTCGCGTTTTGCGGTATATCGTCCAGGCGTTTTGCGATATTGCGCCTGAATTGTGGCCGGAACGCCTGACGAAAGATTTACCATCGGGCAGGGTGATTGATGGTACGCTCCTTGCGCCAGCAACGGGAAATAGCAGTCTCACGAGATTTGCCAAGGTAGGAACGGAATGCATGCGACTTATGTCGAGCCGAACACGGTCATTCTAACGCTGGAGGGCGAATTCGATGCCCTTGCGGTGGCCGACGCACGGCCGATGATCGAAGGGATCGTTGCCAATTCGGATGCGGATGTGGTCATGGATTTTGCCAAGGTGAATTTCCTCGATTCGTCTGGGATCGGCTGCCTAGTCTTTCTGTTCAAGCGGCTTTATGCCCATAAGCGCTCGCTTACCTTAATGGGGCTGCGCGATCAGCCGCAAAGGCTGATCCAGTCGCTGCGCATCGACAAGGCAATCCCGACCCAGGCAGCCGCGGTGGTCGCCTGAGCCATGGCTGGATTACTTCCCGCGGCCGGCGCCGGGCTGGCGTTGGCCCTGCTGTGCGGGTGCAGCACGACGGCGGATTGGCCACCCGATGGGCGCGGCGGCATTGCCGAGACCCGGCCAGTCGTTTTGACCGGCGAGGCCGAACTGCAAAACCGCCGGCTGGCCTGCCTGCGTGGTGCGATCGATCTTTTCAAGACCAGCGATTCGGCGGCCCTGTCCAACGCCACACTGCCGCGCGCCGATCTCCTGTCGGCGCGGATCGCCCGCGAACTGGCCGGCGGATTACTCGACGACGCCAGATCCCATTTGCTGACGCTCGACGCCTATGTCGAAGATCTTCTGATCTCGGCCGGGCTTCCGCGCGATCGGGTGACGACATGCGAATCCTGACGCGGCTGTTTGCGACATTTGTCCTGTTGCTGTGCTGCTTCGCCGCCGATTTCTCCCAGGCGCAATCTGCCCCCGGCGCCCAAAGCGGCCCAAAGACCGCCGCTCCGGCACGGCCAGCCCCGGCGGCGCCGGGTATCCTGGCCGACTCGACGCCCGATCTCAAAATTCGCTTCGGCGATGTGCTGTTCCTGGCACTGCCGGGCGAGGACACGCTCAATAAGAACTTCCAGGTCGATCGACGCGGCAATCTGCAACTGCCGGAAGTCGGCCTCATTGAGGTCGCCGGGCTGACCATCGCCCAGGCGCAGTCCAAAGTACAGAGTGCGCTGGCCAAGGTCTTCCGCGATATCAGCCGGTTCGAGGTGACGCTCAAGGAGCGCCGCTTGCTGGTGACGATCGCCGGTCTGGTCAAGCAGCCGGGGCCGGCCGAACTGCCGGGCGACGCCTCGGTCCAGCAGGCGATCAACGCCGCGGGCGGACTGGCGCCGGGTGCCCAGCTCGACCGCATGCAGGTGCGTCGGGGCAAGGAAATCATCACCTTCGACTATAAAAAATATCTGGACGACGGCGATGCCAGCGACGTGCCGATACTTCAGCCGCTCGACGAAATCTTCGTGCCGGCCTCGCCGTTGATCGGCAACGTCCAGATGGATTTCGAGCCGAAGAGTCTGGCCAATACCGGCGATGCCGGCGACGACAAAAACTCGGTCAAGGTGTTCGGCGAGGTCAATGCCTCGGCCTCCTTCGCCTATAAGCCGGACTCGACGATCATCGAATATCTGATGCGGGCCGGCGGCGTCACGCGCTTCGCCACGGTCGAGGGCATCCGGGTCATCGACAAGGGCGAGCCACATCTCTTCAATCTCAAAGCCTATCTCGATTCGGGCAATCGGGATTTGCTGCCGGCCATCGGGCCTGGCTCGACCATCTTTGTTCCCAAGGAAATCGAAGAGGTCAAGGGCGGCGTCCACACCGTCTATGTCATGGGAGAGGTGTTCAAGCCGGGCTCGTTCGAGGCCGCCCCCAAGGCGAGCTTTCTCGATGTGTTGGCCAATGCCGGCGGCCCGACCCGGTTTGCCGATACCACCGGCATTCGTGTGCTGCATGTCGACGGCTCGACCGAGGCGTTCGATCTGACCGCCTTCAGCCTGGCCAAAGGCAAGGACAAGGGCGGTGTCATGCCGAGGATCGGCGCGGGTGATGCGATCTTCGTGCCGGAACGCGAGGTCACCACCCAGGATTCCTGGCTGAAATATACGCCCGACCGCATCGTGCGGATCATCGGCGCGGTAAATCATCCAGGTCGCTTCGAATGGTCGGATCAGATGACCATCCTCGATCTGATCGCCGAGGCCGGCGGGCCGACCCGGCTGGCCAATACCTCGCATATCGAGGTGTTGCCGGCCGCGGCCAACCGGGGTGCCGCGTCTCAGGTGACGCTGTTCGATCTGGCCGGTCTGGTGGAAAAGGGCGGCCGGCTCGATCAATTGCCGGTACTGAAGCCGGGCGACACGGTCAGCGTGCCCGACCTGCCGGAAAACCCGGTGGACAACAAATCGACCTGGCTGCAACAGGCGGCCGAGACCTCGATCTACATTCTGGGCGCGGTGCAGAAGCCCGGCCGCTATGCCTTCAGCAAGAACGTCCACTTCCTCGATATTCTGGGGGCAGCAGAAGGGCCGTCGGCGGCCGCCGACCTGACCAATGTCCGCGTGACGCATCGGCGCGGCGGCCCCGGTCCCGCGGCCATCACCAAGGTCAATCTGACGACCTATTTCAACAGCGGCGACGAGCGGCTGCTGCCCGACGTGATTCCGGGCGATGTCATCTATGTGCCCGACCGCAACGCCG
>JBAVTK010000549.1:0-7621 GCA_049696095.1 Aliidongia sp. | reverse complement strand
CTTTCCGGCCGAGGGTTCGCGGCGACTGCGGGTCGCGCTGCTGAATGGCTGCGCTCAGCGGGTGGTGGCACCGCACATCAACGAGGCGACGATCCGGCTCTTGACCCGTCATGGCTGCGAGATCGTGGTGGCGCGCGGCGCCGGCTGCTGCGGCGCACTGGTGCATCATATGGGGCAGAAGGAAACGGCGCTGGCCCAGGCGCGCGCCAATATCGATGCGTGGTCGCACGAACTGGCGGCCGGGCTCGACGCCATCGTCATCAACACCTCGGGCTGCGGCACGATGGTCAAGGATTACGGCTTCATGCTGCGCGAGTATCCGGTCTATGCCGCCAAGGCGGCCCGGATCTCGGCGCTGGCGCGCGATGTCTCGGAAGTCATGGCCGAACTCGGCCTGGCGCCGTCGGTACAAGCGACCGGCCTCACCGTCGCCTATCACGCCGCCTGTTCGCTCCAGCACGGGCAAAAGATCGTAGCGCAGCCCAAGGCGCTGCTGGCGGCGGCCGGTTTTGTCGTGCGCGACATTCCGGATGGGCATCTGTGCTGCGGCTCGGCCGGCACCTATAATCTGCTGCAACCGGAACTGGCCGGAGCACTGCGCGATCGCAAGATTGCCAGCATCGAGACGGTGCGGCCGGATGTGATTGCCGCGGGCAATGTCGGCTGCATCACGCAACTGGCCGGCGGCACGGCGATTCCGGTCGTCCATACCGTCGAACTGCTCGATTGGGCGACCGGCGGGCCGCGACCGGCGGCGCTCGGCTGACCTACCGGCTGTTGGAAGTGGCGAAGTGCGCCAGCGCCTCGACGAAACGGCGCAGCACCGGGCGGACCTGATCGGCGCGATCGGGTCGGAAGGCGAAAGGCGGCGCCTCGTCCATATAGGTCGCCTGCACCAACTCCAATTGCACCGCATGAAGATCGCGCGCCGGCACGCCGTAATGCCGCGTGATATAGCCGCCCTTGAAGCGGCCATTGAGGATGCTGGAAAAGCCGGTCGCCCCGGCCAGCAAATCGGCGAGCGTCCGGGCAAGACCTGGATCCGCGCTCTCGCCATTATTGGTGCCGAGGTTGAAATCGGGCAGCCGGCCGGGGAACAGCAGCGGCAGTTCCGAGCGGATCGAATGCGCCTCGAACAGCACCGCCACGCCATGCGCCTCGCGCAGCCGGGCGAGTTCGCCTTCAAGCCTTGTGTGATAGGGCCGCCAATAGCGCTCGACCCGCTCGCGCTTCTCGGCCTCGTCGGGTGTCGCGCCGGAGCGATAGACCGGCGTGCCGTCGAACAGTTTATCGGGGATGAGACCGGTCGTCGCGGTCGCATAAAGCGGCGCATCATCGGGCGGCCGATTGAGATCGACCACCAGCCGGGAATGGCGCGCGGTCAACACGCTACAGCCGATTTCCTCAAGGAAATCATAAAGTTCCGGGAGGTGCCAGTCCGTGTCCGGCACAGCTTGGGCCGGCTCGCTCAGCCGCTCGACAAAACCGGGCGGCAGCGCGGTACCGGCATGCGGCATGCTGACCAGCAGAGGGATGCGACCGGGGGTGAAGCGGTATGTCGTCATGGCTCATACTCTGCACGATTGCGTCACCCCGAAACGATCGGATATGGCCGACAATTGCGCAAGCGGATTGTGGGCGAACCGGTTTGTCTCGAAGGCCTGGAAGCCATTCTACCCGGTCCCCGGCATGTTGCACGCGCTGTGCAACGCCCATCATCAGCGCGAACTCAAGGCACGGCTCGAAATCGAGAAAGAAGACGGGGCGCGTGATCTGGGCGGGCGCTGAAACCAAGCCTGATCGCCGTGATCGAGCGATGTTACGACGCCATCGTCGCAGACGGTCTGGCGTTTCATGAGACCCAACCCGAATTGCAAAGGCCAAGCGTCGCGGCTGGCCGCCCCGCCGGGCCGGCCACAACCCTCAGCACCCGTAAGCGGGACGTTGCTCCGAGGCGGAAAATCTCGACGGAAAAAGCGGGATCCGCGTTAGGCTTGTCTCTCACAGGGAGAATGCCATGCCTGTCGAAATCGAACGCAAGTTCCTGGTCCGCGACGCGCGCTGGCGCGGTAGTGCTGCAGCACTCCCTCTGCGCCAAGGCTATCTCACGGCCGGACCGGATGTTTCCGTCCGCATCCGGCGCGCGGGCGGCGCCGGATTCATTACCGTCAAGAGCGGTGTCGGATTGGTGCGGGCCGAATATGAATATCCGATCCCGCCGGCCGATGCCGACGAAATGCTCGACACTCTGTGCGCCCGCCCGCTGATCGAAAAACACCGGCATGAGGTCGAGTTTGCCGGGCTGGTTTGGGTGGTCGATAAGTTCGACGGTGCGCTCGCCGGGCTCGTTCTGGCGGAGATCGAGTTGGAGCATGCCGCGCAGGAAGTTCCGCTGCCGCCCTGGATCGGTCGCGAAGTGACCGGCGATCCGCGCTATCTCAATGCCAATCTGGCCAAATTCGGCTTGCCGCCGGAATTCTGAGCGGCGAAAAACCGGCGGGACCGTCATTCCTATGGTATGACATCGGTGATTTTCTACCAACCGGCGGGGGCGGAGTGGTTGATCTCGAGAGGCGTCGCGATGTGTTGGTGGTCGGCGGCGGCAATGCCGCACTCTGCGCCGCGATCACCGCACGCCGGGCCGGGGCATCCGTCCTGGTGCTTGAGGCGGCGCCGAAATTCTATCGCGGCGGCAATACCCGGCACACACGCAACATGCGCTGTGCCCATGATCACGCGACCGAGACTTTGAGCGGCCCGTATCCCGCCGAGGAATTCTGGGAAGATCTCCTGCACGTCACCGGCGGTGACACCGACGAGCGCCTGGCCCGGTTCATGATCGCCGATTCCAAGCAAATGCTGGGCTGGATGGCGGCCCAAGGCGTGCGATTCCAACCCTCACTCGGCGGCACGCTCAGCCTCGGTCGGACCAATTCTTTCTTTTTGGGCGGCGGCAGGGCAATGCTCAACACGCTCTATCGCACCGCCGAAAATCTCGGCGTCGACGTGCTGTACGAGGCCCCGGTGGTCGATCTCGATATGATCGATGGCCGATTTCGCGCGGCCACGGTCGAGCGGGACGGCCGGCGGCATCGAGTCGAAGCCGCCTCGCTGGTCGCGGCGTCCGGCGGCTTCGAGGCCAATATCGAGTGGCTGAAGGAATATTGGGGCGATGCCGCGGACAATTTCCGGATTCGCGGCACGCCCTACAATCGCGGGACCGTGCTCAAACTACTGCTCGATCGGGGCGTCGCACCGGTGGGTGATCCGAAGCAATGCCATGCCGTCGCGATCGATGCGCGCGCGCCCAAATTCGACGGCGGGATCATCACGCGGCTGGATTGCGTCGTGTTCGGGATCGTCGTCAACCGGCAGGGCCGCCGCTTCTACGATGAGGGCGAAGATTTGTGGCCGCGGCGCTATGCGATCTGGGGCCGGCTGGTCGCGGCTCAGCCGGACCAGATCGCCTATATCATCTTCGACACCCCGATGCTGGACCGGTTCATGCCCTCGCTCTATCCGCCGATCACGGCACCCAGCCTGGCGGCACTCGCCATCGCCTGCGGGCTCGACGCGACCGTACTGACGCAAACGGTGTCCGAGTTCAATCAGGCGGTCCGTCCCGGCCATTTCGACCACACGATATTGGATAATTGCCACACCGAAGGGCTGACGCCGCCTAAATCCCATTGGGCGCGGCGGATCGAAACCGCGCCGTTCCATGCCTATCCCGTGTGTCCGGGCATCACCTTCACCTATCTCGGCACGCGGGTGAATGGCAACGCCCGGATGATGATGATTTCGGGCGAACCGGCGGCGAACATGTTTGCCGCCGGCGAGATCATGGCCGGCAATGTGCTCGGCCGTGGCTATGCCGCCGGTATCGGCATGACGATCGGCAGCGTCTTCGGTCGCGTGGCCGGCCGGGAGGCGGCGATCCATGCACGCAACTGACGCCTTAGCCGAAGCGGATCGCCTGATGACGATCTGCAATTCCTGCCGCTATTGCGAGGGGCTCTGCGCGGTTTTTCCGGCGATGGAGGCCCGACGATCGTTTCCCGATGCCGATCTCGATTATCTGGCCAATCTGTGCCATGGCTGCGGTGCCTGCTATGATGATTGCCAGTTCGCACCGCCCCATGAATTTGCGGTCAATGTTCCCAAGACGCTGGCGATCGTGCGTCGGGATTCTTACGCAACCTATGCTTGGCCGCCGCATTTCGCCGACCTGTTCAAATATAGCGGCCTGACCGCGACCCTCGGCGGACTGCTCGGTGTCGTCGGGCTCACGGTCTCGGCTGGACCGGCGGCACTGTTCGCCAGGCGAACCGGGGTTAGCGCGTTCTACGACGTGATATCGCATCGCACGATGGTTTTGGTGTTTGGTGCGGCCTTCCTGACCGCACTCCTCGCGCTGACGCTCAGCCTGCGGCGATTTCGGCGCGGCGGGCCGGCCTGGACATGGCCGGCACTCCGGCAAGCGATCGGTGATGCTGGACGCTTGCGCTATCTCGCGGGCGGCGGCGGCGGGTGCCGGAACGAGGCGGAACGGTCACCCGACCGGCGCCGGCTTTATCATCACCTCACCTTTTATGGCTTTCTTTTGTGCTTTGCCGCGACGGTGGTGGCGACCCTCTATCATTATCTGCTCGGTCGCGAGGCGCCTTATGGCTGGACGGAAGCACCGGTCATTCTGGGGGCGCTGGGCGGCGTCGGGCTGATCGCCGGCCCGCTCGGCCTGCTCGCAGCGCGCCTGAAGCGCGATCCGGCCCTGATCGATGCCGAACGGCGTAACCTGGATATCAGCTTCACGCTCACGCTGTTGGCGACCAGCGCGAGCGGCCTGGCGTTGCTGCTGGGCCGGGAAACCAGCGCGATGGGCAGCCTGCTGATATTCCATCTCGCCATCGTCTTCGCGCTGTTCATCACGATGCCCTATGGTAAATTCATCCATGGCCTCTACCGGTTTGCCGCCCTGACCCGCTATGCGCGCGAGCGGCAAGAGGGTGGAATTTCGCAATGACCGGGAGCGGCAAGATGCTGACACAAGCGGAACGCCGCGAGAAAATCGGCGGAGTCTTGCGGGTTTCCAGCGGCAATTTCCTCGAACAATATGATTTCTTCGTTTTCGGCTTTTATGCCGACTATATCGGTCAGACATTCTTTCCGAGCGACGACAAGTTCGCCTCGTTGATGCTGGCCTTTGCGACCTTTGCCGTCGGATTTTTCATGCGGCCGGTCGGCGCCCTGATCCTCGGCGCCTATGTCGACCGCAAGGGTCGGCGGGCTGGCCTCTTGCTGACGCTCGGCCTGATGGCGACCGGCACCTTGTCGATCGCGCTCGTGCCGGGCTATGCGACGATCGGTGTGCTAGCGCCGATCCTGGTGGTGATCGGACGCCTGTTGCAGGGTTTTTCGGCGGGCGTCGAACTTGGCGCCGTCTCGATCTATTTGGCCGAGATCGCGACACCGGGCCGCAAGGGCTTCTATTGCGCCTGGCAATCGGCCAGCCAGCAGGTCGCGGTGGTATTCGCGGCACTGCTCGGCCTCTTGCTCAGCACGGTTCTTCCGGCGCAGGCGCTCGCCGCCTGGGGCTGGCGCATTCCGCTAGTGATCGGCTGCCTGATCATTCCGCTGCTGTTTCTGCTGCGCCGCTCGCTCAAGGAAACCGCCGCGTTCGAAGCGCAGACCCACCGCCCGAGCTTGACAGAGGCGCTGGGGCTCGCCGGACGGAACTGGCGGGTGATCGTGCGCGGTGTGATGTTGTCGGCGCTGACCACAACCCTCTTCTATCTGAGCACCGCCTACACCCCGACCTATGGCAAGCAGGTGCTGCATCTGGACGCGCGCGATGCACTGCTCGTGACCGTGTGCGTCGGGCTGTCGAATTTCTGCTGGTTGCCGATCGGCGGTGCGCTGTCGGATCGGATCGGGCGACGCCCATTGTTGTTTGCCCTCAGCGGCCTCACCATCGTCACCGCCTTTCCAGCGCTGGAATGGCTGGTTTCGGCGCCGTCCTTCACCCGGCTTCTGGCGGTCGAACTGTGGCTGTCCTTCATCTTCGGCATGTATAATGGGGCGATGATCCCGTTTCTCAGTGAAATCATGCCGTCACGGGTCCGCACCGTCGCATTCTCCCTGGCTTTCAGCCTGGCGACGGCGATCTTCGGCGGTTCATCGCTGGCGATATCGACCTGGCTCATCCGCCAAACGGGAAATCCGGCGATGCCGGCAGCCTGGCTCTCGCTCGCCGCACTCCTGGCGCTGTGTGCGACCTTTACCTCTCGCCGGCCCGGCGACCGGGGTCAACTAGACGACGCGATTGCGTCCGGCCGCCTTGGCTTCGTAGAGCCGCCGATCGGCCTCGACCAGTAACTCGTCCGGCTCGTCTGCGTCGGCCGCATTGCTGGCGGCGATGCCGATACTGACGGTGACGACCGGTGCCGCCGCGGACTTCGCATGGACGATTTCGAGCGCCAGGACGGCGGAGCGGATGCGCTCGGCCAGCACGCGTGCCCCCGCCAGATTGGTTTGCGGCAGAATTGCGGCAAATTCCTCGCCGCCATAGCGCACGCAAAGGTCGCCCGGCCGGCGCACCAGCATCGCGATCGTCGCCGCCACTTCGCGCAGGCAATCATCGCCGGTCGCATGGCCATATTGATCATTATAGGGTTTGAAATAATCGACATCGATCAAAATGACCGCAAGCGGCGTTCGTGCGCGTCGCGAGCGCCGCCACTCCCGGCTCAGGAATTCGTCGAATCGGCGCCGATTGCCGATCCCGGTCAACCCATCGACCAACGACAAATCCGCCAAGACGTCGCGATAGCGCTTCAATTCGAGATGATTGCGCACACGCAGCTTGACGATTGCCGGCCGGATCGGTTTGGCGATAAAATCGATCGCGCCCAGCTCAAGCCCGCGCTGCTCGTCCTCGAGCGCGTTGAGCTCGGTCAGAAAGACGATCGGGATACGCTGAGTTCGCTCCTCGGCGCGCAGCCGGCGACACACCTCGAAACCGTCAATGCCAGACATCACCGCATCGAGCAGAATAAGGTCGGGTTGACGCTCGGTGGCGATTTCGACAGCCGCCAACCCTTCCGACGCGCCGATGATGCCATATTGCTCGCCCAGAACGGCGGAAAGCAGGGTGAAGATCGTGGCGCTGTCATCGGCGATCAGGATCGTTTGACGCGTCATCGAGCCGAGCCTCCCCAGGGCGAAGCGATTTAGGGTGGCATCGCCCTGAAATCTGAATTCCGCCCAACTTCAAGAGCTTAGAGCATGATTCAGATTTCATTCCGAAACCATCGCGCTCTGGCAACGGATCGTACCGATCTCCCACCGTGCGGCGAAGGGAACCGCTACCGAACCGCCACTGCGTCGGCAACAGTAAATCAATCATCGGCGCCAGGCTAGCCCCGACAGCGCCGAGATCCGCTCAGCCTTCGATCACATGGCGCATGCGCAGGACAGGCTGGCTTGTGATCCAGCGATCGCCGCCCGGTGAGCGCCAAGGCAGCAATAAGCGCTCGTACCTGGTCCGCACCGCTCGTCCGCCGACCCGGGTAATCACCGCCTCAACCAATTGCAGTCCTGGTCTCGGCCGATCATCCTGCAC
>JBAVTK010000548.1:0-21894 GCA_049696095.1 Aliidongia sp. | reverse complement strand
ATCTTCGGGTGCTGGCGACGGCCGGGTACGATCCTTATGCCGCGATCGTGCAGCAGCCGGATACGCTCGCGGCCTGGCGGGTCGGTTGGGGGCGGTTGATCGGGCGGTATTGACGTTCGGCATTTTTGCCAAGCACGGGTTTGTCGGCGGGCAGATCATTGTCAGATCGCCGGTCGAGCCCGCTCGGCGATGCCGCGCAGATCGGCACTGGGCGGCAGCGTCCCGAACGAGCCGCCGTGATCGCCGTCGAGGCGCGAGGCGCAGAAGGCATCGGCGACCGCGGGATCGCCGTGTCGCACCAGCAGCGCGCCTTGCAGCGCCAGGATCATCGCCTCGACCAACCGTCGCGCCTGGCTTTCCGACGGACCGGCGGCGAGGCGGCTCTTGAGTGCTGCGACATAGCCATCGAGCCGGCGGTCGGCGCCGGCCGCCGCGGCCAGTTCGGCGAACAGAGTGTCCAGCGTTGCCGGCGATTTGGCCGTGGCGCGCAGCACATCCAGGCACATGATATTGCCGGAGCCTTCCCAGATCGAGTTCAGCGGAATCTCGCGATAGAGCCGTGCCAGCACGCCTTCCTCGACATAGCCGTTGCCGCCCAGCACCTCCATCGCCTCGGCGACGGCGAATGGGCCGCGCTTGCACACCCAGAATTTCGCGGCAGGGGTGATGAGGCGGCGGAAGGCGGTTTCGGCCGGATCGTCCTGGCAATCAAAGGCGCGGGCCAGCCGCATGACGAGCGCGGTCGCGGCCTCGCTTTCGACGGCCAGATCGGCCACGACATTGGTCATCAGCGGCTGATCGATCAGCTTTTTCTGGAAGGCGCTACGCCAGGCCGCATGATGGGCCGCCTGAGCCACTGCCTGGCGCAGCAGCCCGGCCGAACCCAGCGCGCAATCGAGCCGCGTGTAATTGCCCATCTCGATGATGGTCGGCACGCCGCGGCCTTCCTCGCCGACGAGCCAGGCGGTGGCACCGTGAAACTCGACCTCGCTCGACGCATTGCTTTTGTTGCCGAGCTTGTCCTTCAGCCGCTGGATATGGATCGCATTGCGTGTACCGTCCGGCAGGCAGCGCGGCAGGAAGAAACAGCTAAGGCCGCCCGGCGCCTGGGCCAGGATCAGAAACGCATCGCACATCGGGGCCGAGAAGAACCATTTATGGCCGGTGATTTCATGGGCACCGCCGCCGATCGGCTGGGCGCGGCTGGTGTTGCTCCGCAGATCCGAGCCGCCCTGCTTCTCGGTCATGCCCATGCCCATCATGGCGCCGTGCTTCTCCGCGATCGGCCGCAGGCGCGCATCGTAGCGGCGGGAGAACAGCTTGGGCAGCCAGTCCCGCGCCAGATCGGCATGTCGGGCGAGCGTCGGGACCGCGCCATAGGTCATGGTCACCGGGCATTGCACGCCGGCTTCGATCTGGCACAGCAAGATCACACCCGCAGCCCGCGCGACATGAGCGCCCGGCCGCGGCTCGGCCCAGGGGCCGGTATGCAGCCCCTGGCCGATCGCCAGCGCCATCAATTGATGATAGGCCGGATGAAACTCGACCTCGTCGAGGCGCCTGCCAGAGCGGTCGAAGCTGCGCAGGACCGGCGGATAGGCGTTGGCGAGGCGCCCTAACTCGATCGTTTCGGTGCTGCCGAGTTGCCGACCGAACTCGGTGAGACTGGGCAGCGCCCATTCGGCGCCCTCGCGCGTCACCGCCGAAACGAGCGCGCGATCACTGTCGAACAGATTATAATCGGTCAGACACGGGGTCTGGTTCGTGACTTCATGGGTTTCGAACGGCGCCGAGCCGGGCGGAAACCCGGCCTCGGTGTTCATGCCGCGGGGCGGGTCGGCGGTGCGGCGTCGGCACCGGGATATGTCGCGCGCAGCCGGTTGATCGTGTCCGCCGCCCTAAAATCATCGGGTTTGAGATCGTTGGTCAGCACGACGGCCAATTTGGCCTCAACTTGCACATTCGAGTCCGGCGACGGGGACAGGTCGGACGACCAGGCACCACCCCAGCCGAAACGACCGAAAAACCCGTCCGGATTTTGAGCGTGGAAGCCGCCGATCCAATAAGGATCCGACGGATAATTGGCCGTGCTGTAGGCATCGGTACTGAAATGCCGATCGACCACGCTGATACCAGCATAACCGCGCGATTGGGCAATTTGGCTCGCATGCCAGAGGGCCAGATCAAAAGCCAGCGCTTTGGCGTGCGCACCGAGCGGCGGCTCGCCGAAGCGCGCGCTGTGACCTTGCTCCTCGGGTGTTACATAGGACACGACCCAATGGGTATCGTCGACCGGCCGTTCAGAATAGCCGAAATTATGCGCGACCTCGATCGATGTCAGCAGCGGGGGAGTGGGCGGCACGGCGCATCCCGCCATCAGGCTGCATCCGCAGATCGTTGCGAGGGCAATAAAACGTTTGGCCATGGCAGTCTCTCCACGTTTACTGACGCGTCGGCACGTACCTATCCTGATAGATAGGGCGGGCGACGGCTATGGTGAATCAACAGAAAGGCGATTCAATCCGCGACCTAATGTCGCGCCGCGTAACAGCATGAGGATGATCAAGGCCGCCCATAGCCCGTGATTGGCAAAAATCGGCTCCAACAGCATGGTCGCGGCCACAAATCCGGCTGCCGCGATCACCATGCTGTCGCGCAGCGCGCGGGTGCGCACCGCGCCGATATAAATGCCGTCCAGTTGAAATCCCCAGACCGAGATGACCGGAGACAGGATCGCCCAAGGCAGGTAGAGCGCCGCGGTCGCGCGGATCGCGGGCTGGTCGGTCAGCAGCGCGATGATCGCCGTGCCGAACAAGAGATAGAAGAGCGAAAACACGAGCGCGCAGCCAAAGGCCCAGATCAGCGACAGGCGGATCGCCCGATGGAGGGCGAGGGCGTCGCGCGCGCCGATCGCCGTACCGACCAACATCTCGGCGGCATGGGCGAACCCATCGAGACCAAAGGCCATGAAGGTCTGGAAATTCAGCAGGACCGCATTCGCTGCGAGGACCGTATCGCCCAATTGCGCGCCAAGATGAGCGAACCAGCCGAAGCTGGCGACCAGACACAGCGTGCGGACGAAAATGTCGCGATTGACCGCGAGCAACCGGAGCAGCGCGTGCCGTTCGAGAATCTCGCCCCAGCGCGCGGCCGGCAGGTTACGATGGCGCATCCGCCAAAGTACGGCCGCTCCCAACGCGAACCCAGCCCAATCGGCCCCGGCTGTCGCCGCCCCGATTCCTGCGACTCCCCAGCCCAAACCGAAGACGAAGATGATGGCCAGCGCCATGTTGACCAGATTGATCGTAATTTGCAGCAGCAGCCCGAGCCGCACGCGTTGGCGGCCGAGCAGATAGCCCAGCACGACGTAATTGCCGAGCGACGCCGGAGCCGACCAGATTCGCGCGTTGCAATAGCGCGCTGCCTTGTCATGGACCGCGTCGCTGCCGCCCAACAGGTCCAACGCGAGCGAGATCAGCGGTGTCCGCAGCACCAGCAGGACGATGCCGATTGCCGCGGCGAGCGACAAGGCGCGCAGCAGCATCGCCCGGAGCGCGCGCCGATCGCCGGCGCCCACGGCTTGGGCTGCCAAGCCGGTCGTGCCCATGCGCAGGAAACCGAATCCCCACAAGACAAAATTGAAGAACAATCCGCCAAGTGCCACACCGCCCAGCGCCTCCGGCCCCGGCAAATGCCCGGCTACGGCGGTATCGACCGCCGACAGCACCGGCTGAGTGAGATTGGCGAGCACGATCGGCACGGCCAGCGCCAACAGGCGGCGGTGCCCGATCACCTGGTCGATTGCCGAATCGGGTTGGCTTGTGGCGTTTTCCATGGCGTAGAGGGAGGCTCCAGCGTCTGAGGCGGTGCCAGCATGTGCCGGGAACCAAAGGTAGATCCAATTCATTGGCCGAATGGTGGCCCAACATGAACGATCCAGGATATTAGCGGCACCTGGACCGATCGATCAGCATCGTTTCGGCAGGATAGCTGCTTGATTTTTGCGGCTATTTGACGCTTGCTGGAGGCAGTAGCCGTGGGACGGCGGCCGTTGCCGTACCTAACCCACCGGCAATTTGGGGAGTGCCGTCATGACAGCCTATACACCCACAATGACTGCGAGCGAGCCGACCAGTAAATGGCTGGTTATTTTCGCTTCGTCGCTCGGGACGGTCTTTGAGTGGTATGATTTCTATCTTTACGGCACTCTTGCGGTGTTCTTCGGCGCCTTGTTCTTCCCGCCGGGCAACGACACTGGTGCGTTGCTGGCAAGCCTTGCGACCTTTGGCGCCGGCTTTGCGGTTCGGCCGTTCGGGGCGATCGTCTTCGGTCGGATCGGCGATCTGGTCGGGCGCAAATATACTTTTCTGATTACGATCGTGATCATGGGCAGTTCGACGGCATTGGTCGGCTGCCTGCCGACCTATGCAACGATCGGCATCTGGGCACCGATTTTACTCGTCTCGCTACGCCTGCTTCAGGGCTTGGCGCTGGGCGGCGAATATGGTGGTGCCGCTACTTATGTCGCCGAGCATGCGCCGGACCATGAGCGCGGGATACAGACAAGCTGGATACAAACCACCGCGACCCTCGGCTTCTTCCTGTCGCTGATCGTGATTTTGCTGTGCCGAACTTCGATGTCGGTCGATGATTTCAAGGTCTGGGGCTGGCGCCTGCCGTTTCTGGTTTCCGTCATCCTGCTCGGTGTTTCCGTCTATATCCGCCTGAAGCTCCGCGAATCCCCGGTTTTCACGGAAATGAAGAATTCCGGGCGGACCTCGAAATCCCCCTTGACCGAAAGCTTCGCCGAGTGGGGCAATGCGAAGCTGGTGCTGTTGGCTCTCTTCGGTGCCACGGCCGGGCAGGGGGTGGTTTGGTATGGTGGGCAATTCTATGCGCTGTACTTCGTCTCAGCGACGCTCAAGGTCGATTTCCAGACGACTTACTGGCTGATCGGCACAGCCCTGCTGGTTGGCACGCCACTCTTCGTTTTCTTCGGTTGGCTCAGCGACAAAATCGGCCGGAAACCGATCATCATGGCGGGCTGTCTGCTGGCGGCCGTGACTTATATCCCGATCTTCCAGGGCCTGACGCATGCGATTAACCCGGCTCTTGAAGCCGCGTCGGCGTCTTCGCCGGTCTCGGTTGCGGCGGCAGATTGCACGTTCCGGGTGTTTTCGCCGCCGGCGACGACCTGCGACAAGGCCAAGGACGTTCTGGCGAAGGCCGGAGTCAGCTATGCCAACCTGCCGCCGATCGAAGGTAAGGATGTCGTCGTCAAGATCGGCGGCACCGAGATCGACGGCTTCGATGCCAAAGCGATGACCGACGCGCTGAAAGCGGCCGGTTATCCGAGTGCCGCCGATACGACAAAGATCAGCTGGCCATTAGCCCTGATGCTCTTGTCGATTCTCATGGTTTACGTTGCGATGGTCTATGGCCCGATCGCGGCGTTTCTGGTCGAACTGTTCCCGGCGCGCATCCGCTACACCTCAATGTCGCTGCCCTATCACATCGGCAATGGCATCTTCGGTGGCTTCCTGCCGCTCCTGGCCGCGGCGATCGTCGTTGCGACCGGCAATATCTATGCCGGGCTCTATTATCCGATCGGCATTGCGGCCATGTCGTTCATCATTGGCAGCTTGCTCATCCGTGAAACCAAGAACGAACGCATCAGCCGGTGAAATTTTGGAGGGGGAGGACGGTTTTCGCGTTGTCCCCCTCCACCTTCATACGTCGCGCCGCTGTTGGGCGGCGACCTCGAGCTTTTTCAACACGGTATCGGTCGCCGCATCGACCTCAAGCAGCTTGACCGTATAGGTCCATAATTCGGCGACATGATACAGCACGGCCTGACAGCTTTTCTCATCGAGCAAAACGCCGTCATGGACAAAATGCTTTAGCACCAAGGTCCGATCGCCGGCCATATCGACATCGGCGACCTGAATATCCGGCTCGCGGCGTGAAATGTCGTAGGATTTGGCCAATGCCGAGCGGATCTCGCGATATCCGACCTCGTCATGGATCGCGTCGACCAGCATCGTCGGCTCTTCGGCATTGTCGAAGACCCGGAACAGCCGGAGTTTGCGGATCACGTTTGGGGATAGGAATTGAAGGATGAAACTCTCATCCCGATAATTCGCCCATGCGTCGCGCAGCGTGCCGTATGGGTCCTGGTTGCCCGCGAAATTCGGGAAGAAGAGCCGGTCTTCCGCTGTCGGCTTCAGGCAGATGCGCTTGATGTCGTCCATCATGGCAAAGCCCAGCGCATAGGGATTGATCCCGCTGTAGCGCGGATCGTCGAAATCCGGCTGGAAGACAACGCTGGTGTGAGAGTGCAGAAACTCCAGCATCGAACCGTCGGAAATCATACCAAGATCATGTAGGCGGTTCATGATCTCATAATGGCAGAAGGTCGCGCAGCCCTCGTTGATCACTTTTGTCTGTTTCTGCGGGTAATAATACTGTGCAATATTGCGCACGATCCGGCACAGCTCGCGTTCCCATTCTTCAAGATTGGGAGCGTACTTCTCCATAAAATAAAGTATATTTTCCTCGGGCAGGCCAAGACGTTGATTTTGTTCGCGCTGAATCCGGGCGACCTCATCGGCCTCCAGGCTGCGGATCACCTCGGGCGTCGGTACGGTCCGCCACAAATCATTATAGGTCGTTTCGGCATGCAGCCGCCGTTCCTGCTCGCGCTTGCGATCCTCGGTGAAATTAAGCGGTTTGCGTCTGGTGTAGCGATTGACGCTCTCATCCATCAGCGCATGAGCGGCATCAAGCAGCACCTCGACCCGGCCGACACCATAACGCTCCTCGCATTTCAAAACATAATCGCGCGAGAATGCCAAGTAGTCGAGGATACCCGAGGCGTCGGTCCATTGCTGGAACAGGTAATTATTCTTGAAAAAATGGTTATGCCCAAAGGCAGCGTGAGCAATGACCAGCGTCTGCATGGTCATGGAATTCTCTTCCATGATATAGCAGAGGCAGGGGTTGGAATTGATCACGATCTCGTAGGCGAGGCCTTGCAGTCCTTTGCGATACAGCGCTTCATTGTAGGCGAAACGCTTGCCAAAGCTCCAATGCCGGTACATTAGCGGCAGGCCAACCGATGCATAGGCGTCGAGCATTTGCTCTGAAGTGATGACTTCAATCTGCGTCGGATAGCAATCGAGGCCCAGCTCGTCACGGGCGATGATTGCGATCGCCTCATGCACGCGCTTCAGCTTGTCATAATCCCATTCGGGGCCGTCATAAAGCAGAACCGGGCGGTCGAGGACCAGTGCCATATATGCCTCCGTCACGCGGCCGGTGCCTTGCCGCGTGAGAACAAGTCGTGGAAGACCGGGAAGATATGCGCAGGATCGCCGACCCGACGCATCGCAAAATTCGAGTGGGCTGGAGCCACCTCTTCGTATGACCGCCATAGGTCGGTCTTATCGTGACGCCGCTCGCTCAGAGCGTCGCCCGATTCGCTGACCTCGATATAGGCGAAATATTGGCAGACCGGCAGAATCTCGCCGAGCAGTCCCATGCATCGTCCGCTGTCGGCGCCGAAATTATCGCCGTCGGAGGCCTGGGCGGCATAGATGTTCCAAGCGTCGAGCGGGTAGCGTTCCTGGATGATCCGCTTCATTTCCGCGAGCGCGGTCGAGACGACAGTGCCGCCCGTCTCGCGGCTGTAGAAAAACGTCTCCTCATCGACCTCCTGGGCCGATGAGGTGTGCCGGATGAAGACGAGATCGACTTGTTTGTAGCGTCGTGCCAAAAAAATATGCAATAGCATGAAAAAGCGCTTGGCCAGATCCTTCATGCGTTCCGTCATCGAGCCGGAAACATCCATCAGGCAAAACATCACGGCTTGGACATTGGGCTTCGGTACGCGTTCGAAACGATTGTAGCGGACATCGATCGGGTCGAAATAAGGAATTGCCCGGCTGCGCCGGTTCAGGACTTCCAGGCGCTCCATCGCGGCAAGGCGCGCGCGCTCGGAGCCGTCCTGCTCCAGCGCCTCGATCTCTCGCTCGACCGCTTCGACTTCCTCACGCTTCGGCCGCTTCAACGATAGCCGTCGGGCCATCGAATTGCGCATGGTGCGGACCAGATTGAGGTTGGCGGGATTGCCGCTGACCGAATAGCCGGCGCGCGACATTTCGGGCGACGATGCCTCCGACAGCTTTTTCTTGATCAGGTCCGGCAGTTCGAGATCCTCGAAAAACAGATCGAGGAACTCATCCTTGGTCAGCGTGAATTCGAATCCGTCGGTGCCTTCGCCGCTGTCGCTCGCCTCGGACCCGCGACCGCCGCCGCCCTGCGGCCGCTCGATTTCGTCGCCGACCACATGCTCCTTGTTGCCGGGGACGATGTAATATCGCTTGCCACCGTTCGAACTCGGGCGAAAGCTCGGTTCATCGATGCCGCGGGTCGGGATTGTCACCTTCTCGCTGCCTTCGACATCGGTGATTTTGCGCTTGCGTAAAGCGTCGAGCACCGCGCCCTTGACCTCGGCTCGCGCCCGCTCGATGAAGCGACGGCGATTGCCGAGGCTTTTGCCTTTGGGGTTGGCGCGGCGATCGACGATATTCATATCCAGCCTTCCCTCAGCCCGCCTTGTTGACGCGCATGTACCACTCGACCAACCGGCGCACCTGGCGTTCGGTATAGCCGCGCGAGACCATGCGATCGACGAATTGGGCGTGCTTCTTGTCGCTGTCCGAATCTTTCTTGCTGCCGAAACTGATGACCGGCAAGAGATCCTCGACCTGGCTGAACATGCGCTTTTCGATCACCTCACGCAGCTTCTCGTAGGACGACCAGGCCGGATTTCGGCCGGCATTGCCAGCCCGCGTGCGCAGCGTGAACTTCACGACCTCGTTGCGGAAATCCTTCGGATTGGCGATGCCGGCTGGTTTTTCGATCTTGGACAGTTCCTGATTCAGCAGCTCGCGATTCATCAATTGCCCGGTGTCCGGATCTTTGTAGTCCTGGTCTTCGATCCAGGCATCGGCATAGGCGACATAGCGATCGAACAAATTCTGGCCGTAATCCGAATAGGATTCCAGATAGGCCTTCTGAATTTCGTGACCGATGAACTCGCTATAGCGTGGTGCTAGATCGCTTTTGATAAAATTCAGCAGCCGCTTCTCGGCGTCCTCGGGGAATTGGTCCCGGCGGATCGCTTGTTCCAGCACATACATCATATGGACCGGATCGGCGGCGATTTCCTGATTGTCGAAATTGAAGGTCTGCGACAGCACCTTGAAGGCAAAGCGCGTCGAAATCCCTTCCATGCCTTCATCGACCCCGGCGCCATCGCGATATTCCTGGACCGATTTGGCACGCGGATCCGAATCCTTCAGGCTGTCGCCATCATAAACCCGCATTTTTGAATAAAGGTTCGAGTTCTCATGCGCCTTCAGTCGCGAGAGCACGGAGAAGCGCGCCAGCATATCAAGAGTTCCGGGCGCACAGGGCGCTTCGGCCAGCTCGCTATACTCAAGCAGCTTGTCATAGATTCTGCATTCTTCGGTCGCGCGCAGACAATACGGCACCTTGATGACCGAGATCCGGTCGATGAAGGCTTCGTTGTTGCGGTTGTTCTTGAAGGTCTGCCATTCCGCCTCGTTGGAATGGGCCAGGATGATGCCCTGGAACGGCAACCCACCGATATTCTCGGTGCCGATGTAATTGCCTTCCTGCGTCGCGGTCAGCAACGGATGCAGCATCTTGATCGGTGCCTTGAACATCTCGACGAATTCGAGAATGCCCTGGGTCGTGCGATTGAGGCCGCCCGAGTAGGAATAAGCGTCTGGGTCGTTCTGGTTCAGGAATTCGAGCTTGCGGATATCGACCTTACCGACCAGACTCGAGATATCCTGATTGTTTTCGTCGCCCGGTTCGGTCTTGGCGACACCGATTTGCTTCAGCCGCGAGGGGGTCAGGCGCACGACCTTGAAGCGCGAGATATCGCCATGAAACTCATCAAGCCGCTTTGCCGCCCAAGGCGACATGAGGCCGGTCAGGCGGCGTTGCGGGATGCCATATTTGTCTTCGAGCGTGGCGCCGAACTGATCGGCCCGGAACAGCCCCAGCGGTGACTCGAAGAGCGGGCTGATGTCGTTGCCGGCCTTCAGCACATAGATCGGGTGGGTCTCCATCAGGGCCTTTAGCCGCTCGGCCAGTGACGACTTGCCGCCGCCGACCGGGCCAAGCAGATAGAGGATCTGCTTGCGCTCTTCCAGCCCCTGCGCGGCATGGCGGAAGAAGCCGACGATTCGCTCAATCGTCTCCTCCATGCCGTAAAAATCCTCGAACGCCGGATAAACCTTGATCGTCCGATTCATGAAGATCCGGCCGAGCCGGGAATCCATGCTGGTGTCTACGACCTTGGGGTCGCCGATCGCCTTGAGCAGGCGTTCCGCGGCACTTGCGTACATCATCGGGTCGTCCGAGCACCCTCGGATATAGTCATCGAGCGACATCTCGACTTCCCGCTGGTTCTCGTAGAACCGGGCGAAGGAACTGAAGAGGCTGTCAGAAGATGGCATTGTCAAACTCCGCGGTGAAGGTCTGCGTCACCAGAGCGCAGCGTTAGCGTCGAACCAGTCTGGTCGATCGCCGGATTAGGGACTACTAGGTCGCAAACGGTCCTGAGACGAATTTCGCGCAACCTTTTCGAAATTTTGTGGGCTCTTGCCCATGAATGCTCGCACCATGGTACAAGCTTCGCGCCCGGCTGCTTAATAAACTCTTGCTCTTTTGCATACCCTGGACCTTGTGCCGCAATGCCCCCCGGTAACGAGGCCGGGAGTCGGGCGCGCCGCTGCATCTGCCGCGATGCTAATGCCTGCTGCCAAAAATCCGTTGCGTTCAATCGTGTCACCGGTTCGAGCATAATTTTAAAAAATGGGGTCGCTCGCTAGGTTTTACAATTCCAATATCATGCAAAGGTGAGGCCGTATCCCCTGCGGCCAGTGGACGCGAAACCGCCCGCGCGGCCTGTCCGCAAGTCCTTGTGGGCCTGATCGAGAGCCGTTCGCAAGTTAATTGCGGCGGCGAAGAGGGGCATTTTCGAGGCGGAGTTCCGTGGTGCCACGGCGCACCGCGTTAAGCGAATTGAGCGGCAACTTCGCGGGCTTTCGGGGGTTTACGTTGGGACCGCGTGGCGTGTGCTCGAGCAGGCCAATGGTCCTGGCGGTATGCTGAAGGACGATCAAATGGACACAATCGACCAAAGCGCATCCGATCAAGTTCCGGGACGCACGGCCCGTCGCCAGCGAGTCCGGCGGCGGTTGCTCGTTGTCCTGCTGGCGCTTGCGGGCGCAGCACCGGCCTGGGCCGCACCGCCGGAGGTGCCGCCCATCGTCGAACCGAAAAGCCAGGAAGCTCATCCCGGAAAGGTGGTCTTCCTCGAATTGGTGACGCCAGATATTGCGGTCGCCAAGCGTTTCTATGGCGGGCTGTTCGGCTGGACGTTCCGCGACATTCCGCTTGCCGGCGCGCAATATGCCCAAGCCTATCTGGACAATGAACCAGTCGCAGGGCTCGTTCATAAACCGATGCCGGCCGGACAGCACCGCCAGCCCGCGTGGCTGAGTTTCATCGGCGCGCGCGATGTCGATTCGATCAAGCAGGTCGCGGTCCAGCACGGCGCGAAAGTGCTGGTCGAACCGCATGCCGTGCCGAACCGCGGCCGCGAGGCCGTCTTTGCCGATCCGCAAGGCGCGGTCTTTGGCGTTCTGGCTTCCGGCAGCGGCGATCCGCCCGACGTGCTGGCGGCGCCCGGTGAATGGATCTGGAGTTCACTGGTCACGACCGACGCGGAGAGCGGCACGCAATTCTACCAGACGCTGTTCGACTACGAAGCCTTCGACCTGCCGGCAAAGGCCGGTGCCCAGCATGTCCTGCTCGCGACCGACAATTATGCGCGCGCGAGCGTGAATTCGCTGCCGGCGAATCGCCCGAATCTGCATCCGCACTGGCTCGGCTATGTCCGTGTCGACGACACGGTCAAGATGGCGGAGCGGGTCGTCGCACTCGGCGGTCACGTTCTGGTCGAACCGCGGGTCGATCGTCACGGCGGCAAGCTCGCCATCGTGGCCGACCCGCTGGGAGCGCCCTTCGGCCTGATCGAATGGCCGGACACCGAAAGCAAAGAGGTGCCCAAGTGACGATCTCGTTCTTGCGCCGCGCCGCATTCGCCATGGCCGTCGGCGGCGTCATGACCATGCCCACGGCGTGTGTCGCGCCAGGGCCGGCGGGTGGCTACGACGGCAGCGTCGGTCTGGGCGTCGACTATTATGACCCTTATTACGGCGCCGATTATGGCGGCTGGGACACGGGCTATCTGGTCGGGCCATATCGCGACCATCGCGGCGACCATGACCGCGGCGACTCGCGACCGCATTCCTATCGATCGGCGCCAGCTTCACGCCAGACGCCGTCGATCCCCTCGGGCGCGCGGAGCGGCGGCTCCCGGCGCTGACGAAGTGCCGTTATTCCGCCGCTTCGATCGTTGCCTCGGCCGGCTTTTCGTGACGCAACTTGGTCATCGCGTCCTGCACATGCCGCGAGAACACCCATTCCGCCGGGCGTTGCCGGTCGAGTGGGATGTCGGCGACCATCGGGCCGTCGGTCTTCGGCCCACGCAGTGAGGCGACCAGCGCCTTCAGCGGATGCTTGACGGCATCCTCGACCGCCGTCGCCTCATAGCCCGAATGCACCATGCAATTGGCGCATTTCTCGTAATTGCCCGTGCCGTACTGATCCCAGTCGGTCTCTTCCATCAATTCCTTGAAGCTTGCCGCATAGCCTTCGCCCAACAGATAGCAGGGCCGCTGCCAGCCGAAATAATTGCGCGTCGGATTGCCCCAGGGCGTGCAATGGTAGGTTTGGTTGCCGGCCAGGAAATCGAGAAACAGCGGCGATTGGTTGAAGCCCCAGCCCTTGCCCTTGCCGCGGGCGAAAATATCGCGGAACAACTGCTTGGTTTTCTGACGGTTGAGGAAATGCTCCTGATCGGGCGCCCGCTCATAGGCATATCCGGGCGAAACCATGATGCCGTCGATGCCGACTCGGTTGATCTCGTCGAAGAAGGCCGCGACCCGCGCCGGTTCGGCATTGTCGAACAAGGTAGTGTTGATGCTGACCCGGAAGCCCGCTTCCTTGGCTTTTTTCAGCGCCGCGACCGCGCGCTCATAGACACCATCCTGGCAGACCGATCGATCATGATCTTCCTGATCGCCGTCGAGATGCACCGAAAATTGGAAATAGGGATTGGGCTTGTAGAGATGCATCTTCTTTTCGAGCAGCAGGGCATTCGTGCAGAGATAGACGAATTTCTTGCGTGCCAGCATTCCGGCGACGATTTCCGGCAACTCCTTGTGCAACAGCGGCTCGCCGCCGGCGATCGAGATCACCGGGGCGCCGCACTCATCGACCGCCTCCAGGCATTGCTCGACGGTCAGGCGCTGATTGAGGATTTCGTCGGGGTAGTCGATCTTGCCGCAGCCGGCGCAGGCGAGATTGCACCGAAACAGCGGTTCCAGCATCAGCACCAGCGGATAGCGCTTGCGGCCGAGCAGATGTTGTTTGACGATATAAGCGCCGACGCGCACGCTCTGGAGAAGTGAGACAGCCAAGTTGGCCCCCGACGGGTTGGACCGAACAAGCCGGCCGAAGTGACGGAAATCCGGCGGACGGGAAGCGCCCGCCGGAGCAAAAAACGAATACGACTATATCGAAGCGTCGGTGGCGTCCGCGAGTTCCGGCGGCATCTTAAAGCGGACATTTTCGTCCACTCCGGGCAGAATCTCAACCGCCGTGGCGCCAAGATCACGCAGCCGATCGACCAATTCCTGGACCAGATGCTCAGGGGCGGACGCGCCGGCCGTGACGCCGACCGCCCGCGCGCCATCGAGCCAGGCCGGATCGAGCACGCTGGCGTCGGCAATGAGATAGGCACGCGTGCCTATCTCCGCGGCGATTTCCCGCAACCGATTGGAATTCGAGCTGTTCTCGGCCCCGACCACCAGGATCACATCGACCAGCTCGGCCAGATCGCGCACCGCGCGCTGCCGATTCTGGGTGGCGTAACAGATATCGCGCGTATCGGGTCCGGTGATGGCCGGAAAGCGCGCCTTCAGCGTTTCGATCACGCTGCGCGTATCATCGACCGACAGGGTGGTCTGCGTCACATAGGAGAGGCGCGTTGGATCGCGCACATCGAGTTTGGCGACATCCTCGGGGGTCGCCACCAGATAGACCTTACCGTCGATCCGCCCCATGGTGCCTTCGACCTCGGGATGGCCGTCATGGCCGATCAGTACGATGTCGCGACCCGAATCGGCGTAGCGCTGCGCCTCGTGATGCACCTTGGAAACCAGCGGGCAGGTTGCGTCGATGATCGGCAGGCTGCGCATGGTCGCCTCGTCCTCGACCTTCTGCGACACGCCATGGGCGCTGAAGACGGTGATGCCACCCGAGGGAATCTCATCCAGCTCATCGACGAAGCGCGCGCCCTTGGCACGCAAGCTGTCGACGACATGGCGATTATGCACGATCTCGTGCCGGACATAGACCGGTGCGCCGTACTTCTCCAATGCCCGCTCGACGATCTCGATCGCCCGCTCGACACCGGCGCAGAAACCGCGCGGCTTGGCCAAAATCACTTTCATGCGGACAGTCCCGGAACTGAGTTCAAGCGAAAATGTGCGTTGCATCGCCAAATCGCGCGGAATTGCGACCGCGGGCGATGCTCGCCGTTTCATAGGTTCGATCGGCGCGCCGACCGTACCATGACCGAACTATGGGAGCAAAGGGGCGACCTACGCGCCCGCCGCACATCGGAAATGACGGCTTTGGCCTGTTATCCGCGCCGAACTTGGCGCAAAAGACGCAGAACATGCCCGTGAAACAACGTCGCCATTGCCGAAACCGACTTGCTGCGAGTAGGTTGGACCTATACGGGCGTCTTCGGCAGGGCGTCCGGGTCAGCCTTTTGGCACTCGGCAAGGAGTAATCGTGTTCGGTCAACCAAAACCCCTGCTCGACAAGGTCATGCTGCCCCGCGATCTGCGCAAGCTGCAAGAATCGGATTTGCGGCAATTCGCCGACGAGCTGCGCCAGGAGACCGTCGAGGCGGTGTCGATCACCGGCGGTCATCTGGGCGCCGGCCTCGGTGTCGTCGAACTGACCGTGGCGCTGCATTATGTCTTCGATACGCCGGACGACCGGCTGATCTGGGATGTCGGCCATCAGGCCTATCCGCACAAGATCCTGACCGGCCGTCGCGAGCGCATCCGCACGCTGCGCCAGGGTGGCGGCCTCTCGGGCTTCACCAAGCGCAGCGAGAGCGAATACGACCCGTTCGGCGCGGCCCACTCTTCGACCTCGATCTCGGCCGGGCTCGGCATGGCGGTCGGGCGCGATCTGCAAGGCCGCACCAACAATGTCATCGCGGTGATCGGCGATGGCGCGATGAGCGCCGGCATGGCCTATGAGGCGATGAATAATGCCGGCGCCATGGAGGCGACGCGGCTCATCGTCGTGCTCAACGACAACGACATGTCGATCGCCCCGCCGGTCGGCGCGCTCAGCGCCTATCTGTCGCGTCTCTTGTCCTCGAAGAGCTTCCGCAGCCTGCGCCATGGCGCGATCGATCTGGCCAAGCAGTTGCCGCGCACCTTGAAGACTGCGGCACTCCGCGCCGAGGAATATGCCCGCGGCATGGTGACTGGTGGTACCCTCTTTGAGGAGTTGGGCTTCTATTACATCGGGCCGATCGACGGCCATAATCTCGATCATCTGCTGCCGGTGCTGAAGAATGTCCGCGATGCCGAGGATGCCGGCCCGGTCCTGATCCATGTCGTCACCAAGAAGGGCCATGGCTATGCCCCGGCCGAACAGGCCGGCGACAAATACCATGCGGTCGCCAAATTCGATGTCGTGACCGGCGCCCAGACCAAGCCCAAATCCAACGCGCCGTCCTATCAAAACGTCTTCGGTGAGAGCCTGGTCAAGGAAGCGGCCAAGGACGACAAGATCGTCGCGATCACCGCGGCCATGCCGTCCGGCACCGGCATCAATCTGTTCGAGAAGGCGTTTCCCGAGCGCAGCTTCGATGTCGGCATCGCCGAACAGCATGCCGTGACCTTCGCCGCCGGCCTCGCGACCGAGGGGATGAAGCCGTTCGCCGCGATCTATTCGACCTTCTTGCAGCGCGGCTATGATCAGGTCGTCCATGATGTGGCGATCCAGAAGCTGCCGGTGCGCTTCGCCCTCGACCGCGCCGGGCTGGTCGGTGCCGATGGTGCTACCCATGCCGGTTCGTTCGATCTGGCCTATCTCGGCTGCCTGCCGGGCTTCATCATCATGTCGCCTTCCGACGAGGCGGAACTGGTCCATATGGTCGCGACTCAGGTCGCGATCGACGATGCGCCCTCGGCCGTGCGCTATCCGCGCGGCGACGGCATCGGCGTCGAGATGCCTGAAGTCGGGGTGGCCTTGCCGATTGGCAAGGGACGAATCCTGCGCGAAGGCACCTCGGTCGCGATCCTCAGCCTCGGCACAAGATTGCAGGAATCATTGAAGGCCGCGGCCGAACTCGAACGCTTCGGCCTCTCGACCACGGTGGCCGATGCCCGCTTCATGAAGCCGCTCGATCTGGATCTGATCACGCAATTGGCGCGCCATCACGAGGTGCTGATCACGGTCGAGGAAGGCTCGATCGGCGGCTTCGGCAGCCATGTGCTGCACGCGCTGGCCACGGCCGGCTTGCTCGATGCCGGTCTCAAAGTGCGGCCGATGGTGCTGCCCGATATCTACATCGATCATGATTCGCCGATGGTGCAATATGATCAGGCCGGACTGAACGCCCGCCACATCGCGGCGACGGCACTGGCGGCGCTGGGCCGGGCCGAGCAGCCCTTGCCGGTTCGCGCCTGAGCGTCGGGTCGATCGCTCATCCGCCGCGGATCGCTGGAAACCACCGCATGGTGAAATTTCCATGGGCCGGGGCACTCGCCCTGCTGGTTTGGGCCGCACCGATCGGCGTGCGCGCCGAACCGGCGGCTGTCCCGGTGATCGACGCCCTCGACCACGCCTTGCTCGGCGTCATGCAGGATGCGGCGAAGCTCGGCTATCAGGGCCGCTACGCCGCGCTGGAGCCGGTCATCGAGCATAGCTTCAACGTGCCGCTGATGACGCAACTGATCGTCGGCCCGGCCTGGACGGGTTGGAGCGCCGACCAGCGCGACGCGATGAGCGATGCCTTTCGCCGCTTCATCACCGCGACCTATGCAAGGCGCTTCGACGGCTATTCCGGCGAGGGCTTCGTCATCGACGGCGCGCGGGACGGGCCGAACGGCACCATCATCCTGACCAGACTGACGCGGCCGCGCGATCCCGCCATCGCGATCAACTATCTGCTGCGCGATAATGGCGCCGGGGTGCCGCAGGTGGTCGATGTCTATCTGACCGGCACGATCAGCGAGTTGGCGACGCGCCACTCCGAATTCGGTGCGGTGCTTCAGCATGAAGGCTATGCCGGGTTGCTGGCGGAGTTGGAGAAGAAGGCGGAGGGGCAGGGGGTTCAGTGAGAGGGAGGTGGATCGGAGGAGGGAATTGGTTGTAACTGCGCCAGCATTTCGGCGCGCGCAAACCGACAGTGTCTCGGCCTGAACATGGTGGATTGTTCCCAAGCCGTGCCGCTATATCGCGCAGTAACGATATTGGGTATTACCTATGTCTTCGTCGGACTACCATCATTCCCACCCCAGGTAACGCTACTCGAAAGCTACCATGTGCGCCACACTGACTGCTTTACGGAGGACGCAGCCTTTCCTGGCTCCTGATTGACTGGGAGTTAGTCGAATCGACCAACGACAGACTGCGCGAGATGCCGACCGCCGTCCGGCGAAGCCCCTGCGCCGTCACCGTGAGACGTTCCTGACGCGGCCGGTGTCGTGGTCGAACACCGCTGTCGTTTTTTCGGCCTGAACAGCTCTCTTTACTCCGTTTCGATCGCGACACTGGTCGAGCCGTGCAACCGCCCATCGGCATCTTTGAATCGGACAAAGACACGCGAGGTCGCCGGGGCGAAGGTAATCGCCCCGCCGCTCGATTGCAGAAAGACTGAGAACGTCGGTGTCTCCCCGTTGGCATAATTCAATGACAAGGAAGCGGCCGGGGCGGCGAGGCATTGGCCTGTGGCTGGATTTGTCTCGCAGATCGTCGCAATGAGCGGCAAGTTCGCAGCACCGGTATCGACCGAGACCGAGAGTGTCGCCGTCGCTCCAGCATTCAAACTGGCGACGGCGAAGGCGGCTGTGCCGCCATTGGGCAGTTCGATGATTCCGTTATTGGTCGCGGTAACTGCGAGCGCGATAATATCGGGGACGGGTGTGGTTGAGATAGTGAGATCGACCGTATCGACGCCGCTGACAATGGCTGCCGCGTTGAGCACGTTCACTGTGCCACAGTTGAAGCCCAGCGGGAGTTCCACGGCACTGACCGCAATAGGATCAGGGAATGAGACAAGGAAGCTTTGGGAGCCGTTGTTGCCAGAAATCGTCACTGGCTGGTTGGGCGCACCGGTCAACGAATTGGTAGCAGAATCGGTCGTCTGATAGCTCAGCGACCCGCCGGACAAAACTGTGGACGCGGCCGCGGAGAGGGTGATCTGGCACCCCTCGAGCGCGATTGGTCCTGTGTTGATCATCGTTGCAAAGAGCGTTGGCGTTGTGCCGACTTCGACCGAGCGCGAGCCCGGCAGCACGGCGGCCTCAATCACCGGCGGCCCGTTGAGGACTTCCTTCACCGCGTTGTTGCCGCTATCGGCGACGAAGACATTACCCTGGCCGTCGACGGCAATGCCCTTGGGGGTGAAGAACCCGCTAGCGACAGGGATGACTGCGGCACCATCACCGACGGCCGGAATTTCCTGCACGCCACTGAAGACTTCTCTCATCCCCGCGGAATTGACGCCGGTGCTCTGGAAGTTAGCGACGAAGACATTGCCGACACCGTCGACCGCGACGCCCACGGGTGCAGGAAAATCACTCCCAAGCGTCTTGATGGCATTGTTACCGCCTGCGGCGATGATCTCTTTCACGGCGCCGTTATTGGTGTCGGCGACGAAAACATTGCCGTCGCGGTCGAACGCGACGCCCTGAGGTTGTGCGAAACCGGTGCCAATCAGATTACCTGTGACATAGCCGCCGGCCGCGAGAATCTCCTTCACCGAACTGTTGCTGTCGGCGACGAAGACATTGCTGCTACCATCGACCGCGATGCCGGTGGGATGGCCGAACCCGGACCCGAGCGAAACGATCGTAGTGTAGCCGCTGGCAGCCAGCAGCTCCTTCACGGCATTATTATTGACGTCGGCGATGAACACATTATCGCTGCTATCGACCGCGATAGCCTCGGGAGCGTCGAACGAGCCGGCGCTGATATCGGTGATCGCGGCAAAGCCGCTTGATGCGAGGGATTCCTTCACTCGCGCGGTGTTGAGCGGGGTCGTCGGGAAAGCGGAGAAAAAGAGATTGCCATTGGCATCAGTCGCCAGGGCGAAAGCCCCGACGAACCCGCTGCCGAGATTATTGACAACAGTATAGCCACCCGCCGCCAAAATCTCGCTCACCCCGCCAACGTCATGTACGAAAACGTTACCGGTGGCATCGGCCGCTATGCTGGTGGGTTGGAAAAACCCACTGCTAATTACGACGGCCGCATCGCTGCCGGCAGGAATTTCTTCAACGGTGTTATTGCCGCCACCAGTGAAGAAGACGTCCCCTTTGCGGTCGAGCGCAACCCCTTTAGGCGCGACACCGGACCCACCACCAAGGGTTTTAATCGTGGCATAGTCACCCGCCGCCGGGATCTCGTCCACGTCGAAACTGTCTGCGACGAAGACATTCCCGTCACCATCCACCGCGATAGCTCTTGGGCCACTGAAAAAGCCTCCGCCACCGAGAGTCCTGACAGTGACATACCCACCCTGTGCCAGGACTTCCTTGACCGCATGGTTGCCGCTATCTGCGACGAAGACGTTGCCGCTGCCATCAACTGCAACACCGAGGGGCGTGTTAAACCCGCCTCCGATCATTTTGAACGTTGTGTAACCGCCTGCTGCGAGGATTTCATAGACCTGGTTCGAGGGGGCGTCCACGGCGAATACGTTGCCCTGGCTGTCGATCGCCACCGCTCCCGGTGTGCCAACACCCGTGCTGAGTGTTTTTACTGTCACATTGCCACCCGTCGCCGAAATCTCCTTCACCGAATTGGTGTCGTCGGCGATGAAAACATTGCCGCTGGCGTCGACCGCGATCCCATTGGGTCCCTTGAAGCCGCTACCAAGGGTGACGATTGTCTGCGCTACGGTCGCCGGGCCGGCGAAGCCACAGCCGATCAGGATCAAAACCAGGAGACGGCGAACCAGAAAATTCGCAAAACCACAGACGAGGAAGGTCACGGACAGCTCAGGCGCTCGAAAAAAAGGATTCATTGATGATCCCTCGTAAATTGCACGACTCGGCGGCCTCACGAACTACGAGTCTTTCTCATCGCGCCGCCGGCTTTGGGCTTATCCGATCTCGGTACCAGACGGTTCCACATTCCGGTATCCCCTACCGCCCCCGCCCGACCAGCGTCATCAGCGCCGGCTGCACCACCAGCGTCGAGACCAGCACGAAGAACAGCGCGATGACGAGCAGCAGCCCCATGCTCGCCGTCCCGGCATGGTGCGACAGCGCCAGGCTGCCGAAGGCCATCGCCGTCGTGCAGGCGCTGAACACCACCGCGCGCGCCGTTGGCGTCGTCAGCAGGGCGACCGGGCCGCTGCTCGCGCGCCACAGCATCACGAAATAGATATCGAACGCCACGCCGATGCCCATCAACAGCGGCACCGCGATGACATTGGCATAGTTGAACGCCAACCCCAGCAGCACGATGGCGCCCAGCGTGTAGAGCCCGGCCAGAATCAGCGGCACGATCACCAGCACCACGTCGCGCGGCCGGCGCAGCATCACCGCGAGCACGAGCGTGATGCCGATCAGCGCATAGGTCGACGCGATCAGGAAGGCGTGGCTGACCGTGCGGCCGGTTTCCAGGATCAGCACCGGCCCGCCGGTCGCGCCGGGTGCGATGAGGCGCACGGCATCGACGAAGCGGGCGAGGGTGGCCGGGTCGCGGATATTGCCCTTGGCGTTCACCTCCAGCCGCGCGCGGCCGTCCGGGGCGAGCCAGCGGGATTTGAACTCCTCGGGCATGGTCTCGATGGTGAGCGGCCCGGCGGTCATCGCGACGCGCAGCGCCTTGACCCGGCCCTCGATGCCGCCGACCAGCGTATCGCGCAAGCGGCCGACATCGCCGCCGCCGGGCAGGGCGAGGAATCGGGTCAGTGCCTCGGCGAAATGACGGCCCGGCTCGGCGATCGGGCTGTTCGGCTTGGCCAGAATACTCTTCAGGTCTCCCAGGAAATGCTCGGTCGCGGCCCGTTCCGTCGCGGCATCGGGCGGCGTTACCTGATTGCTCTCGTCGAGAATCGGCCCGAGAAACAATTGCATCTGGCTCAGAATATCGAGCTTGGCCGGCTGGTCGCCCGGCACGAAGCTGGCGAGCGACAGCACGCGGCCGACTTCCGGCAGCTTCTCCAGCCGGTCGGCGAGATTTTCGGCCTCGGCCAGATCGGGCATCAGCAATTCGATGCTGGGCGCGGTCTCCGGATCGTTGACCAGTTCGAGCGCGGTCGCGACCGGCGGCAGCTTGGGGCTTTGCAGATCGAGCGGATCGGCGTCAAAGCGCAGCACCGGGATGCTGGCCAGCGCCGCGACGCCCAACAGCAGCGCGACCGCCAGGACGAGCCGTGGATGGCGTTGGAGCCAGCGG
>JBAVTK010000547.1:0-16647 GCA_049696095.1 Aliidongia sp. | reverse complement strand
GCGTATCCCACGATGTCTTGCGGCCCTGGACCGAAGAGCGGACGGGCCGCGCCGCGCTGGCGCGCGAAATGATGCGGCCGGCATCGGTCAGCCAGCGCTGGCGCGAAATCGCGGTTTTGCCCGATACCGCGGTGCGCGGCCTCTATCGGCTCGATCTTGGCGGAGCGCAGGAGGAGGCGATGGCCGTCGCCCTGCTGCTGCGCCAGGTGCTGGAGACACCGGAAGCGACCGGCATGCTCGTCACGCCCGATCGCGGCTTGGCGCGGCGGGTGGCGGCCGAGTTGCGGCGCTGGAGCATCGAAATCGACGATTCGGCCGGCATTCCGCTGAACCAGACCGCGCCCGGCACGCTGCTGCGGCTGATTGCCGAGGCGGCGGCGGAGCGGTTGGCGCCGGTGCCGTTGCTGGCGTTGTTGAAACACCCGCTCGCCGATCGGGCTCTGCGCAACGAGGCGCGGGATCTGGAGCGCCGGGTATTGCGCGGCCCGCGTCCGGCACCGGGGTTGGCCGGCTTGCGGGCCGCGTCGCCGGAACATTCGCCGCTGATCGATCGGTTGGACGCAATCTTGCGTCCGTTTCTCGATTTGATCGAGGCGCCGGAAATCCGGCTCGCGGACGCTCTTGATGCCCATATCCGCGCGGCCGAACTGCTCGCCGGGGCCGATCGGCTGTGGGCTAAGGAGGCCGGCGAGAGCCTGGCCGAATTCGTCGTCGAACTGGGCGAAGCGGTGCCGGATTTCCCGCCGCTCGGCGGTGCCGATTATCCGGTGCTGTTCGAGGCGCTGTTGGCCGGTCGCGTGGTTCGTCCGCGCTTTGGTCTGCATCCGCGCCTCCAGATTCTCGGCACGCTGGAGGCGCGGTTGCTGCATGCCGATTTGGTCGTGCTGGGCGGGCTCAATGAAGGCGTCTGGCCGGCCGAGACACCGCATGATCCGTGGCTGTCGCGGCCGATGCGCCGCGAATTCGGCTTGCCGGCGCCCGAGGCGCAGATCGGCCTGGCGGCTCATGATTTCGCCCTCGGTTTTCATGCCGGTGAGGTCGTACTGACCCGTGGCACCCGCGCCGAGGGGGCGCCGACCGTGCCCTCGCGCTGGCTGCTGCGGCTCGAAACCGTGCTGAAGGCGGCCGGGCTGGCGCTTGAGCGTCACCCGACCGCGGGCCTTGCCGAATTGCTCGGTCGTCCGGCGGGGATCCGTTCCATGCCACCGCCCGAGCCGCGTCCGCCCGTGGCGCTCAGGCCACGCAAATTGTCGGTGACCGAGATCGAAACCTGGATGCGCGATCCCTACGCCATCTATGCCCGACATATTCTGCGGCTGGAACCGCTCGACCCGCTTGATGCCGATCCGGGCGTGGCCGAGCGCGGCGTGTTCATCCATCGCGCGCTCGACAGCTTTGTCACGAGCGCCCCATCGGGCGATCCGCTGGCACGCTTGCTCGAAATCGGCCGGGCGGCGTTCGGCGCGGCACTCGACCGGCCGGGCGTCTGGGCATTCTGGTGGCCGCGTTTCGAGCGCATCGCCCGCTGGTTCGTCGAAATCGAGGCCGATCGGCGGGCGCTGGTCGCGCGAAGCTGGACCGAGTGCAAGGGCCGGCTGCTGCTGCCCGGTCCGGCCGGCGACTTCGAATTGACCGCAAAGGCCGACCGCATCGATAGCTTCGAAGAAGCCGGACTGGCGATGATCGACTACAAGACCGGGCGTGTTCCGTCCAAGGACGAGGTGGCGCTGGGCTTTTCGCCACAATTGCCGCTGGAGGCCGCGATCGCTGAGGCGGGCGGCTTTGCCGAGGTGCCGGCAGGACCGGTCATTGCGCTCAATTTCTGGCGGTTGGACGGCGGCGATCCGGCTGGCGAGATCATCGAAGCCGGCGAGGCTCCGGCGGCTCTGGCCGCAGCCGCGCGGCTCGGGCTGGTCGAACTCATCGCCCGCTTCGACGATCCGGCGACACCTTATCTCGCGCGCCCACGCCCCAGCCGCGCGCCGCGCCACAGCCGCTACGGCCATCTGGCGCGATTGGCGGAATGGGGCGATGAGGGCGAGGCGTGAAATCGAGGTATCGGCTTGCTCTGCAACCGAATCGTCCCGCCTTCGGCCGAGCGCCGAAAAAAGCGCCGGCCGTCTAAATGACGTTGTTCGAAGTGCCCAAGTTTACTCCGAAAATGTACTATACAAATTCTTAATGATTTCATTTTTATAGAATGCCGATCAGTCTATTCAATCCGATTCGGACAAGAATGCGAGCGATGATGCAGAGACGGGATTTCCTCGGATATAGCGGTGTGGTTGCGGCAGCATTGGGCTTTGCCGGTGCCCAGTGCGCGCATGCCGCCGCCCGTTCGCAAATATTGCGTGTCGGCATCGTCAATTCTCGCGAATCGCAATTTGGCGCCGGCGCCGCTGAATTCGTCGCCCAGGTTGAGCGGAATTGCGGCGGCCGGTTGAGGGTCGAGCTTTATCCGTCGGCCTCGGCGGGCGGTGAACTGGAAATGGTGCAGGATGTTGGGTCCGGTACGCTCGACATGGTTTTCACCTCGACCGCGGTCTTCGCCGCCATTGTCCCCGAACTCAGCGTTTTCGACATTCCGTTCCTGTTTCGCGATCTGACCCACGCACGCGGCGTGTTCGATGGCGAAATCGGCAAGGCGGCGCTCGCTCGATTCGAACCCAAGGGCATCGTCGGCCTGGCGTGGGGCGAGAACGGCCTGCGTCATGTCACGACGACGGACAAGGCAATCCGTCGGCCCGAGGATCTCAAGGGGATCAAGATCCGCGTACCGCAATCGGACGTGATGGTCGCAAGCTTCAAGGCGCTTGGCGCGGACGCGCAATCTCTGCCTTTTCCAGATGTCTATCCGGCCTTGTCCGCCGGCTTGGTCCAGGCTCAGGAGAATTCCATTGCTACCATCCTTTCGACGAACTTCGACAAGGTGCAGCGCTATCTGTGCTTGACCGGGCATGTCTACTCACCATCGGCCTTTCTCATCTCGAAGCGCGTTCTCGATCGCATCCAGCCCGACGATCAGCAGGCGCTGCGCGCCGCGGCCGTTGCCGGCGGCAAGGCGTCGCGCGCCTATCTCGATCGGATTGACAAGAACGGGATCGATGAATTGCGCCGCCGCGGCATGAAGGTCGTTGAAGATATCGACCGGGCGGCCTTTGTCACTACCCTCGCCGGTCTCGAAAGCGACTTCGAAAAGCAGTTCGGCAAAGACAAGATCGATGCCATCCGCGCCTTTGGCAGATAGGAAAACCCATGTCCGTGCTGACCATTGCCAATCGGCTTAGCCTCAGTGGACGCGTGATCGGCGGGTTCGGGCTGCTGATCGTGCTGATCGCGGGCACGTCGATTTTCTATAATGGGCGGATCCGCGATGTACGCGACAACGTCGCGCGCATCGAACAGGAATCCATCGCGTCAGATCTGGTCGGCGATTTCGCGCGCAATCTTCTGGTGCTGCGGCAGGTCAACGTCGATTATGTCCGGTCCAGCGCCGCGACGGATCGTGCCAGGTCGCTTAAGGCGTTCGAGCCGGTCGACCAATCTCTCGAAAAGCTCGGCAGTGCCATCGGTCCGCGCGGCGATGTCCTTCATTCCGGCCTCTCGGCCTACCATGCCGCGTTTGATCGGCTGGACGAGGAGTTGAAGAAGCGGAAGGGGGCACTTCAGGCGGTCAATGCCGGTGGCGCCCGGCTCACCAATATGCTGACGACCATCACGCTCGATCTCGGCGTCACGGGCGAGGCGGCGCTGCCGGCCGCCCAACGGCTCGAACAGGCGATCCAGGCGCTCCGCGCGGCGACTTATCGCTATGCCGCTGTCCTCGCGGTGGGCGATGTGGATATTGTCGGATCGGAACGGGAACGCGTCGGCCGGGAACTCGCGGCGCTGAAGGCAGCACCTTCGGCCAATAATCCGGGCCTTGCCCGCATCATCGACAATTTGCCGGCGCAAATCGACAAATTCCTGTCTGCCACGGATCTAATGGTCGGCTCGACCACCGCCACCGAGGAGGTTTTCGCGGCCTTGGTGAAGACCGGCCTCAAGCTCGGTGACGACGCCGAAGCGCTGCGAAGCGGCTACCAGACCAGCCGGAGCGGGGATATCGCCAAGACGGCGGTGATTGCCGAGGAAGCATCGGCTTCCGGTACGATCGCCGCGATCATCGGCGTGGTGTTCGGCATCGCCTTGGCGGTTTTGATCAGTCTTTCGATCTCGGCACTGATCAGGCGGATCACCCGGACGATGTCGCGCCTGGCCGATGGTGATCTGGCAATCGACATCGAGGGCGCGGATCGGCGCGACCAGATCGGCGACATGGCCCGCGCGGTCGGGGTTTTCAAGGACAATGCCATCCGCATCTCGGGGGTCGAGGCCGAGAAGAACAAACTCGCCGAACAAGCCGAACGGGATCGCAAGGCCGGGCTGATCGAGCTGGCATCGCGGCTGGAAGACACGGTCAAGGGTATCGCGGATTCGGTCAAGCAGTCGGCATCGCGAATGCACAATGGCGCTTCGACCATGAACAATGCCGCCGATCGGACCAAGACCCGGTCAACCGCGGTGGCCGCGGCGTCGGAGCAGGCTTCGAGCAATGTCCAGACCGTCGCCTCAGCGGCCGAGGAATTGTCCGCCGCGATCCAGGAGATCGGCCGGCAAGCGCAAAACTCGACCACCGTCGCGGAGCGTGCCGCGGTTCAGGCAAGCAAGACGACGACGACGATGGAAGATCTGTCCAAGGCGGCCGACCGGATCGGCGAGGTGGTCAAACTGATCAACGACATCGCGGCGCAGACCAACCTGTTGGCGCTCAATGCCACAATCGAGGCGGCGCGGGCCGGCGACGCCGGCAAGGGTTTTGCCGTGGTCGCTTCGGAAGTCAAGAGTCTGGCCGGCCAGACCGCGCGCGCGACCGAGGAGATCGCCGGTCAGATTGCGTCGATCCAGAGCGAGACAAAGGTGGCGGCGAGCGCGATCAAGGGCATTGAGGCGGTGATCACGGAAATCAACCAGATCGCGTCATCGACCGCGGTGGCCGTCGAGCAGCAGAGCGGGGCCACCGCAGAGATCGCGCGGAACGTCCAGCAGGCCGCGATCGGCACCGACGAAGTGTCCAGCAACATCGCCGGCGTGCTGGAAGCGGCGGCGGAAACCGACGCGCATGCCCGGACCGCGCTCGAAAACTCCAATCAATTGTCGGATCAGGCCGACAGGCTTTGGCAAGCGGTACTGTCCTTCGTCGAAGGAATCAGGGCGGCGTGATCTGGAACGCCGCAGGGACCGACGACCGCTCCCATCCCGGTTTGCCATTCGATGGCAGCCCCGCCGGGTGGTTAAGATAGCGATCACCGGAGCGAAAGCGGCTGCCGGCCTGCCAAGCGCCGGGCCGCCGACAGCGTCATTCGTGCCAGTTGCTTTACCGGGTGGCGGATGGGACAGTGAGCGTCCGCCGCCATAGCGCAGGGCCGAGATGACCGCCTTTATCACCCGAGACATCACTTTCGACGGCGTGACGCTGCATGTCGCCGAGCAAGGCGCCGGTTCGCTCGTACTGCTGGTGCATGGCTGGCCCGAATGCCATCGGTCATGGCGGCACCAGATCGCGGCCCTGGCCGAGGCGGGGTATCGCGTCGTAGCCCCGGATCTGCGCGGGTTCGGTCGTTCGTCCTGCCCGGCATTGATCGAGGATTATTCGATCCTGGGTCTGGTCGGCGACATGGTTGGGCTGGTGACGGCGCTGGGCGAAACGCGAGCGGTCATCGTCGGCCATGATTGGGGGGCGCCGGTCGCCTGGAATGCCGCCTTGCTCCGACCGGACATGTTTCACGCCGTGGCCGGGCTTTCCGTGCCGTTTTCGCCGCGCAACCGCGGGCCGGTCACCGAGATTTTCCGGCAGATCGGCATGGCCCGGTTCTACATGATGTATTTCCAGCAAGTGGGACCGCCCGAGGCGGAGTTCGAGGCCGATATTCCGGCCACGCTTCGCCGCATCCTGTGGGCGGCCTCCGGCGAGGCGCCGGCCGCTCAGGTGTTGAGCCCGGATGTCGAGGAGGGGAAAGGCTTCCTCGCTCGACTGCCCGAATTCGCCGGCCTGCCGAGCTTCGTCGACGAAGAGGATTTCGCGGTCCTCGTGGATTCATATCGCCGCACCGGCTTCGGTCCTGGCCTCAATCTTTACCGCAATCTCGATCGCAACTGGGCTTTGCTCGCCCCCTGGCATCTGATACCGGTGACCGTGCCGTCCTTGTTCATTGCCGGCAGCCGCGATACGACGATCCGCAATCCCGCCGGTCAGGCGGCCCTCGGCCGGCTGCGCGAGGCGCTGCCCGGTTTGCGTGCGCTGCATCTGATCGACGGCGCCGGCCATTGGATTCAGCAGGAGCGGCCGCGTGAAGTGAATGACGCCTTACTGACCTTTCTCGACAGTTTGTAGATCAGGAACGATCCGACCATGCCGTCAACCAATCCCGGTTTGCCCGCTGCTCGTCCGGAAGAGCTGGGCCTGTCCACCGCGCGCCTTGCCCGTCTCTCGGCCGCCTTCGCTGCCGAAATCGATCAGGCACGTCTGCCCGGTGCGGTCATCCTGATTGCGCGCCATGGCCGGATCGCGCATTTCGAGGCGCTCGGCCGCCGCGACCCGGATTCGGCCGCCGCCATGGCGCCCGACGACATTTTCCGCATCTATTCGATGACCAAGCCGATCGTCTCGGCGGCGGCGATGATGCTGTTCGAGGAAGGGCGCTTTCTGCTCGGCGATCCGGTCGCGGCTTACCTTCCCGCACTGGCAAAGCTCCAAGTCGGCACGGAGCGCCGTGATCCGACCAGCGGCGAGACGGTGCTTGACCTCGCCCCGGCGTCGCGCGCCATCACGATCCAGGATTTGCTGCGCCACACCGCCGGCTTCACCTATGGCTTCATGGGCAACGGGCCGATCCAGAAGCTCTATCAGGAACACCGGATCGACGGCTATCGCGGCCAATCGAATGACGAGATGGTGGCGAAGCTCGGCCAATTGCCGCTGATCGCCGAGCCGGGGACGGTGTGGGCCTACAGTGTTGCGACCGATGTGCTCGGCCGGCTGGTCGAGGTCGTGTCGGGCCAGAGCCTCGGGGAGTTTTTGCAAGAGCGAATTCTCGGCCCGCTCGGCATGATCGATACCGGATTCAGCGTGCCGGAAACGGCGCAGACCCGCCTGGCCGAGCCGTTTCCCATTGATCCGGATTCGGGTCAGAAGGTGGCGCTGCACAATGTCCGTCGGCCGCCGCGTTTTGAATCCGGCGGCGGCGGGCTGGCCTCAACGGCGCTCGATTATGCCCGGTTTCTGCAAATGTCGTTGAATGGCGGCACGCTCGACGGCGAGCGGCTGCTCAGCCGTAAGACGGTCGAATTCATGACCGCCGATCATCTGGGCGCCATTCCCGGCATGGATGAGGGGCGCGGGCCGGGACTGGGTTTCGGCCTCGGCTATGGCGTGCGCTTGCAGCCGGGGATCGCGACCCACCAGGGCTCGAAGGGCAGTTATTTTTGGGGCGGTGCTGCCGGCACGCGCTTCTTTGTCGATCCGGCCGAACAGCTCGTTGCCATCCTGATGAACCAGGCACCGGGCCGGCGCGAACGTTACTCGGTGCTGTTTCCGAATCTGGTTTATGGCTGCTTCGACGACTGAGCGAGCAGCGCCGCCCGCACCGGCGCGAAACTGCGTCGGTGGTGCGGTGTCACACCGTGGCGGGTGAGCGCATCGCGGTGCTCCCGCGTCGGATAGCCGGCATTGCGCTCCCAGCCATAATGATCATAGCGCCGCGCCAAATTCGCCATGGCGCGGTCGCGCACCACTTTGGCGACGACCGACGCGGCGGCGATCGACAGCGACAGCGCGTCGCCACCGATCAGGGTTTCGACCCGGCACCCAAGCGGCGGCGCCCGATTGCCATCGACCAAGGCGGCATCCGGCACCACGCCCAGCGCAGCCACGGCGCGCACCATCGCCAGCATGGTCGCCTGAAGGATATTCAGCCGGTCGATTTCCGCGACGCTGGCCGCCCCGATGCCGATCCGCGCGACCCGGCGGATCGCGGCGGCATAGTGCGCGCGCGCCGCCGGGCTTAGCGCCTTCGAATCATCGAGCCCGTCGAACTCGGCCGGCAGATTTCCGCGATCGAAGATCACCGCGGCGGCGACGACCGGCCCGGCCAGTGGGCCGCGCCCCACTTCGTCGATCCCGGCCACCAGCCGGCCGAGCCTGGCCTCGCGGCTGAAATCGGGCATGGGGGTCTCCGTCGAGCGTTCCGGTAATTTTTCCACGCCTGTTGTAGCAGCGCGCGCCGTCCCTGGCGACGGATTTGGCAATTGTGGATGGGGAACGAATAGCAAAAACTGCGCATTTTGTGTTATTTTCTACACACGGAAGATCGGCGTCTTCTAACCCCCGGCCCTGGTCGCAACCAGGTCGACATCGATCCCGACCTCCAGTGCGACCCATTCCCCGGTGCTCCAGACCCCTTGGCCGATGCCGAATTCGCTGCGTACCAGCGTCAAATGCCCCTTGGCGGCGGCGCGGTCGCCGGTCAGCGTGAGCGTGAAGGGCAGCACGACCTCCTTGGCGATGCCGCGCAGCGTCAGCTTGCCCGGTGCTTCATAGGCATCGCCGCCCTTGGCGATGAAATGATCGGCCTCGAAGCGGGCTTGGGGAAAGCCTGCGACATCGAACCAGTCCGCTTGCGGCAGGGCGCTGTCGCGCTGGGTGTCGCCGGTCGTCGCACTGGCCAGATCGACCGTGACCGTGGCATGGCCCGATTCGGGATGCGCCGGATCGAAGGCGATCGCGGCGGTCCATTTGGCGAAATGCCCTTGGAAGGGCGCACCGGTCTGGGTGCCCGAAAAACTCAGATGACTGTGGGCGGGATCGACCGCCCATTCGGCGGCCGGTGCCGCCGGGGCGGCGAAGAGGGGCAGGGCGATCAGGCACGGCAACAACTTCACGATGGCGATTCCTCTTCCGGCCTGGTCCATGATGGCAGCATCCGCCGCAGGATGCCGTCACGCAGAATGAAATGATGGCGCAGCGCCGCTGCGGCATGCAGCAAAATCAGCGCAAGCAGCGCCCAGCCGAACTTGCCATGGATGAGTTTCATCACCGCCTCGACCGGCGCCTTGTTCTGGAGTGTCGGCAGGAGCGGCAGATGCGGCCAGGGTAAAAGCCCGTACAGTACGGTCGGCAGATTGAAGGGCGAGGCCGAAACCAGCGCCCAGCCGGTCATCGGCAAAGCCACCATAAAGAAATAGAGCGCCCGATGCATCGCCACGGCCGCGGTCTTTTCCGAGGAGGGCAGGGCGGGCAATGGCGGCGGCCGATGGATCAGGCGCCACAGGATGCGCAGCAACACGGCCAGCAGCACCGTGATGCCGATCGATTTATGCAGCTGATAAAGCTGAAACTTCACCATCGGCGTGACCGGCCAATGGGTCATGGTCAGGCCGATGGTGATCAACGCAGCGATGCCGAGTGCGATCAGCCAATGCAGGGTGATCGCAACCAGGCCATACCGTGTGGTTGCGATCGGCTTACCCACGGCGAACGCTCCCGCCGCTCAGCTATGCTCGAAGCCGGCGCTGATGATCAGATCGACATCGTCGCCGATCAGCGGCAGATAGGTCTTCACGCCGAAATCGCTGCGCTTGATCTTGCCGCTCAGCTCGAAACCCACCGTGTAAACCTTGGCGAGCGGATTCATGCCGGCGCCATTGAATTTGACGGCGAGTGTTACCGGCTTTGTGACGCCATGCATGGTCAATTGCCCGGTCACATTGGCCTTGTCCTTGCCGGTGAGTGCGACCTTGTCGGCCTTGAAGACGATCTCGGGAAATTGCGCCGCATCGAACCATTGGCCGCTGGTGAGTTCGCCATCAACCTTGGCATTGCTGGTCGAAATCGAACTCATCGGAATATGAATCTCGAAAGTGCTTTTCGCAACCGCCTTGGGGTCGAGATCGAGCGTGCCGGTGACCTTGGTAAACTCACCATACCAGGTGGTGAAACCGAGATGGGAGACGCTGAACAAGACACGGGTATGGTTGGAATCGACTGTGTAGGTGCCGGGCGTGACGGTGGCGGGATCATGGCTGATCGACTGCGTCGGGGCGGCCGACACCAGGGTCGGCGCGGTGAGTAACGCGGCCACGAGGGCGACGGAAAACAGCTTGCAAGACATGGACGATGACTTTCTATGGGGAGCCGGGTCGCACAGCGCGAACCGGCGGCCGGAGTGATCCGTCAGATAGCGGGATCGCGCTCACAAGAAAAGAGGAAAGCGGGAAATTATCGTGGCCTTATACAAGATCTCATTGATCGTAACCGATCAATGACGCCCCAGTCGCCGGGCGACCCAATTCAGGGGTTCGCTCTCGCGCCATGCGGCGTTCGCTCGCCTGGCTCACGACACCCGTCGGCGCACCATTTTGAGAATGCGCGCGATGGTGCGTTGCATACCGGCATCATCGGCGATGATAAAAACCCGTGCCGTCGCATATCTCGCGACCTTGGCGCACGCATCACATCAATCGGCGCCACAATCTAAAAGAGAACAATTGCATTTGCTAGACGCTTTGCGAGAAAATCAACGCATTCACTCTTTCGCCAAACCGAATTCCGTCTCCATGATCGCCAATTGCTGTGTGGCGTCGGCAATGGTACTTTTCCATAAGTGGCGGATCGCATGCTGAAGCGGTTCGCGGGTCGAAATCAGAATTACTTTTCTTTGAACCGCGATGGCTGGACGGATCATGGCTGACGACCTCTGCTACGAGATTCATGTGCAGAAACACGGCAACTGGGTCCGGTTCGGAACCGCCGGCTCACCGCAGCAGGCCGAGCAGGACGCCCGCGCCGCATTGGTCGAACGCAAATATCTTGAAGCCTACAAGATCGTCTGCGAACGGCGGGACAGCAGAACGGGGAAAGTCAACAAAATCGCCTTCCCGCCGGTATCGCGCGATCAACTCGACGCGGTGGCCGACCAGCAGTGGGAGCGTCACCTGCTCGGTAAACCTGCGGTGGATAGGCCGCCGCGCCGCCGTTTGGTGCCGCGCCGCTATTCCTGGCTGCTGCCGATCTTGTTTCTGGTGGTCATCATCTGGGCGGCATTTTTTACGCTCGAATATGTCCGGTCGCAACTTTTCGCCAGATAGCGCGCAGCCTGCGCAGCAGATCGCCGATGCCGGCCAGTTCGGCTTCGAATTCGAGCAGGCTGAGATTTTCCCCGTCGAGCAGGCGCGGCAGGAAATACCGGTCCATACCGGGATAGGCGATGCCGGCCTCGGTCGTGGTCGCGCTGGCAATCCCGAGTCGCGCGAGAATCGGTCCGGCCGCGCGATCATGCACGCCGCTCGGATAGCAGAAATGCCGCAGCCTTGCCGGGTCGGTACCGAGAATCGGGCTTAGCGCCGCGCGATTGCCGGTGATCTCGGCGGTGACGCTCGCAGCACTGAAATCGCCCAGCGTGTGGCCATGGGTGTGCAATTGGATATCCAGGCCATTCGCCGCGGCAGCGGCCAGATCCTCCGGCGTCATATAATCGAATACCCGATTTTCGAGATAGCGGTCGACATCGAGGCCGAGGGTGACGCCGAGCGTTCGCGCATGATCTAGCCGCGCATCGAGGTCAAGCGTCCGGTCGGCGGCGACCTGTGCGTCCGATTCCGCGCACCCGGCTATCAGGGTGAAATAACGTGCCATGACATGCGGGATCGGGCGCCGGCTCAGCAAATGCTGGGTGTCGACATAAAGGGTCGCCGGCAGATTGCGGTGGCACAGCGCCGGCAGCATGTCGCTGTAAAAACTGTACCATCCGTCATCAATGGTCAGCACGACGGCGGCCGGCGGCAGGCGTGCGGTGCCGGCAAGGCCGTCGATCGCTTGGTCGAGCGGGACGATCGAATAGCCCAATCGGCTCAGCGCATCGAGTCGTGCCTGAAACGTCGCCGGATCGATGAACATCGAATCGCCGGCAAAACCATCATTGCCCCGCCACGCGCCGTGATAACACAGGATGCGTATGCCGCGTCGGCTGTGCCAGCGAGCCAGCGCGAACAGGCCGGTCATGCGCATGAACCGCAGCACGGCCCTTTTCATTGGTCGCATCATCCGCCCCTGTGGCGGCCGATTCGCGATGGGGCGGACAATCGTATCCGCCCCATCGATCGGTGGAGCCATGGCCGAGCCCCCTCTCGGGCGGTGTTCTGCGCCGTTGAGGAGTGTCGATCCAAGGCGCGTCAGGCGACCGTGCTGACGTTGGTCCCTGTCGTCCCGGCGGAATGGAGCGGCGGTACGGGGGGCGCCGGGGCGTCAGCCGGCGGCGCGACGGTCGCATTGCCGCCAATTGGCTGGAGAGGCGCGCGAATCGTGTCGGGGCCATTGCCCGTCGAACTCGGCGTTGGCGGTGCCACGATCGTATTGGAGAGGCCGGTCGTGCTGATGGGGGTAATAGTTGACATGATTTCTGCCCTGTCGCAAAAGCGCTATGGATACTGAGAATACTTTTTCCGTGGGTTTTCCCCAAAACGTATTACCAGAAATAGCAACCTACCGCGAGTCGGCGTGTCGATGATCGGCAATTTTTATGATGGCTGGGCCGCTTGCGGTCCTGCTCGACGAGAATGCGGCATCAAAATACCTGAGCGCGATACGAAAATCCGGCCGCAACGATATCGTGCGGTTCATCGCCCACATGCCCTGGCAGCATTGTTCGCTAGAGCGCGAAGACGGCAGTCGGTCATTTCGGTGTGGGAGCCGGCATGAGTTGCTTGAGGGTAAACTCGATGGCGTAGTCCGCAGCCCAATGTCTACCCTCGTCGGTGCAGGCCAAGATATCGCGGGCCGTCAGATTCCCGTTCAAAATCTGAGACAGGGGATCGTAGACCTGCCGATCGTTCGGTTGCCGTTCCTCACCCGCGCGGGCCTTGCCGGCATCGACGAAGCCGATGAGGCGCGCTGCCTTGGTGAAGCGACCTTCGCGCGCACCGATCAACGCCCATTGCTGGAGACAGAGCCGCAACCAATAGCCGTCCGTCGCTTGCCAGAGCGACAAAGCCTCCTCGGCGCACAGGCGAGCCGCAGCATAATCATTCAGCACTATGTGATAGGTGGTGAGGTTGACCAAAGGCCGCACAAGATAGGAGGATTGGCCGGTGGTACGAAATCCCGTCGCTGCCTCTTGAGCACGTTCCACCGCGAGCGTGAATGCCCCTTGGGAAAAATCAACTTCAGCCAGATTGTAGAGAACGGTATTTTCCCGAACCGCATCCTTCAATTCGCGCGCCAAGTCGAGTGCCAGCCCATAATAATGCAGGGCTTGATCGATTTTCCCCAGCGTGACGGCGAGCGAGCCAAGGCCATTCAAGGTGTTCCACAGAGCCTTCTTCCGATCGCTTTTGGCCAGAATCTCCAGCGCCTCGGTCAACGCCGTTCGGGCCGGTTCATGTCTGCCCAAATACAGATAAATATCGCCGAGCAGGCCCAACGCGCTTGCGAGATCGAGCCGGTGCGGCCCTCCTGCTTTGCGATAGAAGGCGACCGATCGCTCCAGCAAACCCATGGCCTGAAGCCGATCATCATCGCGCCACAAAATGCCGGCATATTTCAACAGGCGGGCCGCATCGGCGTCGGGCGTGCCGACATTGAGCAGCAGAACCAGCCGATCGAGATAGCCCCGGCCCTCAATGCGCAAATTCAGCCTTTCCCACAGGCGCCCGCTGGCCCCGCCGAGGGCGATGGCGTCATTGACGCGATCAGCCGCGGCCAAGGTGTAATTCAACCCTTTGCGGACATTGTCCAATTCCCAGCCATAGTCGCGCAGCCATTGGTCGTCGGACATGGTTTCGCGTTCAACTTCGGCCTTTTTGAACAGCTCGACATAAAAGCGGATATGCTGTTCATCGACATCGTTCGATTCGCCGAACACCTCCAGCTTCTCCCCTGCGTAAAGCTTGATTGTTTCCAGCAGGTGGTAACGCGGAGGCTCATCGTCCTTACCGTCGTCGAGCGTGACCAGGGATTTCTCAATCAGACGCAGAAACGCCTTGATATTTTCGCCTTCGCGACACTCCCGCGGCCCGGCCACCGCGATCGCCCCCTCGAACGAAAACGTGCCGGGAAAACCGCCGAGGCGCGCGAAAAACCGTCGATCATCCGCCGCCAAACCTTCATAGCCCCAATCCAACGCGTCGCGCGGGCTGAGATGGCGCTTATCACCCTCACGCGACCCCTTGTCGAGCACATCGAGCCGTTTATCCAGAAGCCCGTGCAACCCCGAGATACGCAACCGCGATAGTTTGGCCGCCGCCAACTCCAGCATCAACGGCAGCCCGTCGAGCCGCCGGCAAAGTTCGACGACCTCCCGCGCGTTTCGGTCAGGCGGGCTGAAATTCTCATTCGCCACGCGGCCATATTCGACAAAAAGATCGCTGGCGCTGGGCGTTGCCTCGCCCGACACCGGCACAGCAAGCGGATTGACATGACAGGTCATTTGGGCCGCGCCCGGCAGCCGCTCGCGGCTGGTTACGATGATTGCAACGCCGGGCAAATTGTGCAGCAGTTCTTCCGCGACCGCCGCCACCGCGGGCAGAACCCGGTCGCAATTATCGAAGATCAGCAGAATCGGCAGTGTGCCATAGCGCTGAACGATGGGTTCCATCGTCGTCGCGTCGCCGGACGAGCTTTCGACCTGCAACACATGCATGGTCTGGCGCATCACCCCGTCGGAGTCGCTCTCGGCGGCGAGGTCGATTCGCAGCACGCCGCCGCTGAATCGGCTGTGCAACCGCCAGCCCAACTCGTTCGCGGCGCGTGACTTGCCGACACCAAATGGACCGATCAGGACGACCAGCCGATGCCGGTCGATCAGCGTCACGACCGCGTTCAATTCGACCGAGGTCGGGATGAATCCGACCGCACACCGGACCAGATTGATGCGCGATTTGACCGGTGGCAACAAACTGCCGGCCCGCATCGTTACGTTGCCGACAAATTGAAACCCCCGCGTGGCAATGGTGAGAATAAGGTGACGTTGCAATTTGCGCCGCAAGGTTGAGACATGCGTCGCCATATTGTTGGGTTCAACCACTCGGTCATTCCAAAGGTGCAGGTACAGCTCATTGTACTTAACGAGGCGATGGCGCTTTTCGATCAGGAAAATCAGAACCCTAATGGCCAGGTCGGGGATATGGATCTGCTGCTCGCCCTTGAAGACGCGGCGCTGTCCGGCATAGAGCGTGAACCCCTCGAAATCATAGATCGCCTCTGCCAAATCGACCTGTTCCATCGCGCGCACGCCTTTGGCGGTAAAAACGGTGCCATCGTAAGCTAGGCTTATCTCGTGAACCAAGAGTATTATGCTCTTTTCGAGTGTGGTGACCAACACATCTGGAACGAATGGGGAATTGGTTTGGGCGAGGCTGCGGTAACTGGCCGCGCTGGCGGCGGGACCGCATGGCGGTGTAGACTGCAAACCATGAAATTTCGCACCGGCCTCGCCGTCTTCCTCGGGCTCCTCACCATCGGACTGTTCGCCGTTTGGTTTGCCGGCCTCCGCCCCCCTGCATCGGTCGAAGTCGTGCCGGCTCCCGAGCCGGTCGAAACACCTGTGCCACCTGTGCCGCCCGCGTCCGCGCCCACGCCCGAACCGGCACCGAACGAGACGCCAGCGGTCGAATTGCCGGCCCTGCCGGAAGTGAAGGTGGCCGAGCGTCCGATTCATGCCCCGCCCGCGGAAACCGCTCCCGCACCGAGCAGTGCCGCGACCGCGGCCCCGACTCGACTGGCCGGTCAATCCGACGAGGTGAAATTTGGCCCTCGCCCCGTCGCGGCGGCACCACCTCCCCGCCAGTTCGGCGGAACCGCAACTGCAGCCGGGCCTGTCGAACTCAAGGTCGATATCACCGAGATATCGCTCTTCGGTATCAAGCGGCCCGGCGAGCGCGATCGTTGCGGCGATGCCAACGGCGATTGCGCCGCTGCCGCCCGCCAGGCACTGGCCGCTCGGGTCGCAGCGCCGGGACCGGTATCCTGCCGCATCCCGGTCCCCCGTCCCGGGCCGACATATGCCATCTGCCTGGATGCCACCGGTGTCGATCTCAGCGGCTTTTTGATTGCCCAGGGCTTGGCGCTCGCCGATACCGGCCAAAGTTATGACTATGTCGGCGCGGAAGGGATTGCGCGCAATCTGAAGCGCGGCTTGTGGAAGTTTCGCTGAAACCGGAATGGCTGAATGGCCGCGGGGTTGCTCTGAGCGAAATTACCCGCTAAGCCGACGGGGCGGATCACAGGGCGGGGACGGGAATGAGCGATCTGGTGTACGGCGGCCTGTTCACCGTCATGGCGGTGCGCGTCGACGACCCGAACGCCGCCGATTTCGAGAGCATGTTGGCCCAGCAGGTGGCGCGCAGCCCGGCATTCTTTGCCAATGCGCCCGTCGTGGTCGATATCGGCCATTCCGGCGGCCTTGCCACCGCCGACGCCTTTCAGAAATTGCGCCAATTGTTCAAACGCCAGCATCTGATCCTGGTCGGGGTGCAAAATGCCAACGCAACCCAGGTCAGGGCGGCGATGAATGCCGACCTCGCCGCCTTTCCCGCCACCGGGGCCAAGCGTGACGC
>JBAVTK010000546.1:0-6088 GCA_049696095.1 Aliidongia sp. | reverse complement strand
GTGCGGGAAACCGCCGCGCCCGAACATCCGCGGCATAGGCCGCCGCCGCCGCGCCCGCAGTCTCGCCCAGATTGGCATAACGCTTGACGAAGCGTGGTGTGAAATCGGCAAACAATCCCAGGACATCCTCGGTCACCAGCACCTGACCATCACAGGCGACCGACGCGCCGATGCCAATGGTCGGGATCGCGACCGCTGCCGTAATCCGCCGGGCCAGCGGCTCGATCGTTCCCTCAATGACCAGCGAAAACGCCCCGGCCTCGGCGATGGCGCGGGCGTCGGCCAGAATTCGAGCGGCCTCTGCGTCCGCCTTGCCCTGGGTGCGGAAACCGCCAAAGCGATTGACCGATTGCGGCGTCAGACCGACATGGCCGCAGACCGGCACGCCGCGCTGGGTCAGGAAGCGGACCGTCTCGGCCATCTCTGCCCCGCCTTCGAGCTTGACGGCGGCACAGCCGGTCTCGGCCAGCACGCGCGCGGCGCTGCGAAATGCCTGGGCCGGCGATTCCTGATAGCTGCCGAACGGCAGATCGACAACAACCAGCGGCCGGGCACTGCCGCGCACGACGGCGGCGCCATGCTGGATCATCATGTCCAGACTGACCGGCAGCGTGCTGGGATAGCCGTAGAGCACCATGCCCAGCGAATCACCGACCAGCAGGACATCGACATGCGGATCGAGAAAGCGCGCGAGCGAAGCGGTGTAGCAGGTCAGCCAGACACTGGGCGTACCGGCTTTGGCGATATCGCGGATCGTGGCGCGGTGGATCTCGGTATGGGTGCTCATCGCACTGTCTTTCCCTGCGGTGCAACATCGCCCGACCCCATGACGCAGCGCCGGGTATCGACGATCATTTTGCGCCGCACTACACCCGCCGCCGTTTCAATGCCAGAGGAAATCGTCGAATGAGCGAGGCAGAGGGCATAACTCGGGCCGGCGTTGCCGAGCTGAATGCCGGTCGGCCGGCCAAGGCGGCGGAACTGTTTCTGGCGGCGCTTCGGGCTGATCTGGCGCAGGAGCAGGCATGGCTCGGTCTGGCGCTGGCGCTTGCCTTTGAGGGCAAGCTCGGCGACGTGCTCGGTCTGGCCGATTACCGGCAGCGGGTGCGCGGTGACGGGTTTCTGTTCTTCCATGGTGCGGCCGGAATGCTGGTGACATACCGCCTCTACGACCATGTCCGCGCACTGGCCGCTGGTCTCCCGGACTCCAGCCCCTATCAATTGCCCGCCAGCTACAATGCCGGCTGTGCCGCCTTGCTTCAGGGTGACGAGGATGCCGGATTTGTCGAATTCGCCCGCTTCAAGGAACGGGCGGCAGATTCAACTTCGGCTTGGCCAATCGGACCGGAAAGCCCGTTCAATGTCGCCTGGCGCCAGGCCATGCTGATCGAAGACCGCCCGTATGTCGAAGCACTGGCCGACAGAAGCGCCGCGCGGGTGGTCCCGCCCGAGCTGCACTTCGCCGAACCTCCGGGCGTACCGGCCGAGATTACTCTGGCCGCCGCGTGCGACGCCCGCTATTTCCGGCTGTTCGCACCTGGCTTCGTCCGCAGTGCAGCCTTGCATTGTCCAACGCTAAACCTTCATTTCCACCTGATCGGCCCGGATGACGCCGCCCTTGCCCTTTTCGCCGAATTGGCCGCGGCAAATCCGGGCCAGAGGCTCAACCTGTCGACTGAACCGCACGGCCCTTATCACAGCGGCGCCTATTACGCTTCGAGCCGGTTTCTGGTCGGTCCCACCCTGCTTCAGCGCTATGGGGGTCGGCTTGTGCTGACCGATATCGATGTCGAATTCGCGGCCCCGCTCGATGATCTGCTTGCCGCCACCGGAGGTTGCGACTTTGCGGGGTTCCGTCATGACGGTGCCGGCCCCTGCTCGCGCTATCCGGCCGTGCTGACGATCTGGAACCGAAGCGTGCCCAGCCTCGACCTGCTCGATCGAACGGCCCGGTTCGTCCTCTCGAAGCTCGACACTCCTTGGCCGTTCAATTGGATGCTCGATCAGGCAGCGCTCGGTTCGATCTTGCGCTGGGCCGCACAAGCGCGCCCGGCCTGCCGCATCGGTATCATCAACGACCTGACCGGCCGGCATTTTCAGCCCTGGCTGCGCTCGGTCGGCGGGGCGGAAAAGGCGGTGCTGATCCGCGAGGCCGGGCAGGGAAGATAAGCCCGCATCACCGGCTGAAGCGCACCTCGCGGGAAATTGATGGCGCGTTCGGCCGGAAATGCCCATTTGACTTGAGTAATCGGACCGGTCCATTGCATTGCGGTACGGCAGCTTCGTTGAGGGTAATCGGGTGATCACATTTCCATGGCGCGATCGTAGCGGCCGGGTTTCGCCGCAGAAGGCCATTTGTTTTGCAGCCTTGTTCCTGCCGGCCCTGTGGGTGCTCGGCTTGGCGCTGCTGGACGATCTGGGGGCCCGGCCGGTGATCGAGGCGATCCGGCAATTGGGCCTCTGGACTATTCGCCTGCTGTTCCTGTCGCTCGCCGTCACGCCGTTGCGTCAGGTTTGGCGCTGGCATTCGCTGCTTCAACTGCGCCGCATGATCGGCGTTGCCGCCTTCTGTTATGCCGTGGCGCATGTCTCGGGCTATGTCGTCGATCAGGGGTTCGATCTGGCGAAGGTGTTGAGCGAAATCGTCAGCCGCTTCTATCTGACCATCGGCGCCGTCGCCGTGTTGGCACTGGCAGCGCTGAGTGCGACCTCGACCGATGGCATGATCCGCCGCCTGGGCGGCCGGAACTGGCGTAATCTGCATCGGCTGAGCTATGGCATCGCCGCCCTGGCCGCGGTGCATTTTTTCCTGCAATCAAAGCTGTTCACCGACGAGGCGACCGTCATGGGCGGGCTTTATCTGTGGCTGATGGGCTATCGCCTGTTGGCTCGAACCGGCCCGGTGCCGCTCTGGCAGCTTGCCGGCCTCAGCGTCACGGCGGCGACCGTTACCGGCGTCTGCGAGGCGCTCTATTTCGGCGCGACCCGCGGCGCCGATCTGGTGGTTCGCATCCTCGCCGCCAATTTCTCGACCGCGACCGGCATCCGGCCCGCGATCTTCGTGCTGGCGATCACGCTCGCGGTCACGCTGGTGGCACAATTCCGCGCGGTACCGCGCCGGATGGGCCAAGGTCCGTCACGCGCCGCGGCACCGAAGCAGGCTTGAAGGCGAGGTGGAACATCGGATCGGGCGTTTCCGCCGCGGCCCGATCGTTGCCTCGCTTCACGGCCGTTCGGGGAACCACTCCGGCTTCGGCCGAGCGGCCATGTCTGGTCGCTCGGCGCGTTAGCCTCACCCTAAATCAGCGCCGTGATCAACCGGCGCCACGCGCGCCTATTTGTTGATCGACGACGCGGCGGCCGTGCAGACCACTTCATCCTGCGAACCGGTTCCGCCCGAACAGCCGATCGCGCCGATCAGCTTGCCGTCCTCGATCAGCGGAATGCCGCCGCGCGAGCCGACAACATCGTCAAGCGACAGCACATAGTTATTGCCGCTCTGGATGCCTGCTTCAAAGATTTTGGTCGGTCGGCGGAATTTGGCGGCGGCACGCGCCTTGTGCTCGGAAATCGTGATCGAGGCGAGTTGTGCGCCATCCATCCGGCCAAAACTGACCAGATTGGTGCCGGAATCGACGACCGCGATATTCATCGCCCAACCATGCTTGGTCGCTTCCGCGATCGCCGCCTGGATCAACCCCTCGGCACGCGCCAAGGGGATCGGGGCACCGTAAGGTACGTTGAACGGCATTTTGTCGGGCACGGTGTCGAGTGGATTGGCGGCCGCGGGCGCGGCCGGAGCCTGGGCGAACCCTGTCTGGGTGCCGAACAAAGCGGCGGCGAGCAACATCGCCGTAACGATCCGGAATTTCATGGGCCTTCCTCTCCTGTTGTTGTGTATCGCCCTGGGGGCGAAATGGCACGCCACTCTATCCCGCGTTATCGTCGCCCTGCGTGTGAATAAACCAACGGCGATCTGCAATTTTCGGTGAGGTGATCTGATCGCTGGTTGGTCTTGGCGCTTCGCACGTCTCATATCCGACCAACTATCCCCGGCATGAGGCGTTGACGCCATCGGGTAAGCCGGATACTGACGGCTCAAGCCCCAATCGATACGGTGATGACAGGAGAGCTATGGATCGTCTTATCGCAGGCTATCGCCGGTTCCGCGCGGAAATCTGGCCGACGGAGCGGGCGCGATACGAAGCGCTGGCCAAACAGGGGCAGCGACCGGAAACGCTGGTCGTTGCTTGTTCCGACTCGCGCGTCGATCCGCAGACCGTGTTCGGCGCAGTGCCGGGCGAATTGTTCGTCATCCGCAATGTGGCAGGGCTGGTCCCGCCTTATGAGCCCGATGCCCATGCCCATGGTTCAAGTGCCGCGCTGGAATATGGCGTCCGCGTGCTCAAGGTCGCGCGCATCGTCGTGCTCGGCCATGCGCGCTGCGGCGGTGTCCGGGCAATGGTCGAAGGCGCCCCGGCCGAGGCGCGCGATTTCGTCGAGCCCTGGATGGCAATCGCCAAATCGGCCTTGGCGCCGATCCCGGCAGAGGGGGCGACCGACCAGATTCTCTGCCATTACGAGGCCGAGATCGTCCGCCTGTCGCTGGCCAATCTGCTAACCTTCCCGTGGATCGAAACGGAAGTCGCCGCCGGTCGGCTGGCGCTGTACGGCTTCAGTTTCGACATCCATACCGGCGTGCTGTCGCGACTCGAAGGAAACCGCTTTGTTGCCGTAACTTAGCGCGGGTCATCACGCCCCGCGTTGGAAGGCTCAAGGATGAAGATGATGGACGATCGCGACGTGCTTCCAGCCTCCGGCGACCGCGCTTGCTCGCCGGTCACCTCGATCGAGGCGGTCGAGCGCGGGCTGAGCGCCGCTGGCTACATCGCCAGCCGGCCGATCGCGACGGCCGTCTTCCTGGCTGAGCGCCTGGGCAAGCCGATCCTGGTCGAAGGACCGGCCGGTGTCGGCAAGACCGAATTGGCCAAGGCGTTGGCCGCCTGGCTCGGGCTCAAGCTGATTCGGCTGCAATGCTATGAGGGCCTTGATGAATCCAAGGCGCTCTATGAGTGGAAATACGGCAAGCAGCTGCTTTACACCCAGATCCTGAAGGACAAATTGGGCGAGGTGCTGGGCCATGCCGGAACCCTGCCCGAGGCGCTCGACCGGCTGCATGGTTTCGGCGACATCTTCTATTCCCAGGAATTTCTCGAACCGCGCCCGCTGCTGCAAGCGCTTCAGCAGCCCGATGGCTGCGTGCTGCTGATCGATGAGGTCGATAAATCCGAAGCGGAATTCGAGGCTTTCCTGCTCGAACTTCTGTCGGACTATCAGGCGACCATCCCGGAGATCGGCCCGATCGCCGCCCTGGTGCCGCCGATTGTCATCCTGACCTCGAATGCCGGGCGCGATCTGGGCGACGCGTTGAAGCGGCGCTGCCTGCATCTGCATATCGGCTTTCCCGAGTCACGGCTGGAGGCGCGCATCATCGAGGCTCGCGTGCCCGGCATTACGCAAGCACTGCGCTCGCAGCTCGTTGAGTTCGTACAGCTTTTGCGCAAACTCGATCTCAAGAAGCTGCCCTCAGTCAGCGAAACCATCGATTGGGCGCGGGCCCTGTTGCTGCTTCATGTCACGGCGCTCGACACCGGCATTGTGCGCGACACGTTGAACCTGCTGCTGAAGTATGAGACGGACATGCAGGCGGCGTCGATTCAGGTGCCCGATCTGGTCGCACGGGCTGCCATCGGGCGGAGCTGAGGCGATGCAGGGGCCGTTGCTGCGGTTTTTTCGGGCCGCGCGTGGTGCCGGGGTGCGCATCTCACCGGCCGAAAGCATGGATGCGTTGCGGGCCGTCGAGATGGTGGGATATGCCGATCGGGCGGTGCTGAAGGACGTACTTGCCCTGTCGCTCGCCAAGACGCTGGACGAAAAACACGCGCTCGATGCCTGCTTCGAGCTGTATTTCAGCGCTTCCCCCAGCCCTGAGCTGCCGCCGGAACCGCGCGCCGCCGCGGACGGCCCAGGCGAACTCGCCCAGATGCTGCTGGCCGGCGAGAGCGCGGCACTCGCCACCGCCATGGCC